>DASREJ010000243.1:0-16788 GCA_035652115.1 Bryobacteraceae bacterium
TGCCTCCTCGTCCCAGGCTATTTTTGTTTCGGCCTGGCAGTTCGGGCGGTGCTTGGATCGCAGTAACGGAATTCGCCAAGCCGCCGCACGAACGTTGCCGGGCCACAAACCATTTAGGAGCCCGAACTTGTCCAAAAAGAATCGCACGCCGTGGCCGAAGCCCGCCTCCATACCCGCCAACGTTCACACCGTGCCGGAAGCGTCAGTGCCCTTGATTCCGGAAGCGCCTGCCATCGCGCCCATCTCACCAGCCCAACTCGCCGCCAACCGAGCTAATGCCCAGTTGTCCACCGGCCCTCGCACCGCCGCCGGCCTCGCCAGATCGTCCCAAAACGCGGTCAAGTCCGCGCTCACCGGCCGCACCGTTCTTCTTCCTACCGACGATGTCGAAGAATACGCTCGCTTCCTTGCCGGTTTCCAGAACGATTTCAAGCCTGTCGGTCAGGTTGAATGCGAACTGGTCCAGGTCATCGTGGATTGCTTCTGGCGTCAACGCCGCATCCAGGCTCTTGAATTTGCGCTTTACGCCCACGGCCACGAACAATTCGAGGACGCCTTCAACGATCTTCCCGAAGCGCATCGCTACAACCGGATCGTTCTGCAAACGCACATGACTTACGAAAAGCAGTTCCGTAACTTCCAAATTCAGGAAGCGCGGTTAGATCGCAAGCGTGCCAAAGCCATGGCCGAATTGGAACGCCTGCAGGCGGAGCGCAAAGCCAATGAGCAACCGTCCGTTAACGGTAACCGCGGCCTGGCAAGCGGCCAGGTGCTTGGACAACAGAGCCGAGATTGCCAATCCTCCGAGCCGGCATTGCCGGGCCATCTAGGAAATGGCTTCGTTTTTTCAAATGACGAAACGGTAGGCAAGGAGGTCAGTGTAGGGTTGGTCGCTTGATGATTTGAAATAAGTTGCTGTAGTCGTCGGTCCAAAGCCGCAGGCCGGAAATCTTTGTAATCGGCGCGGAACGCAGCTTTATCGCCTCATTGTTCAATATGTCGGCGTTATTTGTAACTAAGACCCAATCTGCTGCAAGCACAAGATCGTCCCCTGCGTGGCTGCGAACCAGCACGCAATGATAACCAAGGCTGTTTGCCAGTTGCTGCACGACCGGCGCAAGGTCCAAAAAATCATTTGATACGTGAAACGCGATGACCCCATTCGGCTTGATGTGTCTCACATACATCTGCCCGGCTTCTTTGGTCAGCAAATGAACGGGTATGGCGTCGCCGGAAAATGCATCCAGCGCAAGCACATCAAACGGCGGCGTTGTATCTTGCTCCAACGACAAACGGCCATCGCCCTCTATGACGGTTGTTTGGGCATGCGTCTCGCGCGTATAGAAAAAAAGCGATTGTGCAATATCGATAACTTGCTTGTTGATCTCGTAAAAGCGGAACGTATCGCCGGGCTCGCCGTATGCCGCCAGCGTACCTATTCCAAGACCGACTAGGCCGACGTGTTTTGGTCCGGAAAAACCTTCGCGCAGAACAACGCCGATTCCGGAATCCGGTCCGTAATAGGTGGTCGCTCGATCTCGTCGCGGAGGCCATAGATACTGCGCTCCGTGCTCGATGGTTCCGTGGAATAACGTTCGCGTTTGCTCGGCGCCCGCGTGAGGCGATTGCACCACTCGTAACGCTCCATAAAAGCTGCGGCGAATTGCCAGCGAGTTTTCGTGGTACTGCCTGTAATTTTCGACAGGAACCACGGCCATGCACACCGCGAAAGCGGCCCAAAACGCCCGCACCTGCCATGTTCCATCGCGCCAGGTGACAACGGACGCCAAGACTGCGGTTGCCAGCAAGCTGATCGGCAGCTCGTAAATGGCGTCAAAAATAGCGGGCGCGACCAAGCCCACAAAAATAGCGCCGAAGGCGCCGCCCGCGGCGATCACCAGATAAAACGTGGTGAGCTGCTTCGCCGGTGGACGTAGGCGATATAGCTCGCCATGACAGAAGATACAGCAGATCAGGAGGCCGATAAGAAAGACTGGCAACGCCACCTGAAGCGCTACCACCGAATTGATATTTGAGATCGCATAGCCAAGCAAGCCAACTGTCAGCGCAAGCACGCGCAGCCAGAGCCCTCGCGCGTACGTGCGTTCGCCCCCGAAAGTAAGGACAAAACTGAGCAGATACGCCGCCAGTGGCAGCACCCAAAGCAACGGCACTGCCGCTACATTTTCGGTCAGGTGATTTGTGACTGAAAGTAGCAGCATTCCGCCGCACGCGGAAAGCGCAAACCAAACGCCTTTGCGCCACGGCGGTATCCATTCGAACTCCTGTTTTTCAAAAGCTGCGGCCGCCTCTCCGGTACGGCTTCGCCACCCACACAGCACGCATAGCAGAGCAAAGCAAACATAAACAGCCGACCACCAAATGCGTTGATCTGCTAAATCGAGACTCGGCTCAACCAAAATCGGATAGGCGAGCAGCGCAGCAAGCGAAGCGAAATTTGAAACCGCAAAGAAGCGATAAGGCGCTCGATGCCCGATGCGGGTCAGCCAGTGCTGCAGCAGGGGACTCGTCGCGGAAAGCGCAATAAATGGAAGCACAATGGTGGCGGTTAGCAGCTCGAGTATGTGCCAGACGGGATCGGCTGCAGACATCGGCCGCCAGCGGGCTCCAGGGCCAATCGGAAGAAATAGGCAACTCGCGCCCAGCAGCACCACGTGCGTGGTGAGTTGCAGTTTGAAGTCGAGACGTAGCGTCAGCAGGCGAGCGTACCAGTACCCGACTAGAAGCGCTGTCTGAAAAAAGACGAGGCACGTCGACCACACTGCCGCCGATCCGCCGTACCAGGGAAGAATGCGTTTTGCAACCAGCGGCTCGACGGAGAAGAGAAGAAACGCACTCAAAAAAACAGTCGCGCCAAAAAGGAGGTCCGAATAGCGGGAACGCAAACATTCAGACTATCGGATGTTTCGTTTTTCGGTTCGCTGCACACGTTTGCGGCATCGAAATGCGGTGTCCCACAACCGGACAAACCACGCCTCGGCGCTCCCGATGTGCCCAATTATTCCAGCCACTTAGCGTGGCGCGTTAGTTGCATTAAACACCCAGCTAATGTTTCTGTTTCACGACTTGCAATTCGGGTGGCGGTCGCTAACGCGCACACCCGGATTCTTTATAGTCGCCGTCTTGTCGCTGGTGTTGGGCATCGGTGCAAACACCGCGATCTTCAGCCTTCTCGACACAGTGCTTATGAAGGCGCTCCCGGTCAAGAATCCTCAGCAGTTAGTCATCATGACCGACCCGAACTCGAGCGGCGTGTCGATTGGCAGTGACAGCGGCGAGCGGACCCTGCTGAGCTATCCCGAATTTGAAGACCTGAAGCAGATGACGTCAGTGTCTGCGTTGTTCGCTACGCAGAGCGCGCTTCAACGCTACCAGGTTTCCGTCGAAGGAGGCAGTTCCGAAGAAGCCTACGTTCGCCTGGTCTCGGGAGATTTCTTTTCCGCCCTGGGCATCCAGCCGCATGTTGGCCGGTTTTTTGACGAAAGTGTGGACAAGCAACTGGGACGAGTTCCGTACGCGGTTCTGAGTGATAACTTTTGGGCGCGGCGCTTTGGCCGGTCCGACGATGTGCTCGGAAAGACGATCACCGTCCGCCAGGCTGTGCTGACTGTGATCGGAATCGCTCCGCCCGGATTTTTTGGCGAGAGCGTCGGCAGTAATCCCGATCTCTGGGTGCCGTTGAGCATGCAAAAGCAGGTGCTGCCAGGCCGCGATTGGCTTCATCCGCTGCCCGATCCCACTCAGAAGGTCATGTGGCTGCACGTCTTCGGACGCTTGCAGCCAGGCTATTCGCTGGCCCAGGCACAAACCGAAGCGAACGGCATTTTCAAGCGCGGATTAGAAGCGAGCTACGCTTCGCTCTCGGCCGATGCCCAAAAGAGCTTCATGGATCAACGTCTGAAACTCCGCCCCGCCGCGCAGGGCGCGTCGGAACTGCGTGATCGCGTGCAAAAACCACTGCAGGTAATTTTCGCCGCGGTTGGAACAGTGCTTCTCATTTGCTGCGTCAACGTCACGAATCTCCTGCTGGCCCGTGCCAACACCCGTCGTCGTGAAGTCATGATCCGTCTGGCTTTGGGCGCTAATAAGTATCGCGTCGTCCGGCAACTATTAACCGAGAGCTTGATCCTCTCCGTTCTGGGCGCATGCGGCGGATTGCTTTTGGCCCAAACAGGCGCGGCGCTGCTCATGCGTCTTGCGTCCACGCCGAATAATCCCATTCAACTCGAGGTCGGCACGGATTGGCGCGTCCTGCTTTTCACTGCGGGTATCGCCGTAGCAACCACCGTCGTCTTTGGTCTTGCGCCGGCATTGCGCGCGGCACGAACTGAAATTGGCGGTGCGTTGCGCGAAGGCGGCCGAGGCATGACCGCATCGGCAGGCCGGATTCTGTTAAGCAAAGCATTCGTTGTCGCGCAAGTCGCGCTGTCGCTTGTGCTGGTAATTGGTGCGGGGTTGTTTCTACGAACCCTGGCCAATTTGCAACAGGCGGATCTTGGTTATCCCCGCGAACGTCTTCTCACCATGCGCGTAGACGGAGTGACCGCCGGGTACAAAGGTCCGCAACTTATATATCTGTACAAGCGCTTACGCGAGGCCCTCGCTTCCTCGCCAGGCGTTAAGGCTCTCGCGTTTTCGGAGAATGGTCTGTTCGGCGGCACTGAATCCGGCGACCAGATTGAGGTAGAAGGCTACACGCCGCACGGCAAAGACGATCGAGGATCGCGCTGGGATCAGGTCGGGCCGAATTACTTTTCGACGCTCGGTATACCCATTTTGCTAGGCCGCGGAATAACGGAACGCGATCAAGCCGGAGGAATGCTGGTTTGCGTCATCAATCAGGCGTTTGCAAAGCTCTTTTTTGCAGATCGTAATCCCATCGGCAAACACATTGTCGACGTCTATGGCGATACACGCACCGTCTTCGAAATTGTCGGCGTCGCGAAGGATTCCCGTGACCATAGTCTGCGGGGCGTCATTCCGCCACGCTTCTTCGTGGCCGTTCTCCAGAAGCCGTTTGAGGTACCGCCTTCTCTATATTTCGAAGTGCGCACCGCAGGTGATCCTAACGCCCAGCTTGTTTCTCTTCGCCGAGTGGTTCAGAGCGTCGACCCGCATCTGGCAATTCTTGCGGCTCGGTCGTTGGGAGATCTGATCGACGATCGCGTGCGTCAGGACCGCCTCATCGCGCGCATGACCTCCATCTTCGGAGGTCTTGCCTTGCTGCTCGCTGCCATCGGAATTTACGGCGTGCTCGCTTACGGCGTTTCCCAACGCACCAGTGAGATCGGGATTCGTATGGCTGTCGGAGCGGAAAGCAGAACTGTGATTAAGATGATTCTGCAGGAAACCAGCATTATGCTGTTTGCCGGGTTGGCGACGGGATTAATCGTTTCTGGCCTGGTAAACCGGTTGATCAAAAGCCAACTGGTTGGCCTGGAGGCGATGGACCCATTGGTGTTGGGTGTTGCCGTGGCGATTATGGTCGTGCTGGGAGTAATCGCCGCCTATGGCCCCGCTTGGCGCGCCTCGCGGGTCGATCCGGTTACAGCCCTTCGAAACGAATAGTAGATCGTCCTATACTTGCCCAAGGGAGCGTGGCAGTTCCACCACTTCCACCCAAAAATGCATTAGGGCCTTGATCTTCGCAAAGAACTCGTCCATGTTCATTGCCTTCGCGATGAAAGCGTTGGCGCCCGCGTCATAAGCCCGTTTCGAATCCGGGGAACCGCTCAGAACGATAATGGGCAGAGATTTTAAGCGTTCGTCGGATCGGATGGCTCGGATAAACTCCGTACCCTCCTCCTTTCGAATGCCCATATCGGAAATGACCAAATCAAAGCTTTGCGATGCCAGATACTCTTTTGCGGCCTGGCTCGTTTCGGCAAAAGTAAGCGCACATGCCTTCCCGCATTCGGCAAAGGCTTCCCGGATCAAGACGATGTCTCCGGGGTTATCCTCCACAACCAGGATGTTGTAGGTTCGGAAGGTATGCAACACAGCGATTCACAAAGTTAGCATGATCCAACCAACGGTATGAACCAAAATACGGACCTCAGGCTGCGGTTAGTACTATCACCCCTGGTAGATGCGATAGTTTGATTTTTACGTCGCGACGAAGCCGGGAAATGAACATTCATTCATCGCGCAACGCAATCATTGGGTCGATCTTCATCGCTCTTCTTGCCGGAACATAACAAGCGAACAACGCAATGGAGCATAGGGTCAAAACCACCAGAAAGAATGTCGCAAAATCCGTTGGGTTTACACCAAACAGCATCTTGGACATCAATTGCGTCAGTCCTAGCGCCGCTGCTATTCCAATTCCGGTACCGGCCAGAATCATGCGCGCCCCGTCCTTCAAGATCATGCGCAGAACATCCAGCCGCGCCGCGCCCAAAGCCATCCGGACGCCAATCTCTTGCGTACGTTGACCGACCAGGTACGACAACACCCCGTAAATTCCAATACTTGCCAGCAGTAAAGCAAGGCCCGCAAAAACAGCCAGCAGTGTCATGGCGAAACGCTTGCTTGCAATGCTTCTCAAAACAATCTGCTCCATCGGCTCGTTCTCAAAAACCACAAGGTCGCGGTTCAATGAGAGAAGCCGTTGACGCAGCATTTCGAAGTTGGGAGCCACTCCCGCGTTGCCGCGCACATACATGCAGAGCCCTCGCGCGATGTTGCGCACATCCTGATCCGGCATTTGAGTGATCGGCAGATACATCTGCGCATGCAGCGGGTTCGCGGCGTCCGTGTCCAGGCCCCACTGATTCACATGGGCGACCACTCCGACGATACGCGGTTTGGGATATCGGTTTGGCTGCGAAGGATCGTTATCGAGATCCAGGTACTGGCCCACCGGGTCTTGATGCGGAAAATATTTTTGGGCTAGCGTCTCATCGATTACCACAACCGGGGAGGAGTGTTCGTTATCGGCATCAGTAAGAAAACGCCCGCTCCTAAGTGGAATCCGCAATGTCTGGAGATATTCGGGCTCGACCATATAGGTTAGCGCCATGGGCAGGTCCGTGGTGTGTGAAGGCTTCGAACGACCGGCGAACCAGATGTACCAATCGTTGTCGCTTTCCATGAGCGTTGAGGCGCCGCTCAGCGATGCGGCGTCAACCCCTGGGGTCGAGACAATTTGATTGTGGATCTGCCGTAGGAATGACCGGATGGCCGCCGGGTTTTCTTTTGCCAGTGACGGTTGTGGCGAAATGGAAAACGTCATCACTCCATGCGGATTGAAACCGGGATCGAGCCGCCACAGCACAAACAGCGATCGAACCATTAATCCGGCTCCCACCAACAAAACCAGCGCCATCGCCATCTCGACAATCACGAATACACGTTGCGTGCGGCTGCGCGTTCCCGCAATGCTTCGTCCGCTTTCCCTCAGCGCCGCACCGATACTGGCGCGCCGCGTTCGGAGCGCCGGCGCCAGTCCAAAGACGATCCCGGCTGTTAGGGTTATCAGAAGAGTGAAAAGCAGCACGCGATAATCGAGGCCGATCTCTTCAGCTCTCGGCAGTGTGCGTGGCATTGCGGCAATCGCGGCGCTTGTTCCGAACTGTGCAAAGAACAGGCCTAAGGCGCCTCCAATAATGGCCAGCAGAACGCTTTCGGTAAGCAGTTGTCGGAGGATGCGCGTCTGCCCTGCGCCTACGGCAACGCGGATCGCGAACTCGCGCTGCCGAGACGTAGAACGCGCGAGCAACAGGTTTGCCACGTTCACACACGCAATCAATAGCACAAACGAGACCGCCCCCAACAGAACCAGTAATGGCAGACGCATGTCCCCCACCATCTCTTCTTTCAATGGGATGAGGTTGGCTCTTTCGTTGCTGTCTACTTTCGGATACGTCTCCGTAAGTTGGCGTGAGACCCGCTCCATATCTTCGCGAGCTTGCTGCAGCGTTACTCCCGGCTTTAGGCGTCCAATCGCGTCCATGCCCCAGCCCGCGCCGCGATCTGCGTAAAACTGCGGTTCGTTATATTCGCCAATCGGTGTGTAGATGTCGTTGAGAGACGTGCCTCGTTGGAAATTCTGGATTCGGAGCCGAAAGCTCGCGGGCACAACTCCGATCACCGTCCTTCCCACGCCGTCGACAACTAACCGCTGCCCAACGATATCGCGTGCCGCGCCAAACTTCCGCCTCCACAACGCCTCAGAAATCATGGCTGTCGGAGCCGCACCATGGTGATCGTCTTCGTTGGTGAATGTTCGCCCGATTACCGGATTGACTCCCAAGATCTCGAAGAATCCCGCGGAGATCATCTCGCCTTGCAGGTGCTCCGGCTCGTCTTGACCGGAAAGATTATAGGCCGTGGGACGATAGGCGGCGAGCGCGGAAAATGTGCGGTTCATCCGCTGCCAATCGAGAAAGTTGGGGTATGAAATCGACCCGTTCTTGAAATTCGGAATCTCCTCGAACAGCGAAATAATGCGGTCGGGATTCGGATACGGCAGCGGATTCAACAGAACACCGCTAACTACTGAGAAGATCGCCGTGTTCGCGCCAATACCGAGCGTCAGCGTCAAAATGGCGACTATCGCAAACGATGGAGATTTGATAAGCGAGCGAAAGCCGTAGTAAAGATCCTGCGCCGTCGAGTCGAGCCAACCGAACATTCGCAATCTAGTCATCTAACTTTACATTCGCAATCGCCAATCCAACTTCTGTGAGATAGATATCAAGAAGTTGCGTTCGGTCGCTGTTCGATTTTGGGACTCATATGCTCCGTTATACGCTGCGCCACTAGTGCAAATGTGCTGGTGTGAATTGACTCCGCTTTGCTACAGATGCGCGCCGCTCTGCTGTCTATAGAGTGGAGGTCGTTATGATTCGGAAACTGCAAAGCGGAGAATACAGGCTTTATTCAAAGAAGAAGAATGCCAAAACAGGCAAACGCAGGAATCTTGGCACATTCTCGACTCGCGAGGAAGCGGAAAAACACGAACGCGCCGTCCAATACTTCAAACGGCATTGAAGGTTCTAATTTAAACGCGCCGCAGCCTCAAGGATCCACGGTCGGCGCTATACCGCAATGTCGGGCCGCCTCGTCCGATTGAGCCTCGATACGTTACGTGGCGTCTGTCCTCTCGAATCTGACCGCTAAGCAAACCGCTGTCAACCGAAGGCGACACGCGATCTAAATCCAAATCTAAAGTCATGCCGTAATTCGAACTGAGTCCCAACTCCACCTCTGTCCGGTCGGTGTGAAAGTCGCCTTGAGTCGAGAGCAGTAGCTTGCCAATTTGGATGTGTCCGCGATCCGCTTCCACCGATAGGGCCCCGTTAAAGCTCGCGATGTCGATGGAACTGCGGTCTGTGTGCAGCCGCAAGCGGCCGAGCAAATCGCCCATGTGTATTTCGGAGCGATCGTCTGAAACCGTCAGATCTACGGTCCTCGGAACTTTGATCTCGTAACGAACCAGAGGAATCCCATCGTGGTCGTCGCCGAACCATCCGGTCCACGTTCGATCTCCGAAATCTGTTTGAATGTAGACGCTGTCAGGGCTTGCATCAAAACGAATTTGGGTGCGGCGCACGCTTTCTTCCGGATCACGGTTTTCGGGCCGCGCTTCAATTGTGGCGAAAACCTCCACTTCGTGGCGGTCCCATGGCATAATTCGCGCTGTCCCGCGCTCTGTGCGGAGTTCAATATGTCCGCTCGCGTTGAGAGGCACAGTGCGTTTGAACTCTTTTGAAGCAGTCGCAGCGCTGAGCGCACCGGCTGCCACCAGACAAGCTATAGAGAGTGAAAAGGATCGGAACACAGGTCGCCTCCGAATAAACCTACGCAACAAGACGTCGCCAGGTTCGCAAAACTTGGGCCGCACAACGGCGGTTATCTAACTTTGTCGAACTAAGGCTTGCCTGCCCGCTGGCGCAGACGTAAAATCTCCAGCTATAAGGGGGTTCACGCGATGTTTAAATCCGTGGCCGTCGTAGTCGGTAGCTATCTGCTGTCGATCGTCCTTGTCATGGCAACCGATCCGTTGCTCTCCCGTTTATTCCCGGGCGATTTCGTAACCGGGCGCCTTCCATCCAATGCAGCGCTTATGACAAGCACGGCGCTTTTTGTGGTTGTCTCCATTATCTGTGCCTGGCTATGCGCGCGTTTTGCTCCAGGCCGTCCGTCGCGGCATGTGCTCTGGTTCTTCATCTTTGGCGAAGCAATGGGAATCGCCTTTACCATTCCTAACTGGAGCAAAGGCTGGCCGCATTGGTATTGGCTGTCCTGGCTACTCACTTGGCCAATAAGCTGTTATATCGGCCTGCTGCTGGCCCGTCGGCGTTCCTATGAATTGTCTAGCGTCCTTTAGTGACGCGTCTGTGAGGAAATAAACGTTGCTTACCCTGACATCGCAAACTCTGGTAGCAATGCTGGTTGTCGTTTCCGCTCGCGGTACCCCGGCGAAAGCGCCGCCTGGCGAACTCGGCGGCACCTCGTGGCGCATAGTGAACTTCGAGGGCGGCGACGGCAAGAATGATTACGCCGTCGGATAAATCGAAATACACCATCTCTTTCGGAGCAGCCGGCGACGTGAGCGTGCGTATCGACTGCAACCGCGGACGCGGCACGTGGAAATCTTCCGGAGCGAATCAACTTGAATTCGGGCCGCTCGCACTTACGCGGGCGATGTGCCCGCCGGCTCCGCTTAATAACCGTCTTCCGAACGACTGGCAAAACATCCGGTCGTATGTGCTCAAGAACGGCCATCTGTTCTTATCCTTGATGGCCGATGGAGGAATTTATGAGCTGGAGCCGCTGGAATCGAACGTCTCCGGCAGCAATTCGGCAGCACTCGAAGACACCTACTGGAAGCTGATCCGTCTGAGAGACACCCCGGTTACTGCCGCGTCTGAACAACAGGAGCCCCACATTGTTCTGAATCGGACATCTCACCGCGTCAGTGGATCGGGCGGCTGTAACCGAATCATGGGGAGCTACGAGTTAAGTGGCGACCGGATCACATTCAGCCAGATAGCCGGGACGATGATGGCCTGTGCAAACGGGATGGACACTGAACAAGCATTCCTGAAAGCTCTTTCACAGGTGAAGACATGGAAGATCGCCGCCCAGCGGCTGGAGTTATACAATGCCGCAGGCCAATTAGTGGCCAGCCTCGAACGCCGGCAGATGAAATAGAACGATACGCGCGCTGAACCGTGGAGCTGCTTCCTCGCTTGCACTATGCCGCATTGATCCCGCGTTTTAGTTGAGGGCGACGATAAAGTATTCAACATGTCTAATCGGGTTGCTGTGCTGGGTGGTGGTGTCGGCGGATTGAGTGCGGCTCATGAATTGATCGAGCGTGGATTTGACGTCACGGTTTATGAGCGCAAGGACATGTTTGGCGGTAAGGCTCGAAGCCTGTCTGTCGCCAACACCGGAACCGATGGACGCAAAGACCTGCCGGGAGAACATGGGTTCCGCTTCTTCCCAGCCTTTTACAAGCATCTGCCGGACACGATGATGCGCATACCGGACCCGAGCAATACCAGCGTGTTCAATAACCTGGTTCATGCGACTCGGATTCACGTGGCGCGCGCGGGAAAGCCGCCGCTGGTACTGACTGCCCGAATTCCGCAAACGTTGGAGGATTGGGGGTTCGCATTCCAGGAAATCTTCGGCGGAATCGGAGTTCCGGACGATGAGGTGCTGTTCTTCACGGACCGCATCCTGACCCTGCTGACCAGTTGTCCCGAGAGGCGCATCGCGGAGTACGAAAACATTCCATGGTGGACGTTTATTGATGCGGCAAATCGCTCATCCGCCTACCAGACGCTGCTGGGCAAAGGGCTGACGCGGTCATTGGTAGCAGTCAGGGCGCAGGAAGGCAGCACACGTACAGTCGGTTATACATTTCTGCAACTCTTCTACGGGCTACTGACGTACGGAGGATTTGACCGGTTGCTAAACGGGCCGACAAACGATGTTTGGCTACAGCCGTGGGTCACGTATCTGCGTGCAAAAGGCGTGAAGTTTTGCAATAACACGCTGGTGAAGTCGTTTACCGCCTCGCAGGCGGGAATCACATCCGTTGCTGCCGAAAACAACGGACAAGAACTGACAATAACTGCGGATTACTACATCTCGGCCATGCCGGTGGAGGCGATGACGTTGCTCGTAGATGACCAGATGAAGTCACTGGCGCCATCGCTCACTAATCTCAACAAGATTTACACCGCATGGATGAACGGCATCCAGTATTACCTGAAGCAGGATGTGCCGCTCGAGTTTGGACATTCCCTCTACGCAGATTCCCCTTGGGCTCTGACCTCAATTTCGCAGAAACAGTTTTGGAAGGCCGGGACGCTCGCCCAGTTTGGCGATGGGCGCCTGGGCGGAATCCTTTCAGTTGACATATCGGATTGGGAGGTGCCGGGCATTGTGTACGGGAAGCCTGCAATGCAATGCTCTGCTTCGGAGATCGAGAAAGAGGCTTGGGAGCAGATTAAAGTACACCTGAATGTGGGGGGCACGGAGGTGCTGCAGGATCAGAACCTGTCGCAGTGGTTCCTCGATCCTGATGTGCAATTTCCAAATCCGACAACAGCGACGAATTTGGAGCCGCTGATGATCAACACGTCGGGCTCATTGCAACACCGGCCAGAGGCGGCCACGGAAATTCCAAATTTATTCTTGGCCTCCGATTATGTGAAGACGTATACGGATGTTGCTTGTATGGAGGCCGCGAATGAGGCAGCGCGGAGAGCGGTCAATGCATTGTTGGATCGGGTAAAATCGAGTGCGCCGCGGGCGACTCTCTGGCCGTTGTCGGAGCCCGAAGTATTTCAGCCGTTGGTCGAGTACGATCGGCTGCGATTCAAGTTGGGACTACCCCATGCGGCCTTTTCGTTGTCGGCAGTTCACGCGTCTAACCCCGCCTGAGGACGACGTGGTTCGCGTTTTCGCCCTCCGTGCTCTGGACCGAAGTAAAGCCGAGCTTTGGCAGATGAATTCCATTGAAGAGATGCTCGCCTTCTCCCAAAAAAACGGGTGAGAATGCCAGGTGCATCTCATCGATTTGACCGGCAGTCAAATAGTGACGAATTGTCGAAACACCGCCGCCAATACGCACATCTCGGCCCTTGGCGGCACTTTTCGCCTGCTCAAGCGCGGACTCGGCCCCATCCGTGACGAAGTAGAAGGTTGTGCCACCCTGCATAGCCAAGGGCGCGCGAGCATAATGAGTGAGCACAAACACAGGTACGTGATAGGGCGGTTCTTCTCCCCACCAGCCCTTCCAGGAATCGTCTTCCCAGGGGCCGCGAGTCGGCCCAAACATATTGCGCCCCAAAATCCATGCGCCGACGTTGTCAAAGGATTTGGCCGCGAAATCATTGTCCACGCCAACGCTACCGTCGGCCATATGGTGCATCGCGGCAAACGCGGCCGTCTTCATAAACCAGGAATGCAGTTCAAGACCGCGTACGCCAAGTGGATTATTTAAGTCCTGATGTGGTCCCGCGCCATAGCCGTCCAAGGAAACCGAAAACGCACTAACTTTAACTTTGCCCATATCAAAAGAGACCACTTAATGTTCCGGTGTGTCTCGGACTTTCATCGTAAACAGTATCAAGTAACAAACCAGTTGCAACGCCAGCTAAGCCGTCACGTGATAGTTCGAGTGGCGGTAGCATACGCGAATATAGGGAAACACATGCGCGTCGGCATTCTTGGCTCTGGCTTTATTGGCGGCAAACTCGGTTATGTAGAGCCGTTCTCGCTGCTGGTTGCCCAACTTGCCTACAACGGCTCGGACAGTCGGGAATTAAGTTATCGTTTCCAGTACGTTGCGAAATAAGAGATATGAAGACACTCGCGGCATGGCAGAACTTTTACGTGATTGTGGGATCGTCCGCTGGAGCCTTGATCGGTTTACAGTTTGTTGTGTTGAGTCTCATCGCCAACATGCCGGCTGTGCGAGTTAATCCGCAGACGGGCGCGGCGTTTTCCACGCCCACGATTATCCATTTCTCAGTTGTGCTTGCGCTGGCTGCGATTCTTAGCGCTCCATGGACTAGCGATGCGCCCACATTTGTTTATGGCGCGGTAGGGCTCGCAGGGTTGATCTACGCCATCACTGTCACTTGGCGATTGCGCCGGCAAACTGCGTACCAGCTCCAATTTGAAGACTGGCTGTTTTACGTTGTGTTGCCCATGGCAGCCTACGCAGTGTTAGTTGTGTCGGCATTCGCTGCTACCTCATACGCATCGAAGGCCCTGTTTGGTGTTGCGGCGGCGGTGCTTTTGCTGCTCTTGATCGGCATTCATAATGCATGGGATACGGTCACGTACCACGTCTTTACCAAAAAGCAGAAATAGCCGGAATATCAGGCATATCGGTGCGAACGAAGCAGCCGAGCATGAGACGATCGCCTCTTCGTGGTGGTGACGTGGCGCGATGCTCCCTATTTCACTGCCGCTGAACGTGCCGCACTTGCGCTCGCGGAAGCCGTCGCGCGGCTCAGCGATCGCGCGGACGCGGTACCCGATCAGATCTGGGACGAGGCGGCCCGGCACTACGATGAGAAGGCTCTTGCAGCGTTGCTCTTCTTGATTGCGATTACAAACGTCTTTAATCGATTGAACGTCGCGATTAGGCAGACGGCGGGTGAATGGTGGACGATGGGTGCATCGTAGTAGCAAGCCCAGCCCCTTTACGCGGAGATCTGTTTCCAGAAGATGGTCGTCCCACAGAATTGACCATTCGGAAGCATCGAATAGTTGGGAATCGCTCCGGCACGCGTCCATCCCAGGCGCTCGTATAAACGTTCGGCATCACTTCCCGTTGCGGTGTCCAGGACGAGTAACGTCTTTCCCGCAAGCCGGCTTAGTTCTTCGGCATAGCGCATGAGGGCGGTGCCCAAGCCACGGCCGCGCGCCGGCCTGGTAACCAGAAGCTTTGCTATTTCGGCGCGGTGCGGCTGGTTTTCGGGCATCGAGGTAACTATCTGCACGGTGCCCGCCAATGTCCCTTCCAAAAACGCGGCGAGAAGCATACGCTCGCCTCTCTGTATGGATGCCGCTACATTCCCAAAGAAATCGTTGGCCTGTTTATCGGAAATTCCGGCCATAAAGCTTACCGATGCTCCACCCTCTACGCAATCGACGAGCACGGAACTGAGTTCTTCTATGTGGGTGTACACATCTTGTGCGCTCAGCGTTCGCAGGTCAATCATATGTTGAGCCCAACACTATATCGAATTGCTTGGAGAGCTATCGTGAGCCGGTTTGTCCCCGTTTTGCCTATGTAAGGTTGACGGGCCTTTGCAATACGCTCGATGCGCACAATGCGGCCCGATCTACTTAAGGAGACAATTCGAAAAATGTTTTATATAAAGAACTGGATTTTATCTGGCGCTTTCTCGGCGGCGGCATTGTTAGCAATTCCCAATGCACACGCCAAATGCACAGTGACGCTGGAGTTTACCAACAGCGGCAGCCATGCGATCACTGTCCTGGGCAATGATAGTCAGGCCCGGGTTAACGGTGAACTCTGGAGCAAGATGAATTTTCATAACGTTACCGTTCAGCCTGGCGAAACTGGCCATACGTCCTGGACCACGGATATGAGTTGCTCAGGTCACGCGAAACGGGACCTTCGCTTCAAGTACCAGGATTCCGCGGACAGCAACATATACGAGAAGATGGTTGACAATGTCGACATCGATGACGGCCTGACATACGGTCCTTACATCATCAAAAACGAGGACTGACACAACCCGTTTTGTCGAGACTGCTGCAGGGCATTGCGGATGGTGTCTTTGAAAACGCCTTCCCTATGCCCCGGCAGATCAAATGATTGTCAACATCAACACACCCGTGTCTTACAGCGAGCGATTTACTTCAGGCGAAAGTTGGTTTCTACTTTTACCCGCACGGCGACAGGCCTCCCATCTTTCATCGCCGGTTGGAACCGCCAGTGTCTGACCGCATCCGCGGCATTCCGGTCTAGCTCCTGATCAAGGCTCCTTTCCACGCTAATATCTTTTGTTCTTCCATGAGAGTCAATAACCAGGCCCAACAGCACAGTCCCCTGTATTTTTCGCTGCCGTGCCGAAGCGCTGTATTGAGGCTCAATTTTCTTGATCAGGCGTGGCTGTGTGATGCCAGGTCCCAGTGTATAGATCGCCGGTTGTCCCGCCGTATGCGGCAACTCCCCTGCAGGAGTTGCTACAGCCGCAATTAGCATCAAAAGAACACCCGCGCACAACGCCATGCCATTTCGCCAAGTCAAGCAAGATGGCCGGCTGAAAGACAAGATGTGTTCAATACGGCGCTTCAGCTCGCCTTTGTTCGAAACCATTGCGCAGGCCAACAGATTTGACGATGTAAGCCGCGCTGCCGTGTCCAGGAGAAGCGCCGCGTATTCGGAAGCATTGACACCGGATGCCAGCACCCGTTCGTCGCAAGCGAGTTCCTGTTGTTGCTGCATCTGGGCGCTAATCCACCAAATCAGCGGGTGAAACCAATAAAGAGCCCGCGCGGCTATCCAGATCAGCGAAGTCCAATTGTCTGCGCGAGCGATGTGCTGCAATTCGTGAAGGATTACTGCGCGTTTCTGGTCCTCGTTCCATTCAAGGAAATTCAAGGGAACCAGAATCACAGGGCGCAGCCAACCACAAAGCACTGGGACCTCGATCTCGGCTGTATAGATGGGCGCTCCGGCTAAAGACGACTCTGTCACCGGTTCCCGATGCCGCGTCCGCCATCGCAGATAGAGCGCGCCCAACACATAACGCGCCA
>DASREJ010000244.1:0-4587 GCA_035652115.1 Bryobacteraceae bacterium
GATTGGTTGAATAGGCCGGAGGCAGACGCTGTCGTTGACGATAGTGATCCGTTTTACGGCTTCCGCTACGTAAACGGGGGCCTATTTCAGGAACGCCTCAGCTTCGCTCGATTTGATCGAGGGATGCATGAGGCATTGCAATTCTGCTGTGATTTTCAGTGGGCAAAGGTGTCTCCCGCCGTATTTGGCTCCTTGTTTCAAGGCGTTTTGCAGGACCGTGATAGGCGCCAACAAGGAGCGCATTACACAAGCGAGCGAGACATCATGAAAGTGTTGCGCTCGCTATTCCTCGACGATTTGCAATCGGAGTGGCAGCGAATACTCGCTGATAAATCCACTCGCCGGCGCACCGGTATAGAGGGATTCCACCACAAGCTTCGGACTTTGCACTTTCTTGATCCTGCTTGCGGATGCGGGAATTTCCTCGTGCTTGCCTATCGCGAACTGCGTCGCCTAGAAATCGATGTTGTTCGCGAATTGACTGCCGCAACGGGCGGACAACAGCGACTTCCGGAACTCAACGTCGATCAGTTTTACGGGATTGAGATTTCCGAGTGGCCGGTCCGCATTGCCGAGGTCGCACTTTGGCTAATGGACCACCAGATGAACCAAGAAGCGAGCGACGTGTTTGGCCAAAGCTACGATCGTCTGCCCTTGAGCTCGTCACCGCATATCATCCACGCGAATGCACTCAGCGTGGACTGGAAAGAAATACTTCACCCAGAACACTGCTCCTATATCCTGGGCAATCCACCATTCGTGGGGCACCACCTCCAGACGGAGGACCAGCGCGCTGATCAAAAGCGTGTTTTAGGGGACGTTCCCGCTGGTGGCGTTTTGGACTACGTCTGCAATTGGTATGTCAAGGCAGCGCAGTACATACAAGGCTTCAGAATTCCCGTTGCCTTTGTGTCAACAAACTCCATCAGCCAGGGAGAACAACCTGGAATTCTTTGGAGCGTATTGTTTCCGCGATATCACTTGAAAATCCATTTTGCTCATCGCACCTTCGATTGGACTAGTGACGCTCGTGGCAAGGCCAATGTGGACGTTGTGGTCATAGGGTTTGGGGCTTTTGACGTCTCAACCAAAAAAATCTATGACTATGAGCACGGTGATGGCACAGCAACTGTGATGGTTGCCAGAAACATCAGCCCGTATCTGTTTGATGGGTCTGACGCTGTCTTGTTGAACCGTCCCACACCACTCTGCCAGGTACCAGGAATGCGGTATGGCAACAAGCCGACGGACGGGGGTAACTTCATTCTTACGCCGGCCGAACGGGACCGGTTGCTGGAGGAAGAACCAGGCGCGGCACAGTTTGTCCACCTTTACGTGGGGGCCGATGAGTTTCTCGAAGGTTCATCAAGGTACTGCCTTTGGCTGACGCATATAACTCCGGCACAGCTCCGTGCACTCCCTCGTGTCCGCGCTCGAGTGGCTGCAGTCAGAGCTTTCCGCCTCGCGAGCAAAGCCAAATCAACCCGGAATTACGCAAAATACGCAACCTTGTTCCGACAGATAGCCCAGCCGCGGAGCGAATTCATTCTAGTTCCCGGCCACACGTCCGAAGATAGGAAATACATCCCATTCGCGTATCTCACGCCGGACGTTATTGTGAGCAATGCGTGTTTCATGATTCCAGACGCAGGTTTGTTTCACTTCGCGGTGCTGACAAGCTCGATGCATATGGCGTGGGTACGCACGTTCTGCGGGCGCCTCGAATCCCGCTATAGATACTCGAAAGACATCGTGTACAACAACTTTCCTTGGCCAAATGTCTCCAGCGGTCACCGCTCAAAAATTGAGACGACGGCCGAACGGTTGCTTCAGATACGGGCGAAATACCTGCCGCCCAATGGCATGAGTACGCTAGCAGATCTGTACGACCCGCTCACTATGCCCGCACCGCTTGTAAAGGCACACGAACAATTGGACCGCCTCGTTGAGAAGGCCTACCGTCCTGAGGCATTTCATTCGGATCGCGAAAGAGTCGAATTTCTCTTCCGCACGTACGAGCAACTTAATCTTCCGCTATTGCCGACGGTGGAACTAACGCGAAACGCGATCACGCGTGGCTCGCGCGCTTCGGCCCCCAAATACCGCACTCCACGCACCCCGCAGCTTCGGGCCGCGGAGCCGTCCGAAGACAGTTGATTCACGAAATCAATTTTGCCGAACG
Organism: Bryobacteraceae bacterium; assembly: GCA_035652115.1. Lineage (GTDB taxonomy): Bacteria > Acidobacteriota > Terriglobia > Bryobacterales > Bryobacteraceae > Bog-105. The sequence goes on from DASREJ010000244.1 coordinate 2,183, forward strand.
CGCCCAGATAGATTGGGCGTGCCCTAAGTGCGACAGACCTAGGGAATCTCATCACCGCAGTACTGCCGCTAATTTCACAGCGTCGGGCGGGTAACCAAATGCCTACAGAGCTAGAACGGTTCATCGACCGCTACTCGGCAGCCGTGTTGGATGGGAATGCCGCATTGTTTGCCGGCGCCGGATTATCGATTCCTGCCGGCTTGGTGGACTGGAGAGAGCTGCTTCGCGACGTTGCGCGTGATGTCGGACTTGACGTGCGGCAGGAGGAAGATCTGATTGCCGTCGCCCAATACCACGTGAATACTCGCCGAGGTAAGCATCAGATAAACCAAAAACTCATTGATGAGTTCAATCAAAGAGGTGCCATCACCAACAATCACCGGCTGCTGGCCTCAATGCCAATCCGCGTGTTCTGGACTACGAACTATGACGCACTCATAGAGCAAAGCTTGTATGAGGCGGGCAAGAAAGCGGATGTGAAGCGCACGGTAGAGAACCTGGCCTTAAATGTTCGTGGGGCCGACGCAATCGTTTACAAAATGCATGGCGACGTTTCACTCCCGCACGAAGCGGTTGTGACGAAAGATGATTACGAAACGTACAATTTGAAGCGCAATCTGTTCTCCATGGCGCTTCAAGGCGATTTGGTCGCACATACCTTTCTGTTCATCGGCTTTAGCTTCAGCGATCCGAATCTAAGCTACATCTTAGGACGTATTCGACAACTTCTCGGCGAAAACCAAAGACAGCATTACTCCTTGCTGCGCCGAGTACAGCGCAACGATTTCCCAACCGCTCAGCAGTATCAATACGCGAAGGCTAAGCAGGAACTGCAGGTACAAGACCTAACGCGCTACGGAATCCAGGGGGTATTAGTTGATAGCTACCAGCAATACACCGAGGCGTTGGCCGCAATTCGCCGCAAGGTACGGCTTCGGCGCGTCTTCATATCAGGTAGTGCTTCGACATATTCGCCGTGGGGCGACGATGATGCGAAGTGGTTTATAAAGGAACTTAGTAAGAGAATCGTGAGCTCAGGATCCACTATTGTGTCCGGCTTTGGCCTCGGAGTAGGGGAGCACGTTCTGAACGGTGTCCTCCATCAACTCGACGAAGAGCATACGAGAACGTTGGAGGGTCGCCTAGTGCTGCGTCCATTCCCCATCGCCATAGAAGATCCTGCAGTTCGCAAACAGAGGTGGCGCGCTTATCGGACTAGCATGCTTTCTGAAGCAGGGGTCGCACTTTTCTTGTTCGGCAATAAGCAGGACAGTGCTGGCAACTGCGTGGCGGCCGACGGAATGGTGGAGGAATTCGAGCTTGCTGTGGAAAATGGAATAGCTGTTGTTCCGGTCGGATCAACCGGACACACCGCCAAGGAACTCTACGGGCGCGTAATGACGGACGTGGAACGCTATCTCGGTGCAAGCGGAATGAAGGGCAGACTTAGAACGCTTGGGACGCTTACTAACAAGCATGAACTGGTCAATCGCGTCGTGGAATTGCTCGACGTCCTGCGCACATGAGTCGCTCTTCTACCGTCCTACTCCTCCCAACTTGAAGTGACAGTGGTTAGTAAACCGGAGAATACAAATGGCCCGAGTATGTTTTTTCAGCTTCCATTATCAGCGCGACGTTTGGCGTGTTAATCAGGTTCGAAATATTGCGAATGTGGTGGGCTGTGCTGCCGCTGGATTTCAAGACGCCTCTTTGTGGGAGGAGGCCAAGAAGAAAGGTGATGCAGCCATCAAGAAGCTGATCGACGAAGCGTTACTAGGAACGACCGTCACGGTCGTATTTATCGGTGCAAAAACGGCCGGCAGAACGTATATAAATTACGAGATTGAGCAGTCGATAAAGCGCGGCAATGGGATCATCGGGGTCCAGATTCATCATCTGAAAGATAAGGATGGAAACACGGACACGGCTGGCGCGACGCCCGCAAAGTTAACGGCACACAATGCTCCGATCTACAAATACACTGATCACGCCTCACTAGGACAGTGGATCGAAAAAGCGGCGAAGGCTGCAGGGAAATAGTTTATCTACGTATGACGTGGCACCGCGGTAGTCGTATCGGCCAAATCACGTGGATTAAGCGCGCCTAAGAAGCGCTGGACGTGCCCAAACTGTGCCCGAGATAGGCATTGATGCGAGGTGGCAAGCGTTGCAAGCTATTGTTTCGTGTGAGCTACCTGTTACGTAAGCCGCCTCATAACCCGAAGGTCGCAGGTTCAAATCCTGCCCCCGCAACCAAGGTTTTCGTGTGCGGACCGAAGACATCGGTAACAGTCCGTACCTAAGACATCGGTAACAACCTCGCGCCGAACGGGTTGTCGAGGGGTTGCAATGTCCTTTGCTCCAAGTCGATGTAGCCGAGATCGTAATGCATGAAGCTGACGATC
>DASREJ010000245.1:0-6007 GCA_035652115.1 Bryobacteraceae bacterium
CCATGCCACCCCAGCCACCTCCCATACGGCCCGTTCCCCCGCCTGGACCACCCTCACTCCAGGGACCACCGCCACGCCCACCGGAACTCAGGTTTCTCGCCATGCTTGCTGTCGCTGACTTAGACCAGGGAGAATTGTTCAGTATTTGATATACATCTTCGCTGGTCCACTGGGCAGGATCTTCCTTTTGCCAAGTGAGAGATGCTGCCAGGGCAAGACTCCCTGCCAGTATCGACGTAAATAACGTCGCACGCAAGAAAACAAGTCGCCTGCACATAGCCAACAGTTTCGACGCGTGGAGCTGCCTTCCTGAGTACGAAGTACTTTATGACGGCTCGCTGAGGCTTAGTTGATAGTGGCAGAAGAGGACATCGCGTTTCCCACCGAGCGTCTCGTAGACCGCCTGAGCCGTGCTGTTGGTTACCGCTGTAGCGAGTACTAGACGCACGGCACGGACACGCCGTCCGTAATCGGCTGCACTACGAATTAGCGCGGAGGCAACTCCGTGACGCCGCGCGTCAGGATTAACAAACAGATCATTCAAGACAAAGATTCGCGCAAGCGAGGCGGAAGAAAAGCTGGGGTAGAGTTGCATGACTCCGGCTGCATGACCATTATGAAATGCGAGAAATAAGACCGATTGGTTATGCTCAAAGCGTTCGACCAGAAACTGTTACTCGGTCCGGCTCGCTCGGTTGACCATAAAACTGGCGATAGGCATCAAACAGTGGAACGATCAGTTCGAGGTCCTGTACGGTCGCTTGGCGGACATCCACCGTGCCGTCCTTGGTCATCGACACACGAATTTACTGACCGCCGAGGTCTTTCGCCGCTTCATCCAAAAGATCGGCTTCATTTTGGAGCGCTTTTGCTACGCGCACAATCTGCTGGTCCGCTTCGGTCCAACGCTTTTGTTCGATTGCTTCACGAACGCCTGGAATTGTTTTGACACCGTAGCCGGTGTAGAAGCCGGGCGCGTAAATCAGGTTTTCGAACCAGGGCCGATTGGGCAGGCCAGCCGAATCGATAAGCATGCGTTCTGTTTTGATCAATTTCGGATTCAGATCGGCCGGCGCATGGTCGCCCGATGACGTAAACGCTTTTTCGTAAGCCTCGGCGGCACGGGTCAAATCGTCGGCGGCATTATCGAGCGGTGCGAAATTCAGATAGGGCGGAATGGGCTCTTTCGATGGCGGCACCATCTTCTTTTTGGGGTTGATGGTGGCTTGGTAAACACCGTCTTCGATGTCGGAATTTTGATTTTTGATTTGCGCTCGCTGATCGGCATCGAGTTTCTTGATTTCCGTTATATAGGTGTGGACGGTATCCGCGAAGTTTGTGAATTTGAACGGCAGAATATCGGCGTCAGCGAGCCGCATCATCATTACACCAGCGGTCTGCGCCAAAGCACGCCCGTAGGCGAAATCCGTGTCCTCAAAGTGCGTGTACCAATAGAAATCATCGTAAATGGAGTGATACTGGCCACCGCCCGCGTCCTCCCCGCCATATCCAACATTGAGGCTGGCAATGCCGAGATGGTCCGTAAAAACGGTGTAATCCGAGCCAGAACCTAAGGCGCTAATGCGCAAGTCAGGCCGCGACTTGAGCTCTGCACGATTTTGCGCGTTGGCTCTGGAAATATCTGCAAGACGAACGCGCTTCCATACGGTCATTTTGGTTTCGGGATCTTGAATGTCTTTCATCACGCCGTTTACGAAATCCTCCAGCGAATGCGAGCCGCCGGCGCGGAAATAGCCGCGGCCATTGCCGTCTGAGTTGATATATGCGACCGCATGCTGCTTCAACTCGTCGGCGTGTGTTTCGGCCCATTCGGTGGAACCGAGCAGGCCGGGTTCTTCGCCGTCCCAGAAGGCGTAAATGATTGTTCGGTCCGGCTTCCATCCTTGCTTCAACAGCTCCGCCAAGCCGCGAGCTTCTTCCATTTCCGGACTGGCGCCCGAGATAGGATCTCCTGCGCCGTTAACCCAGGCATCGTGATGGTTGCCGCGAATGATCCATTCCTCGGGATATTTCGAGCCGGGTATTTTCGCGATCACGTCATATAGCGGCTTGCGGTCCCAGTTGAACGCCAAGTGAAGGTGCGCTTTCGCGGGCCCGGGGCCGACGTGATATGGGAACGGAAGCGAGCCGCGCCAGTTTGCGGGCACCATTTCGCCACTAAGGTTTTTGAGAAAGGGCTCGGCATCCTCATAGGAAATAGGCATCACAGGAATTTTGGTAAGGGTGGTGATCTGATTGAGCGGCAGCTTCTTTGCCCCCGAAGTCGCGCCAATTCCCGGAGTCGCGGGATCGCCCGGATAAACCGGCATATCCATCACGCTTCCGCGCTGCGCTCCGAATGGTGGGCGCATGGGACCTTTGGGATAAACATCGCCCTGGAAGTAACCGTCTTCGTGAGGGTCGGAATAAATGAGGCAGCCGACTGCACCGTGCTCGGCAGCCACCTTCGGCTTGATACCGCGCCATGTTAATCCGTAACGAGCAAGCACGATTGCGCCACGCACCGAGACGCCCATGCGCTCCAATTCCTCGAAATCGGCAGGGCTGCCGTAGTTCACGTAAACGACAGGACCGGTTACGTCACCGTCGGAGGAATAAGCGTTGTAAGTGGGAAGCTGCTCGCTTTTTTGGTTTGAAGTGGGATCCACCGCGAGTGCGGGTTCCTCCAGTTTGGCTTTGTACTTCACCGGTTCCAGCAGATCGAGCGAGCGCTCCTTGGGGGTGGGAAACAGCGCGTCGAAAGTTTCGATTTGGGCATCCAGGCCCCAGGATTTCAGTTGAGCCAGAATCCATTCGGCATTGTCTTTGTCATACGGCGACCCAACGTGGTGCGGGCGCGCGGACAAGCGGCGCATGTTTTCCCGCAAGCGATCTTCCTGCGGGATCTCTTTGAACTTTTGTTCCCACTGGATTTCGCTGGCCGCGCTCTGCTGAGAATAGCCTCGAAGCGAGTGAGACGAATCGGCAGCTTGAGTAGCGAGTGCGAAGGCACTCAGTAATACAACGGCTTGGCGCATGATTCGCCATTGTAACCGGAAGGTTGCCAAAATTTCGCCGTGCGGCCTGTCGCGCAGTTAGCTGGCGGCGTCAATAAAACATTTCAATCCGCCAAATAGAAAATTGCTGCGCCAGCGCGACGCCGTAAACTGCTACCCTTTTCCTAATTCTCAGTTAAGATGCCGAATCAGACTCTGAATTCGGGCGATAACGCCTGGATGCTTACCAGCGCGGCGCTGGTCCTAATGATGACGGGGCCGGGTCTTGCGTTGTTTTATGGCGGACTTGTCCGAAGCAAGAATGTGCTGAGCACGATGATGCACAGCTTTGTGTTGATGGCCGTAGTTACGGTGCTGTGGGCAATCTATGGATACAGTCTGGCGTTTGCGGAAGGCAATCCGTTTATTGGCGGCTTCAGTTATTTGTTCCTCAATGGAGTGGGCTTGACGCCCAATGCGGATTACGGCGCAACGGTTCCGCACCAGACGTACATGATCTACCAACTAATGTTTGCGATCATCACCCCGGCGCTGATCTCAGGCGCATTTGCGGAGCGAATCAAGTTCAGCGCGATGCTGCTGTTCACGTGTTTGTGGTCCACCATTGTCTATTTTCCGATGGCCCATATGGTTTGGGGCAAAGGCGGCTTACTAAACGCGTTTTTAGGCGGCAAAATTGGATGCTTCGACTTTGCTGGTGGAACAGTTGTTCACATCACGTCCGGCGTGAGCGCTCTGGTTTGCGCTCTCTACTTAGGCAAACGAATTGGATTTCCCAAGGAACAGATGAAGCCACACAGCCTTGTGCTGAGCGTGATTGGGGCTTGTTTGTTGTGGGTCGGCTGGTTCGGATTTAATGCGGGCAGCGCAGTGGCAGCTTCGGCTTTGGCGACGAGCGCCTTTGTGGCGACGCATTTCGCAACGGCTGCGGCTGCATTAGGCTGGATGTTTGCGGAGTGGATGCGGCATGGGAAGCCAAGCATGCTCGGCGGTATTTCAGGTGCTGTGGCTGGGCTGGTTGCCATTACGCCGGCATCCGGTTTCGTTCAGCCCTTCCCCGCCCTGCTGATCGGCTTCCTTGCGGGCATCTTTTGTTTCTTCATGGTTACTACAGTGAAGAGCAAGTTCGGCTATGACGACACGCTCGATGCTTTCGGCGTTCATGGGGCCGGCGGAACGCTGGGAGCGCTACTCACCGGCATCTTCGCCACAAAGGCAATCAACGACGGTCTGAAGGATTCAGCGGGGAAAGTTTTGCCGCTCGGTTGGGTGGACGGCAATCCGGGACAGATTTTAAATCAGGCCATAGGAGTCGCAATCGCTTGGGGTCTCGCGATTGTAGGCACTTTGATCATCTTGAAAATTGTGGACGTGCTTGTTGGGGTGCGCGCCACTAACGACGCTGAAATCGAAGGGCTCGACATCAGCATGCATGGGGAGGAAGGCTATAACCTTGATGCATAATTGGATGCATTCATACGGACAAGGCCCAACGCATGAAAAAAATTGAAGCCATCATCCAGCCGTTCAAACTTGACGAAGTAAAGGAAGCGCTGAAAGGCATTGGTGTCGAGGGAATCACCATCACGGAAGTGCGGGGACACGGGCGGCAAAAGGGCCACAAAGAAATCTATCGCGGGATGGAATACCAGGTGGATCTACTTCCCAAAATCAAAGTTGAGACCGTCATAGCGGATTCACGGTTGGACGACGTCACGCGAACCATCTCTGCGGCAGCACGGACGGGCAAAATCGGCGACGGGAAGATCTTCATCTACGACGTCCTGGACGCAATTCGAATCCGAAATGACGATTCAGGTGAGGCGGCATTATAGGCGTAGCAGGCATCACTTCGGGCGCAGAGCAACGCAACAAGTCTGACGCTCTGGCGCTGTTGCAGGGCAACAGCTCTGCGGAAGCCTTGCTTGCGGCCAAAAGCGAAGCAGCGGATGGACTGATCGCGACTGCGTCCGAAGAATTCTTGGCCGGCGCGCCTAAGACTAAGATCGCCGTTTGCGCAGTTGGCGGCTACGGCCGGCGCGAACTTTTTCCTTTTTCTGACGTCGATCTTGTTCTGTTGTTCGATGCCGAGCCTGATATCGGAGGAAGCAAGGAAGCAATCTCGCGATTCATGAGTGAACTGTGGGACCGCGGCTTGCGCGCCAGTCATTCCGTACGGACTGTCGCGGAGTGCGCAGAACTGCACGAGCAAAACATCGAACTGCATATCAGCCTTTTGGATGTCCGTTTCGTTCATGGGAATAAGCAGTTGTATGACGCACTGGCAGACCGGCTCTCCATTTTCAATCGCCGCCAGGGAACGCTGCTGACCAAGTATCTGGCGGAGATGACGCGACACCGCCATGCAAAGTTCAACAACACGATTTATCATCTAGAACCCAATATCAAGGAAGCGCCGGGAGGCGTTCGCGACATTCACGTCCTCCGGTGGCTGGGTCAACTCGCGCCCGAACATCGTGTTGAGGATTCTGCTCAGCGGCTAAAAGGCGAGACGGCTTTTCTCTTCCGCGTGCGTTGTTTTCTCCATTTATCAACGGGGCGAGATAACAACTTACTCAGTTACGAGATGCAGGATGAGGCAGCCTCATTCTTGCCGGAGACGGCACTGTCGCCAGAAGAATGGATGCGCCTTTACTTTCAGAGTGCGCGGTCCATCTATCAGAAGACTTCGCTCACATTGGAAGCGGTGGAATCTTCAGATCCAACTCTTCTTCGGCAGTTTCGGGAGTGGCGAGGGCGGCTGTCAACATCGGAATTTACGGTTTCGCGTGAGCGTGTCTTTCTGCGCAATGCTGCAGAAACCCTCAGCTCACCGCAAAGTATTTTTCAGTTGTTTACGTTCGTAGGCCGCCACGGCGTGCAGCTTTCCTGGGATACACATCGCCGTCTTGAGAACGAGCTTAAAGGAATGACTGCACTCTTCGAAAAAGCCCCTCCGCGGTGGCCACAATGGCGTGACTTATTTGCGG
>DASREJ010000246.1:0-31274 GCA_035652115.1 Bryobacteraceae bacterium
CAGGATATCTTTGAGCCAGACTGTCGGCGAGAGCATCCATCGCCGCCTGTGCCTGTTGAATTGTCAGGCCGGCTTTCAGACGCGCTTGCGTTTGCAGATCCCGCGAGGTGCCACGGCCCGCTTCGCTACGTTCTTCGGCCGTAAGCACTAGGGGGACGAAAACATCCATCTCCGAATCCCAAGTGAATCGAAAAGCAGCCGGCATCACTCCCACAATGGTGTAGCGTTGCTGGTTCAACTCGATCGGTTTTCCGAGAATTCCGGGATCGGCGCCATAGCGTGTCTGCCAAAGACGATAGCCGATAACAGCCGCATGATCGTGGCCCGGCTCCATCTCTTCCGACCTTAGAACGCGGCCCATGAGCGGCTGAATGCCGAACATCGGCAACAACTCGGCCGACGCTCTAACGCCATCGATGCTTTCCGGACGATCACCATCCGTAATGTTGAATTGCGATCCACGATAGTAAGCCACGTACTGAAATACGCCGCTCTTCGCGATATCTGCGATGTTCGGCGCCGACACGCCGGTCTGAATATAGCCTTCCCCTTTTTGATTGCGCCACTGCCCAAGACCAATGAGTTGCTCCGGATTCGGATAAGGCAGCGGGCGGAGGAGCACGGCCGCCACCAAACTGAAAATTGCCGTGTTCGCACCGATGCCCAACGCCAGAGTAAGAATCGCCATGGCAGCAAACGCCGGATTCTTAATCAAGAAACGAACGCTGTAACGCAGATCCTGCGACATTCATTTCTCCGCTGGAACAAACCGGACCGCGTATCCACCGCCTGGCGCAAGTTTGACTTTTAACGACATTTTTGCATCCACGGTCTGCTTTCGAATTGCGACATTTTTCGGATACTGCGCGGCATCGTCACCATCCGCATAGATTTCGGCTGTGTAGCGGCCCGATCCTAAAAACTTGAGCGGCACTTCTATCTCACGCGCATCCCAATTCGTCATAGCGCCCAGAAACCACATATTTCCGTTTCGTCGAGCGACAGTAATGTACTCTCCGGGACGCCCATTTAGCACTTTAGTTTCATCCCAAGTCGCGGGACAACGGCGAATAAATTCGAAAGCGGGTTGGTCCTCATAGGCTTTCGGCGTGTCCGAAACCATCTGGAACGGAGCTTCATAAACCACATACATGGATAGTTGCTGGGCACGCGTTCCCATCACTTCGGGATGCATCGAACGCGCAACGAAATCGCCGCGCGTAACGTTGTCGAATCCTCCCGGCGTGTAGTCCATGCGTCCAGCGAGCATCCGCGTGAACGGCAGCATGGTTCGATGCTCGGGATTGTCGCGCATTCCTACTTTCGATTGCTCCATGCCCAATACAGCTTCGTAACCGAGAACATTTGGATACGTCCGGTCCATGCCAGTCGGCTTCGTCGGTCCGTGAAAATCGAGCATTAAATGATGCTTAGCCGCAGTTTCAGCTGCGCGATAGTAAAATTCGATTCCTTTTTGATCGTCGCGCTCGACAAAGTCGACTTTTAGCCCTGCAACTCCCCATTTTTCGTATAAGGGAAAGGCCTCCTCCATTTGCGCATCCGCCAATTTGTAAGCGAGCCAGATCCAGACTTTCACGTTCTTGGTGGCGGCGTAGCGCACCACCTCCGGCACATCCACCGTGCCGTTCATACGTGTGATGTCATTGGGCGCGGACCATCCGGCGTCGATAAGCATATACGGAAATCCGGACTTTGCCGCGAAATTGACGTAATATTTCATCGTTTCCGTTGTAAACGCGTGCTTGCCATCAGGACCAATACTGCCGCTCCACCAATCCCATGCCGTGAGGCCTGCATGGATCCACGACGTATCTGCAATAGCGCATTCCGGATTCAAGCTGGTGATTACGTTCGATTCAATCAGGGTGCCCGGTTCATCCCCCACAAGCAAAACGCGCCACGACGAATGATGCGGCAGTGATCCCGTAACAACGACGTCCGGGTCCTCTCCCGGCGCGAGTCGGGATTCGAAATAGTGGGCGCCCCAATCGGTTCCTGGATTTTCCAGATACATCGCGGCATAGCCACGCATGTCTGCCTCTGTAATTGCAAGCCAGCCGACGCCTGGCACCTCCATCAGTAAGGGAAGCCCTATCAGTACCTTGCGTGAAAGGCCATTCGCGTTCGCGAAGGCGCTCGCGTTGAGCTTCAGATATTCGCTCTCGTACATCGTGCGAAAGTGCGGCAGCGCCAAGGCGTAAGTGGTGGCGTCCTTGCTAATGCGAAACTCGGTGCTTTCTTTTGCTAAACGAAACTCGCGTAGTGCGCGCTGTTCGGGAACCACGTATCGAAACGCCACTCCGTCGTCGTAAGCACGGGCTTCGATCGTAAGCTGCCGCCGCAGACCCTCCGTTTCTTCCGCATCCAACCGCAGTGCGTTGTAGTGGTTCCGGACAACACTTGCTTTGCCGGTGACAAGCCGATAGGTCTCATCCGCTTGCGACGGAGTTTCTTTTACGATCTGCACATTCGCGCCCAGCGGGCGTGCACCCTGCAGTTCGAGTTGCAAGGCAGATTGCGTAATCAACGGCTTTCCATGAAACGTGACCGAATAGACCAGGTGCCCATCTTTACCGGAGCTGTTGGAGACGCCCTCAAAAGAGATTGCGAGCTGGCCGTCGGGCGATTTCAAAGACACCGGTGCGGATTGGGCGACCAAGCCAGGTAGGGCCGCAACCAAGAGAACCCAAAATCGTAAGACACGCGAGATCATCGCTGAAACTATATCGCGGTTGTTCTCGCATACAGGGCGGACGAAATGATGCAACAAAAAGAAGCGCGAACCTGGAGGACTGATCTAAGCGTGCATGCGACGGCTGACACGTTGCTGGACATCAGTTTGGATTCTTTCTTTACTGTGTGCGCTGAGTGCGCTCGCGCAAACTGCGGCCACGGCGGGACCACTGGAATCAGGGCACGCGACTCCCTTCGTTGGCATAACACCCGGCAAGATATTTACCTACTTCATGGTGATGCTGGGGCCGTTCAAACTGTTAGGTCCCTTCGTGAAGATAACCGCCGGAATGGACCGACAGGCGTCCCAAGAGCTTGCCTTGAAGGGCTTCGTGATTGCCTCCCTGGCCGGATTGGCTGCTGCGTTTGTCGGACGGAGCGTGCTGGTAAAGTGGCAAATCTCGCTGGCGGCGCTGCTGCTGACTGCAGGATTAGTCCTGTTGCTGATCGCGCTCCAGGCTGTTCTCGCGCAGTTCTCGCACCAAGGTCACGCTGAGGCAGTGAAAGAGCCGGAGATTGCGTCCAAAAACCTGGCTTTCTCGCCATTGGCGTTCCCTCATATCATCACGCCTTACGGCACCGCTGCACTTATCCTGCTCGCGGGGGCAGCACCAGATCAATCGCGAATCTTTGCGATCCTCGGCATTTTTTTAGCGGTCATGGTTTTGAACCTTTTGGCGATGTGGTTCGCACGGCCCATTCTGAAGCACGGAGCGGGCGTCCTAACTCTGCTGGGAGCGGTGCTCGGCGTGCTTCAAGTCGCCCTTGCAGTACAGATGCTTTTAGCTGCGGGCCGCATGCTGCACGTGTTGCAATAAAACTCCGATAGCCATCTAACATAGCTATGATTAAGCATGCAGGTCAGTGTGGCTGACGCTAAGAACAAGCTGCCGGAGCTCATCAAGGCTGTAGAAGACGGCAAGCCGGTGACAATCACTCGGCGGGGCGTACCAGTCGTAGATCTCGTGCGTACGAAAGAACCATCACGACGCAAACGTCAGCTTGGTACGTTGCACGGAAAAATCAAGATCAATGACCCTGACTGGTGGATGCCCATGACGGATGAAGAAGCTGATGCGTTCCTTGAGGGACGTTACTAATTGCATGCGTTGCTAGATACAGTGGCGTTCATAGTAGCCGTTGAGTCACCCAAGTTGCTCGGCAAACGTGCCGCTGCGATCCTAGCCGATGAAAACGCGGTATTGGACCTCAGCGCATTGTCGATCACCGAGATTGCGCTGAAAGCAGCAAAAGGAAATCTGGATCTTTCACGACACGATATACAGCGTGGACTCGACGATCTGCAGGTCCGAATTCTGCCTTATACGGCCGATCATGCTTTTCGCTTTCTCGATCTACCATCGCATCATCGTGATCCATTCGACCGCCAGATCATCGCCCAAGCACTTACGGAGCAAATTCCAGTGATTACGTCTGATGAGAGCTTTAAGCTTTATGCAGGGCTAACGGTGATTTGGTAGCGGATCCCAATTCTAAGCATTAGTCATTATTCTTGTCTTTGAGATTTCTTGCCCTTCGGCCGTTCTAAGATTAGAAAATTGTGGTAGCGGATGCAGAACTTGGCCTGTTATCCAAAGCTTCAGTGTTTTGGTAGCGCTAAGGAGAATCGAACTCCTATTTGAGCCTTGAGAGGGCTCCGTCCTAACCGTTAGACGATAGCGCCGAATTCAGGCGGGACTTCACCAGTATAACGATTCGAAGCCGCTATTTTTCTATAGCGCGGCAGGCATCGGCAGCGCGGACTTTTCGAGCGCACGGGCAATGAGCGAAATCGCGTCCGGTTCGGAAACCGATTTCGCCACTGAAGTTTCAAGCACCAGCATGCTGCGCGCGCGCTCCAACATCTTCTTCTCGCGGAACGAAAGCGGCTTGCTGAGTTGAATGATCAGCAACGCCTTGAACACCTCGGCGATTTCCAATAGACTGCCGCCGCGCATCTTATCCGAGTTCTCTTTGAACCGGTCCTTCCAATCGTGCGCGCAACACGGCCTGCCGAGCGCCAAATAATTCAACACCCGGTTGATTTCGCTGCACTTGGTCACCTTCCGTAGACCGACATCGTCAACATGCGAGAAAGGCACCATCACGGTCATTCTGTTCGGAGATAAACGGAGCAAATAAAAGCGCTCCTGCTGAGTTCCGAAGGAACGGGAGCTGATGTTTTCGATCGTGCCTACGCCGTGGTTCGGGTAAACCACTTTTTCGCCGACCTGAAAGGTCATTCTAGGACCTCTTTCCTTAACGAAAGCTTAGTTTGAATGCCTTGGGGGAATAGCAACCCTCTGGAATATTAAACCCGCGTTAACCATTCGTCAAGTGAAAAATATCATTACACACCTAAGTAGGTGGTGTACAGGCTATGGCCTGTAAATTGCTCAAACGATGGATACTGCCGCCGCAGTACACCAACTAATGGTGAGCGGGTAGGCCGCGCGCTATATCTCCGCATCCGTGCTTTTCTGGCGTTTAAAGGATATTAGCTGACCAATTCTCGAGAATCGATTTTACCTTTTGACAGAATTGGTCTGCCGTCGCGCCGTCCGCAATTCGATGATCGAACGTGAGCGCCAAATGTGCCTGTGAACGAATCGCGATTGCGTCTCCATCGACCACCGCCGGAACTTTTTCGACTGCGCCCACGCCGAGAATGGCAACCTGCGGTTGGTTGATCACAGGCGTCGCGAAGATGCTGCCGAAGCTGCCGAAATTGGTAATGGAGAAAGTGCCGCCTTGCACTTCATCAGGCTTGAGCTGACGCGACCGAGCACGCGTGGCAAGATCAACGATCGAGCGCTGCAGCCCGGCGACATTCTTCTCGTCGGCATTGCGAATAACGGGAACGATCAGCCCGTTTTCGAGCGCGACTGCAATTCCGATATTGATGTCACGGTGATAGACGATGTTCTTACCGTCAATCGACGCGTTGAAGATCTCAAAGCTGCGAAGCGCTTCCGCCGCCGCAGCGGTCACAAACGGAAGAAACGTCAGTGAAAATCCGTTGCGGGCCTGAAACTCCGTCTTCGATTTGTCGCGCAGCTTGGCAATCTTCGTCATGTCGATCCGATGAACGGTGGTGACATGCGCGGAAGTGCGCTTACTCATCACCATGTGTTCGGCTATCTTCTGCCGCATGGTCGTCATCGGCTCCGTGCGTATACGCGCCGATTCTGCCAGGGGCATCGGGGCCGGAGGTTGCTTTTGGGCGGGCGGTTGTTGCGTTGGGGGCTCAATCGGGTATGGACCGGCACTGGTTGCCACAGGCTCCCGCGGGGGCGCCCCAGCATACGTCTGTGCCGCCTGTGACGACATATAAGCCTCAACGTCTTGCTTGGTAATTCGGCCACCAGCCCCTGTGCCTCGAACCTTCGATAAATCGATGTTGTACTCGCGCGCCATTTTGCGAACGAGCGGCGACAGCGGGCCCTGATCTTCAGCACCATCTGCCTGCGGAGCTGGTTGGGGCGGCGGAGCGGCAGGCGTCGATGGCCGCTGGGCTGGTTGGGCAGGCGAGGCCGGCGCGGGTGCGGAGGTTCTCGCTTCGGGTGCCGCTGCAGATGGACCCACATCAACGCTCGGCGGCGTCGAAACAGTGGGCTGCGGTTGTTGTTGGGGCGGCGCTGCTGCAGAAGCGGCAGCGGGTGCCGGCGCCACGGCTTGCGATGCACCAGCGCCATCTCCAATTCTCGCTACCACAGAATTAATGGCTACGGTCGTGCCTTCCTGCACCAACACTTCGCTTAACACTCCGGCAGCAGGCGATGGAATCTCGGTATCTACCTTGTCGGTGGAAATCTCAAATAGCGGTTCGTCCCGCTCGACGTTTTCACCAGGCTTCTTTAACCATCGCGTCAGAGTTCCTTCCACGATGCTCTCGCCCATCTGGGGCATCACTACGTCAGTCATCTCATCTCCTTGCAGTTTTCCTGTTGCCATGACGCTGCACGCGACAAATTCAGCGCTGGAATTTCGTGCCGCGTTGCCGCCTCACTTGGCTGCAGACCTCTTAACATTGCCGCCACTAATTTGTAGCCGAACACATTTGCAAAGGACGCGGTGACGGCTTCCATCACCTCCTCGCGGCTCGCCTGACATCCCAGGCTACGGAGTGAACAAACAGGCTTCGTCAATCCGCACGGGACGATGTATTTGAAATAGCTGAGATCCGTGTCAAGGTTCAATGCAAATCCGTGCGAAGTGATCCAGCGGCTGATATGGATGCCAATGGCAGCTATCTTTGAACCGGCAACCCAGACGCCTTCATACCCACGCTCCGCAATTCGTTCGGCACAAATACGAAACGAAGCCAATGCGTCGATCAATGCCTGCTCTACACCGCTGAAATAGGCATGCACATCGCGTTTCCACTCTTTCAGATCCAGAATGGGGTACCCCACGATCTGACCGGGACCATGATACGTTACGTCGCCGCCGCGGTCGGTTTCATATAGTTCAATTCCGGTCCGCGCTAGAATTTCTTCGCTTGCGAGAATGTTTTGCTGCTTGCCATTGCGACCGATTGTCACCACGTGCGGGTGCTCTACATAAAGCAGTGTATCTACGCCCCCACCGCGTTTCCGCTGCGCTACGATATGCTGCTGTACTTCCAGCGCATCTGCATATCGCATCCGCCCGAGATCTACTATTTCCAGCGGTCTCATACTTCGACTGGCGCTTCCTGCTAGATGTTTATCGCCAAGCCGTAGACATTGTTAAATGCTTCGCCGATGGCTTCGTAGATAGTCGGGTGAGCGTGGATCGTAGCCATCATGCTGTCTACCGTCGCCTCGGCCTCCATAGCCGTGACCGCTTCAGAAATCAACTCGAATGCTTCGGGCCCAATGATGTGAACGCCCAGGATCTCGCCCAGTTTTTCTTCGGCGATGATCTTCACGAAGCCTTCGTGTTTGTCAAGAATGGTCGCCTTGCTATTGCCAACAAACGGAAACTTGCCGACTTTCACAGTGAAGCCCTGCGCCCGTGCTTGCGCTTCGGTCAGGCCGACGCTGCCGATGCCCGGGTCAGTATATGTCGCCCCAGGAATGCGGTTCCTATTGAGGGGCCGGACAGATTTTCCGGCGATGTGTCCGACCGCAACCATGCCTTCTGCCGTTGCGACGTGCGCTAGTTGGGGCGTTCCGGCGACAATATCGCCAATCGCATACAGGCCCGGTTCGTCCGTACGCTGATAGGAATCCACTTTCACAAATCCGCGGTCTAGTTGCGCCTTGGTGTTTTCGATGCCGATGTTTTCGGTAACGGGCTTGCGGCCAACGGCAACCAGAAGCTTGTCAAACTGCATCTCTTCTTTATTGCCGTTGACGAGTGTCGCCGTGAGGTTGACGCTATTGGCATTCTTGCGAATATTTTCCGCTTTTGCTCCGGTTTCGCATCGGATTCCCGACTTCTTGAAATGCTTTTCCAGTTCTTTGGAAATTTCTTCGTCCTCAACCGGCACCAGCCGCGGCAACATCTCCAGCACCGTAACCTTGGACCCGAATCGGTTGAAAATCGAAGCAAACTCGACGCCCACAGCGCCTGCACCGATGATCCCGATGCTCTTCGGAATTGCCGCTGTATCGAGGATCTCGATATTGGTCAGAATGAGATTTGCATCCGGTTGAAGGCCAGGCAACATGCGGGCTTCAGACCCTGTTGCCAGAATGACATTTTTTGTTTCGACAGTCTGCTGGCCTTTTTCTCCGTCCACCTGAATGCGGCCCCCGCCCATCAGCCGCGCGTAGCCTTTGATTACGTCGACTTTGTTCTTGCGCATTAAAAACTCGATGCCCTTCGAGTGTTTGCTAACAATCTTGTTCTTTCGATCGAGCACTCGCGCGTAGTTAAGCTGCGGATTCGTGCATTGAATACCCTGCGATTCGGGATCTTTGAAGTAGTCCCAAACATCGGCTGTATGCAAAAGAGCTTTGGTGGGAATACAACCGACCAGAAGGCATGTGCCGCCTAACCGCGATTGTTTCTCAATAAGAGCTGTTTTTAGTCCATATTGACCGGCGCGAACGGCGGCAGAATAGCCGCCTGGTCCACTGCCAATAACGACCACATCGTAAGGCATTTTCGTCTCAAGTGTAGCATCCGGCCCTTATTTTTCAGTGGTTTCGAGGGCTTCATCATGACTTGAAAGTCGAACGCTCCTGGAAACCCCGAGTCGGGAAATTTCCTTAGTGTAAAACAACTATAACCAATGATAAGATCTGACCCAGCAAGGTAGAAGTTAGGGAATTTCTGCCTTCGCTAATTGTTCCGTGGGGAGGAACTTCATGCAACATAAAACTACCTGTTTCCTTGCATTTAGCCTAGGAAGCATTTTGATAATCTCTGCCTCCGGCGAAACCATCTACAACAACCTGACGCCCAATAATTCCATCGCGATAGCCACTCGCCCCGAAGCCTCCGGCACTTTCGAGATTGAGGCCGGCGATGACTTTGTTCTGGGCTCACCAGCCATCATCAACTCGGCTTCCTTTGTGGGTCTTATAGTTCCTGGAACCGGCGGCGGCACACCCGCAATCTCAGAAGTCGTTGCGGAAATGTATCGTGTTTTTCCTTTGGATTCGAATACCGCGCGGACGCCAAATGTGCCCACTCGAATGAATTCACCATCCGACGTGGCATTTGCCTCCCGTGATAGCGCGTCGAGTGAACTGACGTTCACGAGTGCTGTATTGGCCGTGAGCTTTACTGCGCTAAATAGCGTGCAACCTGGCGGAATCCATCCATCACCCAATCAGAACACCCTGGGCAACGGACCATTGACTGGCGAGGAGGTCCAGATTAACGTGACCTTCAGCAGCCCGTTCAATCTGCAAGCCGATCATTTCTTTTTTGTTCCGCAGGTCTCACTGACGAATGGAGGTCAATTCTATTGGCTCTCAGCGTCAAGGCCAATCACCGGCATAGGAACGACACCGTTTCCGATAGGAGTGACTGACCTGCAGGCCTGGACGCGCGATCAGTTTCTGGATCCAGATTGGCTTCGGGTAGGAACCGACATTGTAGGAGGCACGCCCGCGCCCACTTTTAACACAGCGTTTTCACTGGAGGGAACAAGTTTGCCCGAACCGGCGACGATGTGGGCGTTTGTTGTCGGACTCGCGCTCATTGGAGGGCAACGTTTTGCCGCAATCCGCAAAGGAAAGAAAGCAAATCGTTGAATTAAGTTGAGCGCCTGCGAAAGCGAGCGCCACCTTTTTGCCAACAGAAACACTCGCGCAAGTTAGGCAACGAAGGTGCCGAGTCAGGAGCAAGGCCACCTGACCCGTTAACCTTGCTCCATGGAGGATCCATGGAGACCCAAATCGAGCACGTCAGCGATACTGCTCTGCTTGTTGCTGCTTCGCGCGCTCTCGAGTCGGCGCGGACTGATGGTTTGATTTCCGACCCTTTCGCCGCCCGCCTTGCGGGTGATCGTGGCCTGGCTCTCGCGAAGAATGTCAAAGTTCCGGAATGGATGGAACTGGGACTTGGCCTACGCACGCGCTTTCTGGATGAATTGCTTGGGATCGCTCTTTTAAGAGGCGCCGATAGCGTACTGAGCCTGGGTGCCGGACTGGATGCTAGGCCGTGGCGTCTGGATCTTCCCGCAAACCTTCGTTGGACGGAAGTTGATTTTCCAGCAATGCTCGATTACAAGTACGCGATTCTTCGCGATGCGCCGCCGCATTGCCAATTGGAGCGGAAGAGTGGCGATTTAAATAATGCGTCCGAACGTCGGGCTGTTCTCGCCGGCGCGGCTTCGGCGGCTCATTGTCCGGTGCTGATCACCGAAGGCTTGCTCATGTATCTTCCTTCCGAAACCGTCCAAGCGTTGGGTGAGGAGTCCCGCGACGCCGGTTTCCGCTTCTGGCTAATGGATTCCAGTTCGCCCGCCTTTATGCGCCGCGCCCATGGCGATGCCGTCGAACACATCAATCGCGTGCGCGCTGAGTCTCATCTGGAAGGTCCGCAGATTCGTGAAGCCATCGAACAACGCGGCTGGAAGCCGCTAGATCGGCGCTTGTTCATCGAGGAGGCTCCGAAGCTGGCGCTTCAGCGCATTCTTAAGATCATTCAGGCAGAGGGCCGGCCGCCGGAAACACCTCCCAAGGACGGCAGCGGAGCATGGCTGTACGAAACGGAGCAGTGAAGTAGTTGTTCGCGACCGCCGTGCCGCAGGTTGGCATCAATGTCGCGTCTCGACGACGGAAATTTCGCTAACACCAGGCCGTTGCGCGCGGCGCACAAAAGATCTGTCGAAAGATACGAATTTCGCTCCAGGCGGTCTACTGGTCAGGTGTATCGCGTCGGCTAATTCCACTCCCGCAGCACTGATGGCGAAAGCCGTAGCCATCGCCGGCTTGTCTTCGGTATGAACATTCGGCAATCCCAACAGATTAGTGAATGCCTCAACGATGGCGCTTTCCGAAAATCCGTACAAGCTGCGCAGCACCCAGTTAGCTTCCAGCAAAACCGTCCTCGCAATCCAAATCGGCTGAGAAGCAAACAACGATTTGGCAGCGGCCCCTTGCTTCATCTCGTCCTGCATTAGCAGCCGAATCAGCACGTTAGTATCGACCGCGATCATGGCGTGCCCTCGCCTCCCGGCCAATAGCCTCATCCATCTCCCTAAGAGTTTTTCGTTTGCGTTTGGATTGCAAGCAGCCAGCAACTCGGTCGATGCTCGCCAGAGGGAATGCTCCTACAGGACGCAGTAAAATCCCTTCGCTTGTTTCTTCAACGGTAAATTCGGTGCCCGGCTTCCATGCCCGCGAAGAGCGAACCGCTAACGGCAAAACGATCTGGCCCTTAGTCGACAGCCGAGTAGTATCCATGGTAAGACTCTAGTAAGATTATCTCACTTGTAATTTTGGCGTGCAAGGCCCGAGCGTTCTATAAATCCCCGGGACCAAAACGGCATCCGCCCATTGTGCGGAGACTAACGCCTTCGCGAAAACTTGCGCGGCCTCGGCTTTTTCTGTTCGCAGAAGAGGCGCACCGTACGATTCGCGCACGGGATAATATTTGCTCCTGCAAAGCTCCGCTCCGGTATTCAGTAGCCGACAGCGCTAGGTTCGCGCATACGCCTGTCCGTATTACACCTCCCAACCCGAGTTAAGATGCAGTTTGTCGACTCACGATGAGCGATGACCACTTCATCCCTTCTGGCATCCCTACTAATTCCGCTGGCAGCCTCGGCGCTCCTCGCAGAACAGCCAATCCCGCCTTCTCACGTTGACAATATCGCCGGCAATCCGCGGCTAATCGTTATTAGCGATATCGGCAATGAACCGGACGACCAAATGTCGCTGATCCGATTGCTCGTCTATTCGAATCAATTGGATATCGAGGCCCTCATTGCTGCAACATCGACGTGGCAGAAGAATATTGTGCATCCGGAAACGATGCACACGCTAATCAAGGCTTACGGAAGCGTTCGGCCAAATCTACTGATGCATGCCGCAGGTTGGCCGCTCGCACAAGATCTCGAAAATCGCGTTTACGCTGGCCAACCAGGTTACGGCATGGCGGCGACAGGCGCGGATCGAATGTCAGAGGGTTCGCAGGCAATCATCAAGGCCGTAGACAAAAATGACGAGCGCCCAGTGTGGATAACAATTTGGGGCGGAGCGAACACGCTCGCGCAGGCTCTTCTGTACGTGCGAGCAACCCGATCTGTCAGCGACCTGGACAGATTTATCGCTAAATTGCGCGTTAGTTCCATCTCCGACCAGGATGACGCCGGCCCTTGGATCAGAAAAGAGTTCCCGAACCTGTTCTACATCGTGGAGCCTTCAACGCCTACGAGCGGCGAATATTATTACGCGACCTGGACGGGAATTAGCGGCGACGCGTACTACCGCAATTGTGCAGGCGCCGATTCTTCGTTAGTCACTAACGAATGGCTAGATGCCAACGTTCGCGTCAAAGGACCGCTCGGCAACCTGTATCCGCGTTTTCTGTTCATTATGGAAGGTGATACACCCTCCTATCTCGGCCTAATCGATAACGGACTTGATTCGTATGCCAGACCCGACTGGGGCGGTTGGGGCGGCCGCTACATCTATCGCCAACCTTATGGAGAAGCGCATCCGATTTGGACGCAAGGCGGCGATCTGTTTTCGCGTGTAACTTCACAGGACGAAGTTACTGGAATGGATGGACGGCAATACGTTTCAGATCAGGCGACGATCTGGCGATGGCGCGAAGCTTACCAGAACGATTTCGCCGCCCGCATGGATTGGACCGTCAAAGACTACAAACACGCGAACCATAACCCTGTGCTTGAGGTAAACGGCAACACCGGAACCAAGCCGATTTATTTGGATGTTAAAGTCGGGCAGTCTGTCACGTTAGACGCTAGCAGCAGTCACGATCCGGATGGTCAGCTCATTCACTACCATTGGTTTCACTACCCTGAAGCCGGATCGACAGAGGCGAGTCTCGCGGCAGTCACCATCTCCGGCGCAAATACCAACAAAGCGATCGTGACGGCTATCTCCACTTGTCGCCCAGCTTGGTTGAAGCTGAATACGCCGTGCCGTTCTGAGGGCTTTGTGCACATCATTCTTGCGGCAACCGACACCGGATCACCTCAGCTCACGTCATACCGGCGCGTGGTCCTGACGGTCCATGAGGCTTCGAGATGATTGCATCGTTCGCGGCCGATGTAATTCGTCTGCTTGCCGACCCGGGCATTGTGCGTTCGCGGGCGAAAATCGAAGCAACCATTGGAGGCGCACGAGCCTACCTTGCTATGCAGGATTCGGGCGAGGATTTCTCCAATTTCATCTGGGAAATGGTAGGGCGAAAGCCGATCCAGAACAGTGGCGAGATTCTTACAAAAACTCCGGTATCGGAAGAGATCTCCAAAGCGCTCAAGAAGCGCGGTTCAAGTTCGTCGGCCCTGTCATCGTTTATGCATGGATGCAAGCGGTCGGACTGGTCAACGACCATACTTCTCGATGCTTCCGCCGGAAGGCGGTGCGCGGTTTTGAGAGATAAGGTTTCGTGACCTAAATTACAAGTCCAGGAACAAGCTGAACTCCGATATCGCCGGACAAACCGGAGACTCGATCACGCGCAGGCGAACACCCGCCGTGCGAATCGGACTTATTGAACGAAGGACGCGGCACTGGCCGATACTTGTCCCCTCATCGAATAATCGCCAGTCGTTGTCAATCCAGACGTCCACCGCGAAACGAGAAACGCGCTGTCCGAGCCGAATGTTTTCACGAATGCGCACGACATTAAACTCAGTTGATTGCGAAAAAGTAAATACCACGTCGGCCATACTTACCTCGTCGTCAGTGGCCCAATAAGTTTCGAGGCTTTCGTCCAGAAGCGACTTCGGTTCATAGGTCCCATCGTTACCTCGAACATTTGAAGCGGCAATGCCGTTGGCCCGCTTCGCCAGATTTCTTGAAAAGATCTGACGCATCTGCTTACCGAAGCCGCGTAAGGATGCTGCATCAGCTTCATCGATCAAGCCTCGTCGATCGGGCGGAACATTTAGCAAAAAACTCGCGCCCCGACCAACCGAATCGTAATAAAGCTTGAGCAGTTCTTGACTTGTCTTTACTTTCGAATTCTCCGCCTCATGCCAAAACCAGCCAGGCCGTATGGAAACATCGCATTCGGCAGGCATCCAAAACTTGCCGTTTCGCGTGCCGCTGGTGGCCTCGCCCTCCTTGATGTTTCCTGGCGATCCCGGGCCGCCATCCGGAGCGACCGGGGTGTAGGTAGCCCAGCATGGATCTCCGGCAACGCCCTTTTCGTTTCCGACCCACCGAATATCCGGTCCTACATCGCTGAACAACACGGCATTGGGCTGCAACTTACGCTCCATTTGCCACGTATTTGCCCAATCGTAATAATGCAGTTTGTCGATAATTCGCTTTTCGCGCACCCCGCCGTAGAATCCGTCGCCGCCATTGGCGCCGTCATGCCAAATCTCGAAGATGGGGCCATAGCCGGTCAACAGCTCGCTAATTTGCTGGCGATAGATACGTATGTACTCCGGTTGACCGTAAGTAGGCTGGCTGCGATCCCAAGGAGACACATACACTCCGAACTTAAGGCCGTGCCGCTGGGCGGCTTCTGAAATGTCCTTTACAACGTCGCCTTTTCCCTGTCGAAACGGGCTGTTCTTTACGGATCGCTCGGTCGTCTTCGTCGGCCACAAGCAAAATCCATCGTGGTGTTTGCAAGTCAGGATCACGCCTCTGCTCCCGAAGTCCTTCAATGTACTGAGGATTGCGTCGGCATCAAACGCAGTCGGATTGAACAGCGCGGGACTCTCGTCTCCATAGCCCCACTCTTTATCCGTGAAAGTGTTGATCGTGAAATGGAGAAAGTTGTAGATCTCCATCTCACCCCAGCGCAACTGACGCTCGGAAGGCAAGCTGCCATAGGGCCGAGGCGCTGCAACGGTTCCCGCCGACTTCGCCAGCGCGCCGCTTGTGGCCGCGCCGGTAGCGATCCCCGTGACAATAAAGAATCGCCGCGAAAAAGTCATCTGTGGAACACGTTTGTAGCCAAGGTTCTAACTACCTTGAGTGAAATAGCTCGTGAAGCAACGTTTCGAATAAAGCGGATTCCGCATCTACTAAATGTAAGATGCGTACCCGAAACATCATCATCATCGGCATAGTGGTACTCGTCGTGCTGGTGGCCGCTGTGCTTGCAATTGTGGCGAGCAGAGTGGATAGCTATCGCCCACGGGTGCAAGCCGAGCTGCAAAAAAAGCTAGACCGTCCAGTCCAAATCGGCCATCTTGGTCTTCACTTGTTTCCGCTTTCTGTTCGCGCGGATGGCATCACTATTGGAGAGTCACCCGCCTTCCCCTCGTCACAACCCTTCGCTACGGCGAAAGCTCTATATGTCAGCGTCGGATTGTTCTCTCTTGTGGGCGGAACTCCGGAAGTCAAGAACTTGATCCTCGATCAGCCGCAAATCGAGTTGATTCACAACAAGGCAGGTGTTTGGAATTTTTCAACCATCGGTGGACCCTCCACCCCTGAAAACCCAGGCGGCGGCACGAGCTCTGTTTCACTGAACGAGTTCAAGATCACCGACGGGCAAGTCGCAATAACAGATCAGGCCGCCAATCAGCCGCGCAGCGTTTACGACCATATCGATCTGACGCTAACCGATTTCGCTCCCGGTAAACGCTTTGGTTTGGATGTGGCGGCGCATCTTCCCGGCCAAGGCAAACAGCTTCTTTCATTCAAAGGAAAAGTAGGGCCGCTCGATTCCGCCAATTCCGCGGCGACACCCGTCGATGGACATTTTTCGCTCGAGGAAGTCTCGGTTGCCGGCTTCAACCATATTTCGCCGGGACTCATACCTTCTCAGACCGATGCTGTTCTTTCCGGAGACGCAGATGTTACATCGGCAGGAACTCAGCTCTCTGCCAAGGGCAATCTCAAAGCACAGAACGTAATCGCGAGAGGTTCGAAGATCGATTTTCCAATTTCCTCTACATTCGATTTTGCGTCCGATCGTGCAAAGGACAGCATTGACGTTCGTTCCTGCAAGCTCGACATCGGTGGGACGTCATTTACCGCGTCTGGATCAGTGGACGCGCGCGCCACTCCTTCCAATGTGGACCTTACGATAAAGACCGACAACTCTTCCATCGGCGAGCTTGCTAAGCTGGCTGGTGCTTTTGGGGTAACCAGTTTTAACGGTGGCAGCGGCCGGCTCTCCGCCAATGTGCACGTGCAGGGCCCGCTTTCAAATCTGTCCGCCGTGAATTTTTCCGGTAGTGCCAGTTTGTCGAACGCCAGCCTGACAGCGCCAACGTTGCCTAAGCCTTTGGTCGTTCCCGCAGCAAGTGCTCAATTCGCTCAGAATTCCGTCACGATCAATAACTTCACCGCGTCCACCGGAAGCAGTCAATTACAAGGCAGTCTATCGGCAAAAAACTTTGCCGCGCCCGAAGTGCAGTTCCAGTTGTCTTCCAACAATTTTGATCTGGCGGATTTTGAAACTCCCACAAAGGCCGCGCCACAAGCAGCTAAAACACAAACAACTGCGTCCGCGTCGAATCAACCGGGCTTTCTGACCAAGATCACGGGCTCGGGAATCATAGATGCCAAGACCATTCGCGCGGAGGGATTCGTTCTTAACAACACGCATGCCCAGTGCAAGTTGGATAAAGGAATAATAACGCTGCAACCGTTGACCACCGACATCTTTGGCGGCAAGGAGAGCGGCGCCGTCACTCTGGATGTCAGACCGGCGAATACGCTGTGCGCGGTGAATGCGAAGTTCAACGGTGTCGATACCAACGCGTTGCTTTCGGCGGTCAGCACGGCCAAGAACACTCTATACGGCAGCCTCGCGGCGGATACAAATCTAAATTTCGCGCTTGTCTCAAGTGATCAGCTTCCGCGAACCCTGAATGGCACATTGAGCTTCAATGTCACGAATGGCGAGCTTAAGAACGTGAATGTCTTGAACGAAATTTCGAAGGTTGCTAAATTCCTTGGCAGCGCGCCAGAGCAAACAGGCAATTCCACCAAGCTGGATAAGATGGCGGGCACGTTCAATATTGTTAATGGCGTAGCTTCGACAAATAATTTGACCGCGGTCATGTCTGCAGGGTCGCTTGGAGCGAACGGCACGATAGATCTTTCCAGCCAGGCATTGAATCTGCACATGACGGCAGCCCTCGGTAGCGGCACTAGTCAAGCCGTGGGCGGGACGAAAGTCGGCGGCTTCCTCAATACGGCTCTTGCCAACAACAAGGGCGAGCTGGTCATTCCGGTAATCGTCGGAGGAACGATGGCTCACCCGTCGTTCGCTCCCGATGCCGCCGCGCTCGCCAAGATGAAGCTCAACAACCTGCTTCCCACTGTCAGCGACCCCAGCAAATTAGCAAGCGGCTTGCTATCCGGCGGAGGTGCAAGCGGCGTTGTCAATACTCTTCTGGGCGGCGCGTCCAATCAGAAAAGCAAGCCGCAGCAGAATCAACCTAGCGCGACCGACGCCGTCAACTCGCTTCTCAACAGCTTTGGCAAGAAGAAAAAGAAACAGTAACTACAAGCACGATTGCTAACCGCGGCGGGAACATCCGACACGATTTCTTCGTATTTTTTGAAAATGCCCCTAGCCGAGAGGACTTTGTTCTGTTTGATTTTGTCTGCTCCAATGGTAATCGCACATCAAAAGGAACTCCGGCCCGGACTGAACAATGCACGACCGTTATATATGGAAATGACGGGCATGGAAGGCGCTGAAATCAACACTCTATTTGGCGAACTCCGCAGCGCTGCTTTTAATTCCCTCGCAGCCCTGGACATCCGCCTCAGCTTCATCGACACAGAAGAAGACTTGGGAGCGGTCGTTTACGGAGCGAAGGGTGACAGCTTTGTCATTCAGTTGAGCCGGGCGGACATA
Source organism: Bryobacteraceae bacterium (assembly GCA_035652115.1). Lineage (GTDB taxonomy): Bacteria > Acidobacteriota > Terriglobia > Bryobacterales > Bryobacteraceae > Bog-105. The sequence goes on from DASREJ010000246.1 coordinate 18,175, forward strand.
ACGGCTATGTCAAAAGATGCCTTAATCGGGTGTTTGGCCCACGAATTAGCTCATATCGAGAAGGACACTGAGGGGGGCTCCGGCATCAGTGAACTGGCGCGGAATTTTGTTCCCAGTATGACGGCAAATGATGAGCGTGAGGTGGATCGCATGGTAATTGCTAAAGGATATGGCCGGCAGCTACTCGCCCTGCAGACCTACCATGATGAACATTACGAGCCCTATAACGCTTCCGACGGGCTCACGCGCGATGAAATCATGGCGCTGGTGGAACGGCGTCTAGAGTAAGTAACGGAATGTGAATTGTTTTACGGCTCATCAAACCGAGCAGGTTTGATATGCCTCTTCCAGGCTCTTGATCGGCGGTGTGCGCGCGGGAACGAACTCATGCGATAAGAAGCCGGTGTAGCCGGTGTCGGCGATTGCTTTCGCCACCGCGTGCCAGTTGACTTCCTGCGTGTCGTCCAACTCGTGCCGACCGGGATTGCCGCCGGTATGAAAATGCCCGATGAATTCGATGTTTTCACGAATCGTCCGAATCAAATCCCCTTCCATGATCTGCATATGGTAGATGTCATACAGCAGTTTCACCTTTGGCGAATTCACACGCTTCATCAGTTCTACACCCCAAGCCGTGTGATCCGCCATGTAGTCCTTGTGGTTCACCTTGCTGTTTAACAACTCCAGGTTTACCGTAACGTTCTTTTCTTCCGCGTAGCCTTTGATTTTGTTCAGCCCGATCGCGCAATTCGCCAGACCCTCGCCGTCCGGCATGCCTGCGCGATTCCCCGAAAATGTGATCACGTTCGGCACCTTCGCGGCGGCCGCTAGCGTTATGTCGTTTTTCAAGCTCGCCAACACGCCTTCGTGATTCTCCAGCCGATTCAATCCAATCGGAATTGTATTCGGCTTCGTGCCAGAAGTCATCGACGGAACCAATCCATGCTGCTGAACCACGCTGTATTGGTCAGGCGTCACCAGATCGATTCCCTTCAGCCCAATCCTCACGGCCTCTTTGCAGAGTTCGTCAAGAGTAAACCACTTTTGGTAGGTCCAATAAGAGACGCCTTGTTTCAATCTGCCGGTTGACGTCTGTGCTCCTGCCTGGGCGCCAGTGGCCAATGCAGATGCAGCCGTACCGGCTATTGATGTCAAGGCTTGCCGTCTATTCATCATGCGATCAGCATCCTATCAAAACATGACCACTGACGCATGTAGAATTGAGGCGTTTACCGCGTTGCGCGATTCTGAAATGCATAGACCTCCTGGCGCCACACTCGCTCCGATAGCTGTCCTCTTCTTGTTCTCTGCCCGCGTCCTTTTCGGACAGGCCGCTAGTTTGCCCGACGCCCCCGGCCGCGATACGGTTCAGCGGCTCTGCGGGGCATGCCATCCCGCCACCGTGGTTCTTGGCCACGGCATGAACCGGGAAGGTTGGGGCCAGGTTGTCGCCAGCATGATCACTCGCGGAGCAAAGGGAACTCCAGCCGAGTTCGAAACTGTAACTGATTACTTGGCGAAAAACCTGCCATTGAAGGGTGCTCGCGCAGGTGCGCTTTCCCAGCGCCGCGGTTCGTTTCCCGCCGGTCCACGGGACAGGCAGACGGTCGATCCCGCGGCTGCTGAGCGCGGCAAAGCAGTCTTTATATCCGATTGCTCCAATTGTCACGGAGCGCTCGCACGGGGCGGATCTAACGGTCCAGATCTGGTCCGATCAACTACCGTTCTGCATGATCACTACGGCGATACGATCGGACCCTACCTGCTGCACACTCATCCAGCACCTGGCGCGCCGCCCATCGCGTCGTTGACGAAGAACCAGATTCTGGATATTTCGCACTTTCTCCACAAGCAAGTGGAGGATACGCTTCGCAGCGGGCCTTATACGAAGGTGTTGAACGTCTTGACGGGTAATGCGCAGGCCGGGGCAGCCTATTTCGATGGTGACGGCGCTTGTACGACGTGTCATTCCACGACCGGCGATCTTGCCGGCATCGCGTCCAAATACGATCCACCCACGCTCCAGCAGCGTCTGCTGTTTCCACGCAGTCCCGCACCCGGCCACGGGCCAATGGCCGCGCCAAAACCGGTAACCGTGACAGTCACAACGGAAAATGGCGAATCGATATCCGGCACACTCGTACACCTGGATGATTTCAGTGTTGCGATGCGGGACGCCGCCGGCAATTATCGTTCCTGGCAGCGTACGCCGCAACTTAAGATTGACGTTCACAATCCTTATGCGGCACACGAAGCGCTGCTGGACAAGATTACCGATACCGATATTCATAATCTTGTGGCCTACCTGGAGACTTTGAAATGAATCTGCGTTTGTTGTTGGCTCTCACACTGGGCTGCTGCATGCTCAGCGCGCAGTCGCTCGACCCTAAGAAGCTATTGGAACCTCCCACCGATACTTGGCCCACTTACAACGGCGACTATTCCGGACGCCGCTTCAGCACGCTGTCGAACGTCAATTCAAAAAATGTCCAGTCGCTCAGCCTCGCCTGGGTGTACCGTACGAGTTCGGCAACAGGAACATTGGGTGGCTCCATTAAGTCCACCCCGCTCATGGTCAATGGCGTTCTGTACTTCGCAATTCCAGACCATGTTTTCGCCGTCGATGCTCGCAGCGGCCGTCTCATCTGGCAATTCAATTGGCCTTCGCGAGGCGGCTGGCATCTTGGCAATCGTGGCGTCGGTATGTACGGTGATTGGCTCTATGTCGAAACGCCGGATTGCAACCTGGTCGCGCTTAATAGCAAGGACGGAACCGAACGCTGGCATAAGCCAATTTGCGATCTGGATCAGTTCTACACAGCGACTGGTGCGCCCGTCGTAATCGGCAATCACGTGATTGTTGGAGTAAGCGGCGACGATCTCGACATTCCCGGATATCTGGAGTCGCGGGACCCGGAAACAGGCGACGTTCAGTGGCGCTGGTCTTCCGTGCCAAAACCGGGCGAGCCCGGTTCCGAAACCTGGCCGAATACCGAGGCGATGGCACACGGCGGCGGCATGACTTGGGTGCCGTGCACTTACGATCCCGATCTGAAGCTGCTTTACTTGGGCACGGGCAATCCGCAGCCTGTGATTGCGGGCAAAGGACGCGAGGGTGACAACCTTTTTACGGAGTCCATTGTTGCGCTGCATCTCGACACCGGCAAACTCGCCTGGTACTTTCAACCTTCGCCTCACGACACGCACGATTGGGATGCGGTAGAAACTCCAATTCTGTTCGATGGCGAGATCGAGGGCCACCCTCGCAAGCTGCTTGCACAGGCAAGCCGCAACGGCTATTTTTTCGTGCTCGATCGCACGAATGGGGACCACATCATTACTTCAGAATTCGTAAAGACAAATTGGGCGAAAGGCGTCAACGCCAAAGGCCAGCCCATTCCGAATCCTGCGAAGGAACCGCAGACCGATGGAGCGTTGGTGACTCCCAATCAGGGCGGCGCGGCGAATTGGCCACCTCCGAGTTTCAGTCCCGCGACAGGTTTGTTCTACGTCAATGCGAGCCGCGCATTCAGCGAGTACTACATCTTTGACAATACGGGAAAGCCGGAAGGCTGGGGAGGTAATGATCGCGGCGGAGGAGGAGTATCCATGCTGGAGGCGATCGATTACAAGACTGGCAAGATTCAATGGAGCCACAAATGGCACAGTGGCGGCGCGCGATCCGGCGTGTTAACAACCGCCGGAAATCTGGTTTTCACTGGCGATCCTTCGGACAATTTGGTGGCTCTCGACGCTGCCACAGGCGATGCGCTGTGGCACGCCAATCTCGGCGAGGAGGTGAGCAACGGCCCCATCACTTACTTACTCGACGGCACGCAGTACGTCGTGGTTGGAGCCGGTGATGCGCTTTTCGGCTTTGTCATGTTAGCCCAAAAATGATGCGCTGGAAGTAATCAGTCGTGAGCTGTAGCGGTATGGCCGCCGACAGATAGAAATTGACGTTCCCAATCATCGGCAGACTGCATATCCGTTGCGTATTGTTCCTGTGTGTCGCTGAGTAGCGCTCGCTGCCGGAACAATCGTGAGAGTAGGAGCAAAGGCGCTTGCATCGTTGCATTTAATTCGGAGGCGCGTCGCGCATTCGTAATTGCATCATTAATCAAGGCCCCATATTGCTCCTGTAGGCGATGCCGAAGATCAATGTTCGGAATCGGGCCGGCAGTTTTCGCAAAACGTACTTTCGCTTGCTCAAGAGGCGGCCCGAACTCATCGCGCTGGAGGGTCGCTAAACGCAAGTAAATTTCCAAACTACTGGGGTCAAGAGAAATCACCTGCCTCAACAAATCCTGAGCCATCTTGTAACGCTCGGTTCTCTCCTCCGTATCTGGCGATCGCTCGGCAAGAAAGGCCTCCAGTTTGGACAACTCAAGTAGCGGGGCAGATGCTGAGGGCGATAGTTGACATGCTTCCTTAAGATGCGATTCTGCCCGCTGTACAAGGTCGCTGTAAGCCGATGGCCTAACGTTCTCCGCAACTAATTGGCGAAATAGCGCGACGCCCAGTCCTTCGTGCGCCTTGGCGGACGAGGGATTTAGATCCAACGCGTGTTGAAAGGCTCGAGCCGCTTCGGTCAATTGATTGTGTGCAAGGTCCTCGCTCCCTTCCTTCACCAAAGCACGATCATCCGTAGGCTCCTTGCTATCTTGACCAAACAGCAGCAGGCCGGGATAGGTCAGCGCCGCAATCGCGAGAACGCATGCTATCGATTTTGTTCGCATAGATCTGCTTTCTTTTTCCCGTTATCCCAATTAAAGATTAGACGCGGCCTCAACCAGACGCGTGCAGGCGACGTATTGCCGCAGGTTTTCTAGTAATTGGCCTGCAACCTGGTGGTATGAACTACCGGTCCTCGGCTGGCGTAAGCATCAATTTCGTCTCGGCCGCCGCCTCAACAGCACTCCTTGAAAACGGCATCTGATGATAGTGACCATCAGCCCATCCGTCGATCAGGTCGCCATAATGCGGATCTCCTGGATTCCCTGACTCACCCGGAACATTCGTCATGATCGATCGGTCCCAATCGCTCAAGTCCAACACTTCGCGGTAGCTGGCGCCGGCTGTCTGAGAGTAATTCGGTCCCCCCGTCGCATTGACGGTGTATCCGTCTCCAGGCCGCGAATGCGCCGGCAGCTCCCAGGCCGTCACACCCAGCGGATGCCTGAAGTGAACCTTGTGCAGATTGCCCCATTTCCATTCGGTCTGGTCTGGCCCTATACGTTCTCGAATTTCCGTGAGACTGACGTCCAAAGTCTTTTCTAATAAGACATCTTTCTGTGGATTCGCTTGGACCTCCTTGAGCAAAATATCGGGAGCCAATCGAGTCGATGCAATTCCTTTCGGAAGCACTGCCCGATGCAGATGATCGATCCAAACTTCATAAATTAGTGCCGGGCGCGAATCCATCGCAAGATTGCAATCCCAATGGAGCATCGTCTCTCGGACCTTCGCCGCTTCAGAGCCCTCGGCAGGATGCCACTCTTTCAAAACGATCAAAAAATCGCGCGCCGGAAGCGAAACCGTATCCTGCTGCATGCGCGCAAAATCATTCACCTCGAATTTACGTCCGCTCGTCAGCATTTCAACAATGCGGTTGTAGCGTGTCGGCGGCGCCCACGCATAGCTGAGTTCGTGCGCATAACCGGGCGGCAGAATATCGTGGTTCGCCGTAGCCACAAAGTGCCGCGGTGGGTTGTAGGAACTAGGATTTTCGCTGATGGGTAGAAACCCCGTCCATTCGTAATCTCCACTATCGCCCGGGACGGGAAACAGCCCCGTCCATCCCTTTCGAATCGGCGCTTGTCCCGCTGCAATCCAACCGATATGGCCCTCGCGATCGGCATAGACGAGATTTTCGGACGGAATCTTATAGCTGCTTACAGCCGTGCGGAACTCCTGCCAGTTATTCGCCCGCGACAACTTTAATGCAGGCAGGTAACCCGCGCCTCCCGCCGTGGTCCCTACCCACCGGAGAGCGTATGCTCGATGCCGCGTCTCATCCTCATAGATCACCGGGCCATGAATTGTGTACTTCAGCTCAACTTGCTGAGGGTGTTCTCCTTTTACATCCACTGGCTGTTGCTCTACTTCGAACTTCTTCCACTCGCCTCGATACAAGTACTCGCTTGCATCGGCCGTATTCACTTTCTCTACATACAAGTCCTGTTGATCGATGCCCACAATTGTGAAGCCCCAGGCACAGTTCTCGTTATGGCCGACCGCAATACCCGGCAATGCCGGCTCGCCTGCTCCAATTACATCCCAACCTGGAGCAACCAGATGCACCGTCTTTCGAAGTGATGGTAGTTGAATCGGCCGATGCGGATCGTTCGCCAGAATAGGCTTGCCCGTTCGAGTCATGGTTCCATCCACAACCCAGTTGTTGCTCCCCTGCTCTCCTGGAAAATGGATCGCCCCAATCGCGGCCATGTAGTCTTTTATGATCGCCGCCGTAATATCGGCAGCGTCAAGTCCCTTTGGCAAAATCAACGGAATTTTTGGCTCCGGCGGAAAGAGCCGCGCGTCTGTTTCCAGGCCGATGCGATTCACATCCAATGTTCGATTGACTTCGGCCACCATGTTTCCGGTCATCAGTAATCCGGCCACTCGCGCTGTCACATCTTCTGGCGCCCAAAGGCCGGGATCAAAGCCGGCGATACGGAACTCCGGCGAACGTTCGCCATGCAGGGATCGAATATAAGCATTGATGCCGCTCGTAAATGCAGTCGCAATTGCTTTGGCGTCTGGCGAGTAACTTCGCCACTCCTGGTCCCAATCGCCTCGATAGCGAACCAGTCGCGCAATACGATCGCGGTCTAGATACTTCGGCCCTAAAACCTCAGCGAGCTTGCCCGTGCCGATCCGCCTCCACAGATCGAGTTGAAAGAGTCGATCTTGTGCCGTGATGTAACCCTGAACAAAGAACAAATCATCGGAGTTCTGCGCGTAGATATGCGGAACTCCCCAGTGATCGCGTATGACTTCAACAGAGTTCTTAAGCCCTGCAACTTGCAGGTTGTGTTCTTTGATGGAGACTCGATGCGGAGAGACCGAAACAGCAAAACATAAGCTCAGCAAACACGCTGCAAACCACGCCCGGCCTGGCATTCCATAAGTTTATTCGAGCGGTGAACTCGCTGAGTACAAGAAACCGCGGGGATTTCCGCTCTCACTCGTTTCGTAGCGCAACCATGGGTTCCACGGCCGCCGCGCGTGAAGCCGGAATGACCGATGCCAACAAGGCTGCGGCGCAGAGCAACAGTATCGCGAAGATCAGCATTCTTGCATCCCACGGCTGGACGCCAAATAACTGCTGCGTCATCAGTCTGCCGGCGCCGATCGCCGCCGGAATACCGATCGCCAGTCCAACAGCGATCTGCCCAAAAGCGCCGCGCAGCACCATCCTGACCACACCACTACGATCGGCCCCCAGCGCCATCCGCACGCCAATCTCACTTGTTCGTTGCTCTACCGTGTAGGCCATCACACCATACAACCCGATCGCCGCCAACGTCAACCCTAGCGCACCAAAAAGCATTGTCAGCGTGGCGATCATGTTTTCACGTTGGAAATCGGCGCTTACCACCTTGCTATACGGATCCACCGAGTAAAGGACCAGGTTTCGATCGACACTGGCCAAGGCCGCGCGCACTCGCTCTTCTATCTTCGGCTGATTGCCGGGCGCCCAAATCACGATGTTATAGAGATAGTGCGACCAGATTTCGCCGGCCTTGAAAGCTGGATCATCGTACTGTACGGTTTGTGCTTCGGGCACCCAAAACATAGGCCGTACAGGCTTCTTATAGTCCCAGGTCATGTATCGTATGTCGTTCGTCACGCCGACGATTTCGTAGGTCGCAGAATACTTGATCCTGCCGACCCCGAAGTGCTGTCCAATCGGGTTCTGACCTTTAAAGAATTTCTGTGCAAACGCCTGATTGATCACCGCGACATTCCGCGACGCTGCGGTGTCCCGCTCCTCGATCGACCGTCCGCGTAGGATCTTCGCTCCAATGGTTTCGAAGAATCCCGGCATCACTCGCGCCCATCCGGAACCAGTGTCTTCTTTCGGTGGCGGCTCCGGCCGCCCTTCCACGCGTATGCTGTCATTCCAACTGTCGCCTGTCATTGGCGCGTAGAGCGCAGGCGCCACCATGCGAGCGCCAGTCGTGCGAAGCAACGTATCATCGATCTCCCGAAACATCGCCTCCATCTGTTCCGGCTTATAGTTGCCCAAACTTGGATTGATCCAGGCGATGTACCTGCCCTGCGTTTCAAACCCGAATTTCTGATGTTCCAGATTCCGTAGGCTCTGTCCCAGAAGCGCCGCCGCCGACAGCAGCACCAGCGACATCGCCGCCTGCGCAATCACAAGCGATTTTTGCGCCAGTGAGCCACCGCCGCCAACGGAACGGTTAGCTCCGCGCAGCGCTTCCACCGGGTCGACGTGAGAAGTCATCCAAGCCGGCGCGATTCCGAAGGCTATTCCAGTTAGTACGGAAATCCCCAACGTAAACAGCAACACCGGCCACGAGGGTGTCGCGTCAACCGGTATGTAATTATTCGGTCCTCCGATCCGGAAAGCAAGATGCAGAATCAGACTCGTCCCTGCATATGCCACCCCGATGCCTAGTGCTCCTCCAATGATCGCCAGCGTCACAGATTCAACCAGCGCCTTACGTACTAACCGCCCTCGTGAAGCACCCAAAGCCACACGCAGCGATGTCTGCGAGCGATCTTTCAAACCGCGTGCCAACATCAGATTTGCCAGGTTACTGCAGGCCACTAGCAGCACACAGCCCGCAGCTATTAGAAGCAGTTTCAATCCATCTTCGTAGTCCTCTCTCATGGAGGTCACGCCTGCGCCACCGGGTATGAGATGCAGTGTCTGCTGCTTCCAAAAGTGCTTCTCACCCGGCTCCATATCCGGCACATGACTGGCCAGCCAGTCGTGAAGCTCTACACGAAGCTTTGCCTCAAGAGCCTTAGGATTGACCCCGGGCCGCACTCTGCCGATAATGTCGAGGAAGTTACCGTTGGGCCTTTTAAGCCGCGACGTATCTCCATCGATTAAAAGTTCCGTAGTAGCGGGGAGCCAGAAATCGGGCATGCCCCAGCCCGACAACTTAGCTCCATAAAATCCCGGTGCGGCCACGCCGATGATCGTGAACGGATGTCCGTTAATCTGATAGCTTGCGCCCACAACCGATGGATCGGAGTTGTATTTCCCTTGCCAAACGTGGAAACTCATCACGGCCACCGGCGGCGCGCCCTCTACATCGTCCGCATCGGTCATCAGCCGGCCAATCCACGGACGCACGCCAAAGGTCTTGAAAAAATTTCCGGACACATATTCTCCATTGCGCGTATCCGCCTGAGCCTGTGAGCCCGCTTTGCGTACACCGAGCGGCGCATTCCCCGCTTGGAGTGCCGCCAAGTCTACGAATTCCGGTGTATGAGCGCGAAAATATTGATACGCCTCCCACGAAAACAGCGAAAAATTTGCATCGTCGCCTTGGGTGTATCCGCCCCAGTTGCAACAACGGATCTTATCTCCGATCCGCCACAGTTCTTCCGGCCTCGTGACCGGCAACGACTTCAATAGAACCTGATGCACGAGCGTAAAGATTGCCGTCGTCGCGCCGATTCCGAGCGCTAATGTGATCACGGCCGTCGTGGCAAATCCAGGCGCTTTGCGTAGTTGCCGCAAGGCTTCTCGCAGATCCGTCATCCGTTATTCCTAATACTGTCGATCAATTTGGAAACCCTCAGAATGGCTCTCGCTTCTATGCAACTCGCGATTACACGTTTTATCCCGAGATAGATACGAAAGAAGTTTCAAAAAGTTAGTAAGAAAGTTGCGCAAGTGCGGCTTTGTCGAGTTAGCCTTCCCCAGTGCAATACTCGTCAACCTTCATTTGGTTACAGCGAAATTTTATTTCTCCCAAATGCAGGCGGTACGAAGGAAGCGGGGCGTCATTCGCGACGCTCAAGTGAGACGATGAAAAGATGCGAGCAGTAATCGCTTCAATCATGTTTCTTGCGTGCGCAGCGGAATTAAGCAGCAAAGACAAAGTTGTAAAAGTGCCGTACCAACAAATGGCGGAGGGAATGCGCGACGCCTTCAATTGCGGTGTGGTCGTGGAGGAGTATCTTCACGGGCCGCTCAAAGGCAAAGACGATCAATATCACAAGCTGCGCCAGGAGAACAATTGCGAATACGTGGAATCCGTCCTAAACACGTTACCGAGCAAAACTGACAAACAGTAGCGGCTCGGCCGCTCATCCTGACACTCTAAAAATTCGCTCAGGCCAAGACCCGTTTAGATAAGATAAGCCGATACGCGTACAGCGACTTCTTCATCAACAGCGCGTCTACGGGAGAAAACAAATGTGCGATCAGGACCACTTCGAAAATGATGCAGTAGAGTACGAGAGACTCGGCAAAGTAACGCGTAAGCAATTCGGCATGATGTTGGGAGCAGGCATAGCGATGATGTTGCCGAAGGTTGCCAACGCAGTGACTGTCACCGAATCTGACGTGAACGTCACCACACCGGATGGCACAGCGGACTGTTACTTTGTGCATCCCGCAAGCGGGACAGCGCCGGGCGTGCTCATTTGGCCCGATATCTTCGGCCTGCGGCCCGCTTTTCGACAAATGGGCAAACGCTTGGCCGAATCCGGATACGCGGTGCTGGTAGTGAACCCGTTCTACCGCACCAAAAAAGCTCCAACGGCAGATGCTGGGTCGGCAACGCCAATAGATCAGCTAAGGCCGCTTGCGCAAGCTCTCAATGAGCAAACGCACATGACCGATGCAAAAGCTTTCATTGGGTGGCTCGATACGCAATCGTCCGTCGCAAAGAATCGCAAAATGGGCGTTCAGGGCTATTGCATGGGCGGCCCGATCGCGTTCCGCACAGCCGCCGCGGTGCCTGATCGCATCGGAGCAGTCGCATCCTTCCACGGTGGTGGGCTGGTGACAAATCAGCCGAACAGTCCGCATCTGCAGGCCGCGAAAAGCCACGCGCAGTTCCTGATTGCAATCGCCGCCAACGACGATGCACGTTCGCCGAACGACAAAAACATTCTGAAAGAAACCTTCACGCAAGCGAATCTTTCCGCCGAAATTGAAGTGTACGAGGGCTCGGCTCATGGTTGGTGCCCGCCCGATTCACGCGTCTACAACGAGGCCTTAGCCGAAAAAGCATGGAGTCGCTTGCTCGTCCTTTACGGCAAAGCTTTAGCCTGAAGATCGTTCGCCCCGGTATCGGTAACATGCCTGTCATCTTTGAACGTTACGAACTCGCCGCCCAGTTCAAAGACGCTTGAGTCGTCGTCATTGATCATTCGGCGCTAGACGTACGCTGCCGACTACAGCGCTCGCGTTGTGCTCTATGCCATCGAGCATGTTACGGATTAAACCGACGAACGCTACTGGAACGCCGCTCTTGCCTCTCTCCAGCACAGATAGGCGGGTATAGCCTTTCCGATCCTCGTCTTCATGAAACCTTCGACGCCGCAACTGGCTATGAGCAATCCATACGCAAACCAGGACAACAACGGCTCACATAATACCGGAAATTCTGATACGCTATGTGACTACTTGGGGAATTGCGCGTGGAACGAAATGACGTTTCCAGGCTGCTCGAAAGCGCCCGGGACGGGGATAAGACTGCTTTCGATTCACTGATCGCCATCGTTTATCACGAACTGCGGCATATCGCCGCGTCACTCATGCGCGGTCAGATTAACGGCCGTACTTTGCAGCCCACCGCCGTAGTCAACGAAGCGTGGATGCGGCTCAGCGCGAGCGACGGTGTGTGGGAAAACAAGGCGCACTTCTTTGGGGCGGCTGCGCGCGCAATGCGCCAAGTCCTTACGGAAGAAGCAAGACGCCGGTCTTCTCAAAAACGGGCAGGTCATGTGAAGCGCGTGACGTTCCAGGATCTCGTGATCGGCGCCGAAGAGCCCACCGTCGATATGCTCGCGCTTGATGAAGCCTTGTCCGCGTTGGGAGAAGTGGATGAGCGATTTACCCGCTTGATCGAACTGCGTTATTTCGCCGGTTGCAACCTGGATGAGGTGGCAGAGCTGACTGGCCGCTCAGTTGCAACTGTAAAACGCGATTGGACCTATGCCCGGGCATGGCTGTTCGAACGATTACAGAATGTGAGCACTTCTCCCTAACCATCTGAAGCTGTATGGATGACGTTTTGCGCGAACAGGAACAAAAGCTCTTCCACGCCTGCCTGGATCGTCCGTCCGCGCAATGGAAGTCATATCTCGACGAGGTCTGTGGCGACAACATCGAACTGCGCAATCGCTTAACCCGCTTGCTGGCGATGCATTCCATAGCGGAGAAGGCCACGCTCAGTCCAACGATTCTGCAATCTATCCGTGACCAAGCCGAAGCAATCGGTCCCTACCGACTCCTGCGAATATTGGGCGAAGGCGGCATGGGCACAGTGTATGAAGCCGAGCAGCTCGAGCCCGTGCGCCGGCGTGTAGCGCTCAAGCTGGTTAAATCCGGGATGCACAGTCGTGAGGTTTTGGTCCGCTTCATGACGGAGCAGCAGGCCCTCGCCGCGATGGATCATCCCTACGTTGCCAAGGTATTCGATGCCGGGCAAACAGCGGCCGGACGCCCCTACTTCGTCATGGAGCTAGTGGACGGCATTCCGCTGCTTGAGTATTGCGACGTGAATCGTTTATCAATTCGTAAGCGGGTTGAGCTGCTGATTCTGATTTGCCAAGCCGTCCAGCACGCCCATCAAAAGGGCGTCTTGCATCGCGACCTCAAACCTTCCAATGTGTTGGTCAGCGGAGATTCATCAGCACCGGTTCCCAAAATCATCGACTTCGGCATTGCTAAGGCGATCGGACTGGACACTTCCGAAGGAGCGACAGAATACACACGCACCGGCCAGGCGCTCGGTACTGCGGCGTATATGAGCCCGGAGCAAGCCGGGTTCGGCCAAATGGACGTGGACACCCGTAGCGATGTGTATTCGCTTGGCGTGATCTTGTACGAATTGCTTGCCGGATGCCTGCCCGCCGATCCAAAAGATGTTGGCTAT
>DASREJ010000247.1:0-3821 GCA_035652115.1 Bryobacteraceae bacterium
CGCCGCGGCACAGGATCAAAGCAGGGACCCGGGCCGCATGACACCGCCGCCTTCGGCCAGCAAAGGGATTCCGCAGGCGCCGGTCGGTCACCGCCAGCCGACGCAGCGCTCGTTGCCGCCGGCCGTGCGCAAGGAAGAAGACGCCACGAAGCCGTCCGATCCGCTGGGACCCATTCCGAACATCTGCAGGAATTGCTGAGAGGGCCGGCACGGGTCCAGCTTGCGGCTGCCCGCGCACAGGCTGCAGCGGGAATCCAGCATGCCGTTCGTCGGGCGAACGAGCGAAGTGTCTCTGACGAGTACCCTCGCAAGCAAATCGCAGCGGTCGCGGTTTGACCTTGGAATTATTGAATGGCGCTTGCTTGCGACTGCGCGGGTTCGGCGTAAATTGAGGTTGGAGAGGCAAGAGGTCGTCCGATGAAGATCAAGGTCGTGGTGCACGAGGCGGAAGAGGGCGGCTTCTGGGCCGAAGTCCCCGCCATTCCCGGCTGCGCCAGCCAGGGCGAGACCATGGACGAACTCCTGAGCAATATTCAGGAGGCGATCGAGGGTTGTTTGTCCGTCGACGTCGCCGAACCGAAGGGCGGCGGCCGCGTACTTGAAATCGCCGTATGAAATCCGTTTCCGGCCGCGAACTGGCGCGCATCGTCGAGCGCCGCGGCTGGACCCTGCTGCGGGTGAGCGGCAGCCATCACATCTACAGCAAGCCCGGCAGCATCGTTAAGGCTGTCGATCCCGATCCACGGCAACAAGACGCTGAAGACCGGCCTGCTGCGGCATCTGTTGAAGATGGCGGAGATTGACGAGTCTGAGTTGTGACGCTGCGGCTCGACGCCGGCGGGTGCGCCGCCGCTCGCCAAGACCGGCGCCGGCTGGCAGACGCGGATCAATGCAAATTTAAGGAAGGCGAGGAAGTTGAAGGCGGGGTGAGGGTAGCCCGCATTGAGCGAAGCGGGATGCGGGGGATGTCTTGAGAATTGACTCCGGATTTCGCTGCGCTCTATCCAGGCTACGCTTGCTGCAATTTTTGACACGCGCTATCCTGGGTTGAAAGCTTAAGGAGAGCATGTGAACGAAAGAGCAGAACCCAGTGGTATTTCACTCAATTCAGCTGATGCCGCGATTGTAAAAGGCATGCTGAATCGCGGTGACCGGCAACACGACATTGCTGCATGGTTTGGCGTCAATGGTGGGCGTGTCGCGGACATAAAAACGGGCAAAACCTTTGCCGAGGTGAAGCCGGCAATTGCGAACAATTTGCCGGCGCCTGGGCCATACCTCGCTGGCAAGGATGCACACGCTGCGCTGAAAGCACTGGAATCTGTCGCGCAAACAACACACGCCGCGCTTCAACTCGTTCGTGAACTCAAAGATGCTGACACAGCCATCTACGCGCTTGAAGAAACCGAAAAGTCCGTCAATGACGCAATTGCTATCCTCCGAGAACGAATGAGAATGTTAGCTGAAGGAAATGCGTAAGACTTCAACGACTAAAAGACCGAAGCGCTTCATAGTTTCGCCGGATAGTCATAACTTCGTTGGTCGCATTTATGATCTAAGCGTCGTCGGGATGTATTTTGAAAGCTACGATGAAGTTATCAAGTATTCTGATGCAAAATATGTCTTGGGGGTGAACGAGCGAACAACTCTCCTCGCTAGGCGAGTTGAATCACTAAATCATGTAGGTGATTTGCTTTGGCCAGAGCCTCCTATTCAAATTGAGACACTTCCCATCTCGGCCTATGACTTTTGCAATCTCATTCAAGATGCGTTTTTAATGAGAACTATTTCAATTCTTGATTGTTGCTGTTTGCTCGCAGTTGAGGTGTTGGAATTGAACATTAAGCCGCGCGATGCAAAGATCGAGAAAATAAAAAATCTTTCCGCCAATCATCCTTGCTGCGCAAAATTACAAGCTTTATCGGATTTGCAGCAGGACTTGCGGACAGAACGCAATGTTAGATTTCATCGCGGTGAGGAGGAAACGCTTACCGACGATGACACCACATTTCAAATGGTGGCGCGATTCAAATATATTGGGCAAGGCATGAAAGGAACTGACCGGCATGGTCGTGAAATAAATTTGAAGAGATCGTATGACGAGGCAATCAATCGCCTTCGCAAAAAATTTCGTGTCAACATAAAAGGCTTGAGCAGTTCGCTCGATGATTTTTATGACGAACTCTCACGCGAGTTTGAAAAGCGTTTTCGCATTAAGTTTCGCGCGGAAGGTAGTTTTGGGCATATTCACGGTGTCTTCGGCGATAAATAGTTGACGCTAAGAAACAAAATGGCGGATTACGCTTCGCTAGTCCGCCCTACCGGCTACCGACTTCGAACAAAAGCCAAGCCGCGAATATAATGTATTGCGATTCGCCGTTACGATGATGGAACGTTAGAATGACCGAGAGGCGCTTTCGAGTGGACCCGGCACATTTCGGGGTGCCGCGCTTGGACCCTGGATGGATTTATGCAGTGCGGACCGAAAACTTTGTCAAAATAGGGAAGACCACTGATCCGCGACGGCGATTGCTCGGGGAAGCCAACACTTGGTGCCCACATGGTCTAGAGCAAATCCTAGTGAAGCCGTTTTGGAACATCCGGAAGGCTGAATACTCGCTACATGCGGCGCTTGCAGAGCACTGGCATCGCGGCGAATGGCATCGGTTTGATGATTCATATTGGCTGTCATTCTTCATAAATGCTTTTGATGAGTTTAAAAACGAAGAGGACGAGCGCGATCTAAACTCCGTCAATTTCAATTATTGGATGAACGGCACAAACTACGCGGAAGCAATTCACATGCAATGCGAACACCGTATGACACTCCGGGCTTGGCGGGAGTGTCGCGGCGATCCCTGGCGTTTCACGCGCGCAGCTATACTTGAGAACATTCGAATCCAGTGTGGTGTCGCCGAGTCGAACGAGATGCGAAGATGAAAGCGAGACGGCGGATTACGCTTAGCTAATCCGCCGTACTACGGGCTACGGGCTTTCTTCAAATGTAAGCTATATCCATTAGTAACGTGGTATGTTGCGCGCAAGTCGGAGCGCAATTTACGGGCAGGCCACCCACTAAGTCGCCAAAAGCCCAAACGAGCGTGCCCACCACGCCAAATATTGCTGCAACTTTTAGCAGCATGAGATCATGTTTTGACATGTCTGAAAGCTCTTTTATTTGGTGACCTTCGTCCGCTCCCTCAGTTGGCCCGATTTCGTCAGCCTCTTCCCAAGCTCTTAGTTGTTCTTGTCTATCTGACTCGATCTCTTCGGGAGTTACAGTTTGATTGAAATTTATCCTTGGAAATGAGTCGGGATGGAATATTGGGAAGCCAAATCGATTTGTGCGGGCGAGTCCTTCAAATGAGACAGTGCCAAACTTGGCAGGCCTTGCGGGACGATAAAGGAGAATTTCCGTCACTGAAACAAAGAATCCGCTAAGTGATAGAACTGCCCCACCGCGGGGGAACCAGTG
Organism: Bryobacteraceae bacterium; assembly: GCA_035652115.1. Lineage (GTDB taxonomy): Bacteria > Acidobacteriota > Terriglobia > Bryobacterales > Bryobacteraceae > Bog-105. Next base: position 3,476 of record DASREJ010000247.1, read on the forward strand.
CCACGCTTGCGTGCCCACGCTTAATGCAAGGGAAACAACGAAAATCACAAAGCCGCCGATTAGGATATACCCAGGATACCTTAGAATTGTCGTCAGGATAGCGCCCATACCTGCACCTCGCCGATAGCTGTGTCGCAGAGAACGCTGCGCGCTTTGGCGGAGCCGCTTAGAGTGCTTTGTTGCTTTCCTTCACCCTCGCCGCATCGACATACACCTGCTCGCCCATCGCCTTAAACTTCTCGCTCATCTGCGCCATCCCCGCCTCGGCCTCATCCTTCGAGACGGCGCTTCGCGCCTCCTCAGGATGAGGGTAGAGGGCGGCTTTCTCGTTGTCGCCGAGGCTGTC
>DASREJ010000248.1:0-20187 GCA_035652115.1 Bryobacteraceae bacterium
GAAAAAACAGCGGGTCCCATTAGCGCCGCGAGCAAAGCGCCGAACTGTTGCGCGGTTTCTGTCGCCCAGGCACCGACATTCTTAGTTCCGACGCCGATTGCACTCAACAACCCTGCTGTCCAAATCTTCGCCGGTTCGATTCGAACTGTTATCGCGGTTGCTGTCGTTCTAACCTCAGCCATTGTTGTGACCCTGCTAAGTAGATGATGCACGTCAAATGCCGAAAGTTGCGCTACCCTCGTTGCGGCGTCCTGGGTAGTTACGTTGACCTCATCGGACGGCTCAAATTGGACGCTTGTAAAAAATTTCGTGTCCATAGCCGGTCGAAAATGCTAGTTACCAGACAGCGGAAAACATCTCGTATGGACTATTCGAAAAGGCGCGAGTTATAGCGAGATAAATTTCACTACTACGTGCGCGTGCGTTTAATTTCCCTGTGGTTGTAGAGTGTTGAAGGACGAACAAGCATGCGGAAAATCAAGACAGCTATCATCGGTACCGGTTTCATGGGTAAGGTGCACGCCGAAAATGTGCGCCGGCTCGGGAATGTGGAGATTGCAGGAGTTGTGGGAAGCCGTCCGGAGACGGCGCGCAATTTTGCCGACACCTTCGACATTCCACTCGCAACCGCGAATCTCAAGGACGTTCTGAACGACAAGCAAATCGAAGCGATTCATGTATGCACGCCCAATGTGGATCACTTCCCCATGTCATTGGCAGGAATACAAGCGGGCAAGGCGGTGCTGTGCGAGAAACCACTGACGATGGATGTTGCTGAAGCTCGCCAACTTGTTGAAGCGGCGCGAGCGAAAAACGCGATAAATTGCGTCCAACACAATCTCCGCTACTACCCGGTAGTGCAGCAGATCCGTCAGATGATCGCGGCCGGAGATCTGGGCGAAGTGCTCATCGTTCAGGGAACATATTCGCAGGACTGGCTTCTCTACGATACCGATTGGAATTGGCGCTTAGACTCCAAAGAAACCGGCAAGCTCCGCGTGATGGGCGACATCGGTTCACATTGGATGGACATGATCCAGCATTTGACCGGTCTTCCGATCACCGCAGTCTGTGGCGACCTTGCAACCTTCCACAAAGAACGAAAACGCCCGAAGGGATCTGTCGAGACATTCTCGGGAAAAAAATCCGCCGTTACCGATTACGAAATGTTTCCCATCGACACGGACGATTTTGGAATGGTGATGCTCCGTCTGGGAGATCGAGCGCGGGGCGCGTTTACGGTCAGCCAAATGTCTGCCGGCTGTAAGAACCGGTTCACTTTTGAAATCTTCGGAACAAAGGCCGGCGTTGGCTGGAATCAGGAACAGCCCGACACGTTGTGGATCGGCCATCGCAATGAACCCAATCAAATCATCATTAAGGATGGTTCGTTGTTCTATCCTGCAGCAGCGAAGTTTGCAGACTTGCCGGGAGGGCATAGTGAAGGCTATGACGACTCCCATAAGCAAGTGTTCAAACACTTCTACGCGAGAATTGCCGATTCAAGCGTTCCGATCGACTACCCTACTTTTGAAGACGGTCTACGCGGCATGATTCTGCTCTCGAAAGTCGCCGAGAGCGCGGCCAGCCAGTCCTGGGTGAAGGTGTAAGTCACTGTCGCCGCCTCAGGCTGCGGTGTCTATTTCGACGACGCCCGCGAAGCTAGAGGGTTTTCGTAAATAACCGTATAGATCATCCATTAGATCTCGAACGTTCAACCTTCACGTCGTAGCGCTGCACGTCACATCAGCTTCGTCGTGCTCAGGCCAGCGCCTGATCCAAATCCCAAATCAGGTCTTCAACATCTTCTAAACCGATCGACAGGCGTACGAGTTCGGGCGTAACTCCTGCGGCTTCCTGTTCAGCCATCCCGAGTTGCTGATGCGTCGTCGATGCAGGATGAATCACGAGGCTCCGTGAATCTCCCACGTTGGCCAAGTGCGAAAAGATTTTCAGCTTATCGATGAATTTCTTACCTGCTTCCAATCCACCCTTGATGCCGAAGGAAAAGACCGCGCCCGCTCCTTTCGGAGTATATTTCTGCGCGACTTGGTAATAAGGGCTCGAGGACAGGGAAGCGTATTTCACCCACTCCACCTTGGGGTGTTTTTCCAGATGCTTGACGACCGTCATTGTATTTTTCAGATGCAGGTCCATGCGCATTCCCAAGGTCTCGATTCCCTGCAAAAACAGGAATGAGTTAAATGGACTCATGCACGGCCCGATGTCGCGCAGGCCCTCGACGCGCGTTTTGATGATAAAGCTGATATTTCCAAAGGTGTCCCAAAACTTCATGCCGTGGTAAGCCGGCGACGGATCTGTGAAATGCGGAAACTTACCGTTGTTCCAGGGAAATTTCCCCCCATCCACGATGATTCCGCCAATCGACGTTCCATGTCCGCCCATGAACTTCGTCAAAGAGTGCACCACAACGTCGGCGCCATAATCAATCGGCCGCGTGACGTACGGAGTCGCGAATGTGTTATCGATGACGAGCGGAATATCGTGTTCGTGAGCGATCTTCGCGATCGCTTCTATATCCAGCACGTTGCTTCGCGGATTACCTATCGTTTCGCCATATAACAGCTTCGTCTTCGGGGTGATCGCTTTGCGGAAGTTTTCCGGATCGTCCGGTTCGACGAAAACGAAGTCGTAGCCCATCCGGCGCATTGTGACATCGAACTGCGTATGCGTTCCGCCGTATAGAGTGCTTGCTGAAACGATCTGATCGCCCGGAACGGCAATGGTCGAAAGCGCAAGAAACTGTGCCGCCTGCCCACTCGATAGCGCCAGCGCGGCGACGCCATTTTCGAGGGAAGCGACACGGGTCTCAAGCACGGCCGTCGTGGGGTTCATGATCCGCGTGTAGATGTTGCCGAATTCCTGCAAGGAAAACAGCCGCGCGGCATGTTCAGAATCGTCGAAGGTGAAAGAAGTGCTCTGGTAGATCGGTACGGCTCGCGCGTGGGTGGTGGGATCTGGATCATAGCCAGCATGCAGGGCGCGCGTATTAAATCCGAGAGGTCGCTCGATATCTTTGATTGCCATCGACCTAGTATAAGAGGCGTATTGATTGAGATTAGAGAGAGGTGCGGCGTCCAGGAACGATGCGGTAAAGGCCCAACGTCACGCCAAACGCCAGGCAGCTCCAAGCGAACCAATCTCCATGCCGGGAATAAAACGTGGTGCTCTCGACAACGCCGTAGCGCATCGGTGCAGCCACTTCCTGGTACATCGGAAGGCGCTGCACAATCTGACCCGCTGGATTGATCACCGCTGTAATTCCGTCGTTCGTTGAGCGGATTAAATAGCGCCGATTCTCTACCGCCCTCATGCGAGCGAGCAAAAGGTGCTGCTCCCGTGCCTCCGAATGACCGAAATAGGCGTCGTTAGATAAGTTCACTAAAACGTCGGCGCCGTTCTTGCTGAACTGTCTCACCAGATCCGGAAAAGCAGACTCGTAGCAAATGAAGACGCCCAATCTGTGTGCGGCCGCCGGCAGCACCTTGATATCATGCCCCGGCACAAAATCGCCGGCTTCTTGCGTGATTCGATTTACGAACGAAAAAACCCGCGGAACAAACTCGCCGAAGGGGACCAGGTCGATCTTGTCGTAACGACCGACTTCCAGTCCATCCGGGCCTAACAGCACCGCCGAATTGAGCGGCTGGTGCTCGCCAGTGTATGCAACTGTTCCAAACAAGAAGTCGCCGTGATGTAAAGCGATCTCGGTGGCTGCCTGATGAAACTCGCGGTCGTCGTAGTAATAAAGAGGAGCCGGCAATTCAGGCCAGATCACCAGTTTGGACCGGAACGCATCCGAAATGACTGACAGTTGTTTTTCCGTCTTCTCTTGCAGTAACTCGGTCCACTGAAGATCGGGATTAATGTTCGGCTGGACAACCAGGGCGCTATCCGTTCTTGGGATATTCTCTGGAATCGCGGGAATGAAAATGAGCGCCGCCAGCGTCGCGAGCGGAACAAGCCTGACCCTGGGATAGCGCAGAACCACACACGCAAGCGCCGCCGCCAGCATGCAAAAAATGAAGGACACGCCGTAAACGCCTACATACGGCGCTACTCGTAGCGGTACAGACATATTGATTCCGGCATTTCCAAGGGCCAGCCACGCAAATCCGAATGTGCCGTGCGTGCGCTCCAGTCCAGTCCAAAGCGCCGCCACGGCTGGAATCGCATAAGCCTGTTTCATCAATGGACCGGCAAGCCAAGCGAAAACCGCCATATGCAGTGCCTTCAAAACACTGAAGAGAACGAATGACCCCCACGAGCCGAACACGCCCATTCCGCCGTGCGCTTCCAGCACGAATTGGATCCAGGTGCAAAGAAAGAACCAATAAAAGATGCCTGTCGCCCAACCGAAGACAAACCGCTGCCAGCCATCTTCCGTTCGCGCTAGCGCGACCAATAAGGGAGTAAGCGCAACGGGAGCCAAAAATCGAAAATCGAATTTCGGGAAAATTGCCAGCAGAAGAAAAGCAGTCGCGAGCGAAAGCAGCGTGTGAAGAACTATGCGTCGATAGTGAGCCGAAACATGCGAGGCGCTCTCAGGCATGCGCCTGACCGGCCTCTTCGCTCACGAGATCAGCCATGTAAGAACTGCGTACGAAAGGTCCGCTGAAGACCATCTTGAAGCCGATCGACAATCCGTACTCGCGATAATTCTCAAACTGCCGTGGCGTTATGTATTCGGCAACTGGTAGATTACGGCGCGTTGGTTGCAGATATTGCCCGATGGTCGCCACGTCGGCATTGGCCTCGCAAATGTCGTGCAGCAGCCGGTGTACTTCCTCCGGCGTCTCACCAAGCCCCACCATGAGTCCCGATTTGGTCATGACACTAGGACGATATGCCTTAGCGAACCGAAGGACCTCCAGGGACTGCTGATAATCCGCTTGCGGGCGCACGCGCCTGTACAGACGGCTTATCGTTTCCATGTTGTGGTTGAAGACATGCGGCCCGGCGTCCAAAACGCGCGCGACGGCTTGTAAATCGCCGCAAAAATCGGGTGTCAGCACCTCCACTCGTGCGTTTGGTAGTGCTAGCCGTACCTGCCGTACTGTCTCGGCAAAGTGATACGAGCCGCCGTCCGGCAAATCGTCGCGATTCACCGAAGTGATCACGACATACTTAAGGCGCATCTGCTTTGCCATCTCGGCCACATGAAGCGGTTCTTCAGGGTCTAAAACGAACTCTTTTTTGCTCGGCGAACCTTTCGGCACGGAGCAGAAGCCGCAACCGCGCGTGCATAAGTTGCCGAGAATCATGAATGTGGCTGCACCACGCTGAAAACATTCATGAATGTTAGGGCATCGCGCCGATTCGCAAACGGTGTGCAAGCGCTTTTGCCGAAGCTCTGTCTTCAGCGCATGCACGGCGCCGAAGTGAGTTCGACTTTTTCGTAGCCAGCTCGGTAATCGAGGCTGTGCATCTACTACCGAAGCATCAAGCTGAATAAGGCCATCAAAATGCACAAACCCAATTGTGGCATTGCACGTTGTCATTCGATGCGTCTGCGCCAAGCGAATTTTTCTCAAAATGCGGCGAAAAGCGTAAAATAATAAAACCGCAATTTCATCATGCGCTTGTTGGCCGTTCTCTCGCTTTTCTTTGCCCTTGGCGTCAACGCTCAGGTCTTCCCGCCATCCGTCCCGCCGGGACCAATTAGCCCTGATGTCAATCTTCCTGCTCAAAAGGTAGGTCCTAACGACCTCTTGTCCATTTCTGTTGCGGATTGTCCGGAGTTAACGAGGAATTTCCGTGTGGCCGCGGATGGCACGCTGTTATTGCCGTTACTTGCGAATCGCATTGATGTTGCAGGCAAATATCCGCCGGAAATCGAGACGTTGATTTCGCAAGCGCTCATAAATGATCAAATTCTCGTTCGGCCGGTCGTGTTAGTCGCGGTTGCCGAATACCGTAGCGTTCCGGTCAGCGTGCTTGGCGCCGTTAAACACCCCATGACTTTCCAGGCGGTGGGCAATGTCACTTTGCTCGATGCCCTGGCTAAAGCGGAAGGCCTTACGCCGGATGCCGGACCCGAAATTCTGGTGAGTAAGTCCGAGCCGGGCGAGCACGGCAAATCTTCAGAGGTTGTGCAACGCATTGCGATCAAGAAATTGATTGACGATGCCGACCCCGCCGTAAACATCCGGCTGCAGGGTGGCGAAGAGATCCGCGTTCCGATCGCCGGCCGGGTGTACGTTGTGGGTAATGTCAAGAAGTCTGGCGCTTTCCCCATAGCCGACGGAAACGACACCAGCGTTTTGAAAATCATTGCGCTCTCTGAAGGGCTGATGCCCTACTCGAGCAAAGAGGCGTACATCTATCGTCGTGAAGGCGGCAAAGATGGTCGCAACGAAATTCCGATTCCTCTCGATCGTATCCTGCAACGCAAATCTCCTGACGTGCAACTGCAGGCTAACGATATCCTGTATATTCCCGACAATAAGGGCCGCCGCCTGACTGCGCAAACACTGGAACGTATTGCGGCGTTCGGCACCTCAACCGCATCTGGTGTGCTGATCTGGCACTAACGTTGGATCGGAAATAAAGGCAATCCCCAAACAATGAAACAACTTCAACGGCCGCCGTCTGAGTTGGTTGATATTCGCCGGATGACGCAGCCCATTGCCGTCTCTCCATACGTAGAACTCGATACTTCGCAGCCCACGATCTCGGCATCACACTATTTTTTAGTCGTCTACCGTCAGAAATGGCGCATCCTATGCTTTATTGCCACCTGCCTCCTCGTTACTTATCTCGTTTCTTCGCGTCTGACTCCGATCTATGAAGCCACGGCCCGAATCGATGTAGACCGCCGGGTGCCGATGGGCGTCATCGGGCAGGAAGCCACCCAGTCCGCCTCCATGGATGACGGCGATCAATTCATGGCTACGCAGATGGAGTTAATTCAGTCTGATGCCGTGCTGCGGCCTGTCGCGGAGCGGTTCCATCTACTTGAGCGCGAGAGCCAGCTTGAGAAGCTCTCTCAAGACCGTGCTCAACGTAAAGCTGGCGCGCCCATTGTGCTGAAGCAATTGAAGGTGACGCGGCCCATCAACACTTATATCTTGCGAATCAGCTATCGCTCGACGGATCCGAGGCTCGCCTCTGACGTCGCTAATGCAATTGCCCAGTCGTACCTGGAGCGCACGTTTGAAATTCGCGTGCGGTCTACTACCGCTCTTTCCAGTTTCATGGAGAAACAGCTCGATGAGTTGCGAGCCAAAATGGAGCGGTCTGGTCAGGCCCTGGCAAAGTTCGAAGAAGAATTAAATGTCATCAACCCTGAAGATAAAACCAGCATCCTCTCTGCCCGCCTTCTGCAGTTAAACACCGCCTACACTGAGGCACAGGCCGATCGCGTTCGCAAAGAAGCGGCTTTCAACGCCATGCAGAGCGGATCGCTGGCAGCCGCTCAGGTTTCTTCGCAAGGACAGGATCTGAGTAAGCTGCAGGAGCGGGTGAATCAGGCCAAGCAACACTTCGCAGAGGTCTCGACGATTTATGGCGCGAACCATGCCGAATATCGGAAAGCGGCCAATGACCTGGATGAAGTGCAACGCCAGTTTGACGAGATGAAGCACAATGTCGCACAGCGCATTGAAACTGATTTTCGCGAAGCGCAGAATCGGGAACAGATGCTCGAAAAGGCTGTCGGGCAGACCAAGGCGGAATACGATCAGCTCAACGTGAAGTCGTTCGAGTACCAACAACTGAAGCGTGATGCGGATGCCGATAAGACTCTCTATGCCGATCTCGAACGTCGCATTCGCGAAGCCGGCATCAACGCCGGTTTCCAAAATAGCTCCATTCGTATCGCGGACTTGGCTCGTCCTCCCGATCTTCCGGTTTTCCCTAAGAAGGGGTTGAATCTTCTCTTGGCTTTCATCATTTCGTCGGTGTTGGCCATCTGCGGCGCCATCCTCGTGGATGTGCTCGACACAACGATTCGCGATCCCGAACAGGCGGCGCACGCTTTGGATACAAGTGTCGTCGGGACCCTTCCAGCCGTAAAGGAAATGCGACGTTTAATCGCGCCTCGTGCCAATCGCACGGCCGCCGAAGTTGCGCCCGACGCGCCACGCACCGGTTCATCCGCCGTCAGTCTTGTGCGGTACTCCGGCAACGGAAGCCGGACAACGGCAAAAGATTCGAAATCGGGCGGTTCCGCCGAACCGGGGCCGTTGGGCTACGAAGGCATCTCTTCATACGAGGAATCTATTCGCGCGCTGCGCCACTCCATCCTGCTCCCTGACTTTGATCGTGCTGTAAAGTCTCTTCTGCTGACCAGCGCTGCTCCTGGAGAGGGCAAATCGACGGCGACCGTTCACCTTGCCATTGCTCACGCCGAGCAAAACAAGAAGACGCTTATAATCGACGCCGATCTCCGCCGCCCAAGTGTTCACAAAAAGTTGAACATAGACGGAAGCCTAGGGCTGTCGAATGTACTTTTGGGTGAACTGACCTGGAAGGAAGCTGTGTGTAAGACCACTCAGTGGAGAGATCTGGATATCATGCCCGCCGGCACGGCTTCGCGCCGGGCATCCGATCTTGTCGGCCCCATGATCGTTGACATTCTGGATGAGGCGGCGAAGGAATACGATCTCATCCTAGTTGACGCGCCTCCGCTGCTTGGTTTCGCAGAAGTGATGCAGGTGGCCACGGCGGTGGATGGCGTTGTAGTGTTGGCACGCGCCGGTCAGACGAACCGAAAAGCGGTAGCGCGCGCTTTGGCTACGCTACGGCGGCTGCGTGCGAACGTGATCGGGCTCGTTCTGAACGAGGTCGACAAATACAACAGTCAGGACTATTACTACTACACCGATTACCGAAAGTATTACGCGGAATCCCGCAAGGCCTGACCTCTGCTGATTGATCGCTTGCGGGCTCGAAAGCATCTGGTTTTCGACATCGGCTCGGTTTACGGCGCTCAGCTAGCGTACTACGTCATTCCGCTCGCGACCGTACCCTATCTTTCGCGTGTCCTCGGCCCAGCGAGTTGGGGATTGCTTGCGATGGCGCAAGCCTTTGCCATGTACGGTGGGCTCATCGTCGACTACGGCTTTATTTATTCTGCTACGCGCCAGGTAGTTAACGCTTCCAGCCGCCAAGAGATTGAAAGCATCGTCGCGGGAGTTTTTGGGGCCAAGTTGTTGTTGGCCGCCATTGTGGCTTTGAGCGCAATCATTGCGTACCGCTTCGTTCCGCTCTTCCACGAGCACGCTCTTCTGTTTTCGATAGCGGTGGCTTCCGAAGTCATCAAGGCGTTTCTCCCTACGTTTTATTTCTTCGGTGTCCGGCGAGTTGCATTTTCCTCTACGCTGGATATCGTCTCGCGGCTTGCCGCCGCCATCGGCATATTTATATTCGTACATTTGCCCCAAGATGGATGGAAAGTATTTGTACTCCAGGGCGCCGGAGGGCTGCTCGCTTTTGCAATCGGAAGCACGGTAATGTACTCGCGATGCAAATTTCTTCTCCCGCGTTTGCGCCAAAGCATACAGGTACTTCGCGACACTGGCGCGATGTTCCTATTTCGAAGCGCGTACCACATTTTTTCTTTGGGCAATGCTTTCGTTCTTGGCTTATTTGCCACCGCGCAAGACGTCGGCTATTATGCGGGCGCGGAAAAGATTAACTCGGCCGCGGTAGGCCTGCTCTCGCCATTGAGCACTGCTCTTTATCCACACTCGGCCGCGCTCATCAAGGACTCATTTAAGGAAGCGGTAAAACTCACCAAAACTTCCCTATATGTCATGTGTGCTGTCGGGGCCGCGTTGACGTTATGTATGTGGTTCGGCTCCGGCCTTGTAATTCACATTATTTTGGGAGCTAAATATCAATCTTCAATTGCGCCCTTCAAAGTTTTGAGTCTGCGCGCGCCCATGCTTGCCTGGACCAACGTGTTAGGGTTTCAATGGCTATTGGCGCTGGGACTGGAAAAATCTTTTCAACAGGTAACAATGATCGCGTTGATCGTCAATTTCTCTCTGGCTGCAATCCTTGCTCCTCAATTTTCTTTCCTCGGCATGTCCTGGGCAGTTATCACGTCTCAAGCGGTAATGGTCATTGGCGTTTATTTTGTGTTGCGCCGCCGCAATTTGAATCCTCTGGGGATAACCTCAGATCTCATCCGTGTCTGAATCTGTGGTTTTCCAAGTCGCGGCAACCGGCGCAGAGTCACTTCCACAACCTTCCTGCGCTGTTCTGGTCATGTCGTGCGACGCCTATAGCGATCTTTGGCCTCCTTTCTTTCACCTCTTCTGGCGGTATTGGAGCGACTGTCCTTGGCCCGTCTATCTCGGGACAAATCAGAAGTCATCTGGCGGCCAGCGGGTTACGGTCATTGCGGCAGGAAACGGTGAATGGAGTCAGCGTCTTCGCATCTGCTTAGACCAACTCGATACCGACTTCGTCCTGCTGCTTCTCGAAGACTATTTCTTCGATCAGCCCGTGTCTACTTCGTTACTGGCTCAAAAACTTGCCACACTTGCATCTCTCAATGGAGAGCAGTTGCGTCTCTTTCCTTTGCCGGGTCCTGATCGAAAGCTTGAATCTCACCCTGACATCGGAATAATTCATCCGCGTGCTGCCTATCGGGTCTCTACGCAGGCCGCTATTTGGAACCGCGCGCATTTGCTTCATTTGTTGGTTGCTGACGAATCCATTTGGAACTTCGAGTGGAACGCGACCGATCGCAGCCGTTCCTCAACCGCCCGTTACTATGCAACTTACAAGCCGGTCCTCCACTATCGCCAGGTTATCGAGCGCGGAGAATGGTTCCGCGGCGCGGCGCGCTATTTTGGGTCGCAAAAGATAGGATGCGATTTCGCCGCCCGGCCCATCATGAACCGTCGCTTAGCGTTGAAGAGATACATTGCAACGGCTATGCGTTATTTAAAACTGCGGCTTACGGCCCGGCTTCGTTTTCGTCTCGGCCGTGCTGATCAATGAGTTCGCCCGTTGCAGAACCTGAAACATCTCCGCCGTTGCAGCAGTCCGGTATCCGAGTCGCGTATCTCACGAATATCCTTGCGCCTTATTGGAAGCCCACGTTTGCGTGGCTTGAGCGCCGCTACCGCCTACGCATTTTTCTTTCAGCTCCCATGGAAAGTAACCGCCCCTGGCGAGTCGATTGGGGCAGCCTCGATGTCGTTCTTCAAAAGACGATCACGCTCCGCCGCCGTTGGAAGCATCCCAGCGGTTTCGCCGAACCTGTTTTTGTTCATCTCCCCCTCGATACCATCTCTCAATTGCGCAGTTTTCGCCCTCAAATCGTTCTTTCAAACGAGATGGGCTTTCGGACGCTATTAGCCTGCATCTATCGCAAGCTTGCTCGTAGATCTCGATTGCTGGTGGTTGCCGAGATTGCCGAATCCACGGAGCGCGGCCGAGGCCGAACTCGCGCGTTCGTTCGCCAACTCATTCGAAGCCGAGTGGACGGCTTCTTGGTGCTCGGTCAAAGCGGCGCTCGCTACATCAATTCGCTCGGCGTACCGAAAACAAAAATCTTCGAAATCGGCTACACGACCGATATCCAGCGGTTTTGCGGAGTTCCTCTCCATCGCCCAGCCGCGATCGCTCATCGCCTCCTTTACGTCGGCCAGCTTATTGAACGCAAAGGATTGCAACGGTTTTTAACCGCTCTCTCCCGATGGGCTTTGCAACATCCGCAGCGTCAACTGGAATTTGTCATAGTCGGCGACGGCCCCTTACGTGCCGGCTTGGAGAAAACTGCGGTGCCGAAAAATCTCCGAACCGTCTTTCATGGGAACATGGCATTCAGTGATCTCTCGGCGATTTATGCGGATTGCGGCATCTTTGCGTTCCCCACTCTCGCGGACACGTGGGGGGTTGTAGTGAATGAGGCGATGGCCGCTGGTTTACCGGTGCTCGGAAGCATCTACAGTCAAGCTGTCGAAGAATTGGTTGAGGATGGCCAGAACGGATGGTCCTTCCGGCCCGATGATGCTGACGCTGCATACGCCGCTATGGATCATGCTTTAAGCACGCCCGTTGAAACGTTGAGCGTCATGCGTCAATACGCGCGCAACAAAGCCATGCAGTTTACGCCCGACACTATCGGAGCGAATATCGCCAAAGCAATTGATCGTGTTTGGAGCGGCACCTGATGATCGTCGTCATTGCGCTTTACGCCGTTTTTACGCTCATTACAGTCTTTGCTCCTTTGCGCTGGGCCATCGTTTCGTATTTGTTGTTGGCTTGCGTTGACTTTCACAACACTCGTGATTCCATCGGAATTCTCAACGCCTTTCGCGGTTTAGCCGTTCCCCTGTACCTGTTATGGAGATTGCGCGCCCAGGCTGGTCACCGCGCGATTACTCTCGCGCCCATCGCCTGGTGCCTGTTGGTTGTGTACGTGGGAGTTGCCAGTTTTTGGTCGTACTTTCCGTTAGCCGCGGCAAAATTGGTCGGAGAGATGATCGGGTCTCTCTTGATTGCATTTGTTTTCTTAAGAGCGGCAAAGGGCAATTACATTTGGACAGGAATGGTTGTGCCCATTACGGCGGGCACCATTTTGGTTGGCGCTGTTCAGTTCGTCTATTCTCGCCATACGCTGGGAGGCGAGAATCGGTTCAGCGGCTTTACTCCCGCCCAGGCTTTTGCTGCGTTTATTGTTGCTCTCTACTGCCTCGCCTTATCAGGTCCGTACTTCTCAAGACGGGCGCGTGTCATTACCTGCGGCTCATTACTGCTGTGTCTCCTCTTCAACGGAAGCAGACTCTGGTTTATTGGTGCGGTATTCGCAAGTGTTATCGCCTTTTTACTTTCAAACATAAAAGTCTGGTGCAAAATTCTTGTTGTCGCGCTAATTCCTCTTTGCGTTTCTACGGTCATAATTTTTCGCGAATCAGTAATGACAGCACTTCAGGAAGTTGCCGCTTCAAATCGCATCGCGGCGGCAATCGTTGATACCGAGGCAGGAGACTATGAATCCAATGGTCTTGGCACTCTGCGTTTTCGCGAAATAGTGAATAAGGCGGTGATCGATCAAGTCGGAAAATCTTCTCTCACAGAGCTAGTGTTTGGACATGGCACCAGCAACGGCGCTGCGGTAACTGGCTCTATATTTCACGGTTATGCAAGCTATGTAGATCCCAATAGGATGCTGCACAATGAGTATTTTCGGGTGCTTTACGAGTGGGGATTGGCCGGACTTTCGTTGTGGCTGCTCTTTTTGGGCTCGATAGTTGTCTACACGCTGAACGGGTGGCGAAGGGACAAAGTCGGCTACGCCAAACCGCTATTAATCTACCTTCCTGCTCTCTTGGTTAGTCTATCGGGTGAAAACATCATTGCCGGCGCGGGAAATGCAACCAGCATTGGATTCCTCTTGCTGCTGGGTTTCGCTGCGTCGGCTTACAGTTATCGCGTGCGCGTTGTAGATCCTTTGTTCGTGTCTCCAGCGGGACTATTGCCGGCGAATGCTCCTGAGCTGCTTCATAACGCTGCTCGATGAAGATTTTGCAGGTACACAATTTTTACCAACATCCCGGTGGCGAGGATCGCGTTTTCGCCGCCGAATACGATTTGCTAACGAGCCGTGGCCATGAAGTGATCCGATACCGGGCGTACAACGACGAAATTTCTAAAATGTCCGCCATTCACGCTGCCCTCGCTACACATTGGAGTCGCGAGACATATCGCGCAATCCGCAAGCTTTTGCATGCGCAACGCCCCCACATCATCCACTCGCACAATACGTTTCCTCTGATCTCACCATCCCTTTACTACGCCGCCGCAGCGGAACAGATTCCGGTCGTTCAAACCCTGCACAACTACCGCCTCATTTGTCCTGGTGCGAACCTGTTCCGTAATGGCCGCGTCTGTGAAGATTGTGTGGGTTCCGCTGTTCCTTTTGGCGCCATGCTGCATGGCTGTTACCGCGACAACCGGGCAGCGAGCGCGGTCACGGCATCGATGCTGATAACGCATCGAGTTGCGGCCACCTGGTCTTCCAAGGTTCACACGTACATAACGCTTACGAATTTTGCCCGGGACAAATTCATTGAGGGCGGGCTGCCAGCCGAACGGTTAAAGGTCAAGTCAAACTTTCTCCCATTTGACCCATCGCCCGGCACCGGCGAGGGCGGATATGCGCTATTTGCGGGTCGTATCTGCGAAGAAAAGGGCATTCGCGTTCTGCTTAATGCGTGGCAGTCTCTGCATTCGCGCGTGGCACTGAAAATTGCGGGAGACGGTCCTCTTCTGGAATGGGGACGCAACCTAACCGCCGGTATGCGCGGCATTCAATGGTTGGGTCGAATCGATTACAACCAGGTCCTGGATCTGACTCGTCACGCGCAATTCTTGGTGTGTCCGTCCCTTTATCACGAAGGCGGCCCGCTCACAATCATAGAAGCGTTCGGCTGCGGCACTCCGGTTTTAGCCTCCGATCTCGCTTCAATGAATGAATTCGTCATCGATGGCGTCAACGGAATTCGTTTTCGGGTCGGGGATGCAAAACATCTCACCGAACAAATTGAATGGCTGTTAACGCGGCCGGAGCTAATGCCGGCGTTCCGCAAGGCGGCGCGCGCCTCCTACGAACAGAACTACACTGCTGATCGCAACTACACTCTGTTAATGGATATTTATATAAACGCAATGCGGAGTGCGCCGGTGACCGCGTAATGTCTGATAATCGTCTGAAGAGCCTCGCAAACAAAATTTTTCGATCAACGCGTTGACCCGCCCACGCTGCGCCCATATGCCCATTGCCGCCGCCGAACAAGTTGTTGCTGTACCGCTCAGGCAAAGCTCTTGGGCAACATTGTGGCTGGTTTTGATCGACGTAGTTGCTCTGGAAATGGCCTTGTTCTTGGGATGCTTGGTGCGTCTCGCGCTACGTCCGCTGCTTCCCATTACTCTTGCCCGGCCGCAATTTGAAGGTTTAGCCATCGGGGTCTTGATTCTGCCCATCGTTTTTTACGGCATCGGGCTCTATCCGGGCTATGGTTTGGGCGCCGTGCAGCGTGTGCGTTCGCGCGCGTATTCCACCGTTACAGTGTTCGGCGTTTTGCTTACCTGGAACTATATCTTTGAAGAACGCCAATGGTCGCGCGGAGTCCTGTTGATTACCGTGCTCTTCGCGCTCACTATTCCGCCCGCGCTGGAAGCGCTATTTCGCAAAATGCTCATCCGGCGCGGCATCTGCGGCGAACCTGTGATCATCCTGGGAGCAGGTCGTACCGGATCGCTTGTCGCTCGAAAACTGAAGAAGGAATATGATCTTGGCCTTGTGCCCGTGGGCCTGCTCGATGACGATCCCGACAAATGGGGTACGCTAATCGACGGCATTCCGGTGGCAGGTCCGTTGTCCGCCGTAAGTGCGTTTCAAGGCCGCGCCAAAGTTGTTCTAATCGCCATTCCTGGAATGGAGCGCCAGCGTCTTTCCGAGTTGGTGCAAACGCTTTCGTTCCCTAGCGTCATCATCATCCCTGACCTGTTCGGAATTCAAAGCCTTTGGATCACCTCTCGCGATTTGGGAGGTGTGTTGGGCCTGGAAGTTCAAAAGAATCTTCTTCTGCCCTCGAGTCGTCTGTTGAAGCGAGTGCTGGATTACTCGATTGCGCTGCCGTTATTTCTGTTCGCGGTGCCTCTTATAGCGGTGTTTGCCATCTGGATTAAGCTCCAAAGTCCAGGCCCGGCGTTCTTTCGGCAACAGCGCGAGGGAAAGAACGGAAATCCATTGACCGTCTGCAAGCTTCGGACCATGTATCCCGATGCCGAGCGTTTACTGTACGAGCATCTCGATAGCTACCCTGGGGAAAAGGAATCTTGGCACCAATACTACAAGCTGAAAAAAGATCCGCGTGTAATCCCCGGCGCCGGCGCCTTCCTGCGCCGTTACAGTCTCGATGAACTACCCCAACTTTGGAACGTCCTGCGAGGCGACATGAGTTTGGTCGGTCCTCGCCCCTTTCCTCACTATCATCTGGAGCACTTCCCGCCCGCTTTTCGAGCGCTTCGTGCCAGTGTCATGCCTGGGATAACGGGTTTCTGGCAGGTCTCGGAGCGAAGCGATGGGAATTTGGTAATTCAGGAAGCGGAGGACACCTATTACATCCGCAATTGGTCTGTCTGGTTGGATATCTACATCCTGTTCAAAACCGTCACTAAGCTTCTAGCGCCTACGGGTGCCTACTGACTCCGCAAGTCTGGCCTGGCACTTCTCCAAAGGACTTGCCCACACTGGTGGTTTTCGACTCCTCCATCACCAATAACAGTCCCGCTGGCAGTTGCCTGCTTAAATTACTTCGATCGCTGGCCGGCAAATGGCCGATTCATACGTTCGTCAATCGAACGGATCTCGCCGATGCGCCGTTGCTAGCGCAAACTCGTATTCCGCTTCCCGACAAACCGGTCTTTGTACGCACTATTTTGTTCACGCTTTTTGCTACCTGCGCCTACGCCCTGCACCGTCCCGATTCGCCGAAGATTCGCATCGCCACCGAGGGAGCTTTCGCGTTCTGCCAGATCTCGCATACTCAGTTCTGCCATCGTTATTTTTTGCGATATCATCGTGGGGCCATCGCAAGCACGTGGCTGCGGCGTCTCGCCCGAACGATAAATCACGGCTGGTGCTGCCTGCTAGAGCCTATTGCATTTCGTTATGCCGCAAAGATTGTCGTGCCTTCTCATGGCATGGCACGCGAGCTTGAACTAACTTACCCGGTCCTAACTCGAGGTAAAGTTCACGTGATCCCCAACCCCATCGACGTGGAAGATTTTGTACACGATCCCTCGTTTGACTCCACGCAGATTTACCAGCATCTCGGCATCGGCCGCGGCGCCTTTGTTCTCGCCTTTTGCGCTTTAGGGGGTTTCACTCGGAAAGGCCTGGAGGTTGTGCTGCGCGCTCTCGCAAATATTGATCATCGCGTCATACACCTCATCGTGATCGGCGGCGAAACGAATGAGATTCGCGAATTTGCTGCACTTACAAAACAGTTAGGCCTCGCCTCAAACGCGCATTTCGTAGGCTTGCAGCACGACATCCGTCCGTATCTCTGGTCCGCTCATGCTTTCGTGTTTCCGTCTGCTTATGAAACTTTTAGCCTTGCCAGCTTCCAGGCAGCGGCCGCGGGTCTTCCCCTTATCGCTACACGACTCAATGGTGTTGAGGACTTCCTTGTGGACGGCCTGAACGGATGGTTAGTAGAGCGATCCGTCGAATCCGTGGCAGCCGCCATTCGTGACGCGGCGACTTCGCCCGAAAAAACGGCGATGATGGGGCAAACTGCGCGCGAGCAAGTCCAGGCCTACAGAACCGAACTCTTTCAGAAACGCTGGCTGCAACTACTCGAGTCGGAATTTGGCATCCGGCCGGTGGCGGCCTAAGAACGCCGAAGTACATACAATGACCATCACCCGCCGGGTGCGTCAGGCGTTCGTTTTTGTACTGCTTCTAGTTGCGAACGTCTGGCCGGCCTTCTACAATCATCAGCCCTTCTTTTACGCCGACACCACGACCTACCTTCGCGGAGCAGATGCGGGTTTTCAGCGTTTCCTGCACCGGTCTACCGTCTGGTCGCAAGATAACTCGACCCCGCGAGAATCCGTGAGTTCCATCCGGGACAAAACGGTGCTTAGCGGCAGATCGATTTACTATGGTGTTCTTCTATATCTGTGCGATGCAATAGGCCGGCTTTGGCCAGTCGTATTCGTGCAGTCAGCAGTCGTGTTGGTCGCAATCGCGCTCACACTTCACACGCTTGCATTGTTCACTTGGCTTCGATTCGCGCTCATTTCGCTGCTTCTGGCTGCGTTCACGCCAATGCCGTTCTTTGTGTCGTTTTTAATGCCTGATGTGTTCGGCGCTATCACGATCCTCGCATTTGCAGCTTTGTTCTTAGATAGCAGTCGCACTCCTCTTTGGGCGACGGCCTTATGGACTGTTCTGTTCAGCGCGGCGCTTCTGTTTCACGTTTCTCACGCGCTCACCGGGCTTACGTTGCTTATATTGTGCCTACCCGCCGCGGTGTTCTTCCGCCTGCCTTTCTCTCGCCGTGGTGTCATCGCTATCATCTGCTCGTTACTCGTCGCGCTGGCCGGCGAACTTATCTTTAATGCGGCGGTAAAAAGAACGGTTGGCGAATCGCCCATTCGTCCACCCCTTCTGATGGCGCGTATGATTGCTGACGGGCCTGGTTATCGTTACCTTTCCGCAACCTGCCCTGCCTCTGGATTTATTGTCTGCCGTTTTTTAAGCCGGTTACCCGCGGAAACAGATGAATTCGTATGGAGCCCAGATCCCGATCATGGCGTCTTTGCTGTCGCCGATCCCGCCACCCGGCGTGCTCTCTCGAATGAGCAGTATCGCTTCGCTCGAGCCGTCTTTTTGTTCGACCCGCTCGGCGAACTAATTGTTTTCTTGCGCGATGCTGCCACTCAGATCATACGGATCGGTTACGAGGAATTCGACTACGATATTAACCGCGATTTTATCCGCCGACGTCTTCCTTTGCGCTACTACAACGTAATGACACGTACACGAGCATGGAATAACTCCATCCCTAACACGTTCTTCTCAGTAGTGGCGATTCTTGCAATCTGTGTTGCGCTGGCCTATATTGCCTATTCGCTGTTTTCCAGAGGGGCCCTGCTGATTGATAACCGTCGCTTGGTCTTCGAATTCATAGCTCTTGTCTGTCTCGGCATCATCGTTAACAGCATGGTCTGTTCCATGTCTTCGACACACGATCGTTTTGAAACACGTGTCATCTGGCTCGTTCCGCTAGTTGCAATGCTGCTTTACCTCAGGCCGATTTCACCTGTTTCACAGCAACCAGCGACTTGACTAGTGGCCCGATCTTCTCTTTCCGGATCTCCCCATCGGGAAAAAGATCCCGCATCTCGCGCACAGTCAACAATCTGATTTGCTCAACTTCGATGCGCGCTCTTTGAGAGTCGGGCTGCGCCCGCATCCACCCCAAATTAAATCGCCGATGCAGCGCGACCCTTAATTCCAGCGGCAACTGCGCCCAATACGGCAGATGAAAATGCGGTTCCAACACAAAATACCGGTAAGGCGTTTGTATAAAGTAGCCTTTCGCTACACGCCGGATTTCGTTAGCCGCATTTGTCTGGTCGGCAAACGTGCCGAGATGCTCAATGAGCGAATTCGAAAAACAAAGATCGAACTCCCGCGTATCGAACTGTGACAGATCGCGCGCGTCGCCGACGATTGCCGTCATCGGAAATCGGCCGGACACGCGCTTTTCCTCCGAATTGAGAATAGTAATCGACGTGCGTTCGAGCCGGTGGTCCCAGATATTCATCCACGCTTCTTCACTTCCGCCCAGATCAAGAATCCTCACGTTTTCTTTGGCTTCAGGAACAATCTCCAAAAATTGGGCGATGCGCCGTCTCCTCAATTTCGATGACCACGAGTCGGGTCGCGAATTGTCGGATAAGGGAAGCTTCATGCTCCAGCGGCGAACGTTAACGCACTGTACCTGCCAAGGCGAGCGAAAAGCCATCGCTGAGACGGCGGCCTAGCCGGATCATCGGTCTTTCCAAACTGAAATGAGCCACGTAAGCCACTGCTGCCGAGGTAAGAAAGGCGGCTAGGTACGCAAGCAGTCCGGCAGCTACGCCACCGTTGGGCTTCACAACTCGTTCCACCGCATCGATACATAAGATATGCACCAAATAGATCCCATATGAGATCTTGCCAGTGAGAACCAGGCTCGGTTCCGACAGGATTTGCGCAGCTACGCTGCGCGAGCTGACCAGAGCCCCCAGCAATATCGTGACCGACAAGGCGTACAGAGTGGACATGCCACGTAAATTGACGGTAGGCCGCAGATCGAACAGCGTAATCAGAGCGATGACCCCGGCAAAGGGCAGCACCAATTTCGCCACTCGCGCAAATGCGCGGTAGCAGTCTTGGTGCGAAAGGAACAAGGCCAAGAAGACGCCAAAAAGGATGAATCCGTAATCTTCGAGATGATAGGTCGGTTGATTCTCGGAAGCGATACCTTGAATAACAAAAAGAACCGCGCCTGCCAACACGGATGCCAACCGAACACCCTTTCTCGCGCGTGCCGTACAAATCATTAGCAGCGGCCAGAGAATATAGAATTTCTCTTCGACCCCAAGGGACCAGCTATGAAAAAACGGTAGTTCATGAGTCGC
>DASREJ010000249.1:0-33312 GCA_035652115.1 Bryobacteraceae bacterium
AGCTCCATTTACCGCCGTGAGTTTCTGCCTCCTGGCGATGTGCTCCTGCGCGTAAAGAACATTTATCGCGGCTTTCTTCGGGATATATCTTTCGAACTTCACGCCGGCGAAATCGTGGGGTTAGGCGGATTGATGGGCGCCGGGCGAACGGAGCTTTGCCGCGTCCTCTTTGGCCTTGACCCACCTGAAAGCGGGACGGTTGAAATCTGTGGCAAGCAAGTGACGCCAAGAAATCCGCGCGAAGCGGTTGCGTCAGGGGTAGCCTTGATTCCTGAGGACCGCCAGCATAACGGCCTCGCGTTGAAATTGCCGATTGCAACTAATATCACGATGCCGGACCTCGATAGGGTCAGTAAGTTCGGGTTTCTCAAAAAACGAGACGAACTTACGCTTGCCGAAACTTATCGAGATCGCTTGCGCATTCGCTGTAGCGGCCCAAGCCAATTGGCAGGACGGCTTAGCGGCGGCAATCAGCAAAAAATTGTCATCGCAAAATGGGTGGCGCGTGGCGCGCGGGTTTTTCTTTTTGATGAACCAACGCGCGGCATCGACATCGGAGCTAAGCAGGAAGTATTTGAGGAGATGGACCGGCTGGCCCGATCCGGCGCCGCGATCTTGATGGTCAGCTCCGAGCTGCCCGAGCTACTTCAGGTAGCGGACCGCATTCTGGTGATGCGCGAAGGGCAACTTACCGGCGAATTGCCGGGCCGTACTACTCAAGAAGAAATCATGCGGCTTGCGGCGCCGCCGGAAAACCATTCCATGATTGAGAACGCCTGATGCGACGTCTTCAACAATTCCTTCCGTTTGCGACTCTCATTATTCTCTTCATTGCACTTACGATTGCCACCCCGCATTTTTTGACGGTCATCAATCTATCCAGCGTCGCGCGTCAAACTGCCGTCATCAACATCATGGCTCTCGGAATGACGTTGGTTATCGTGACGGGCGGCATTGATTTATCAGTCGGCTCTATTTTGGGCATCTCGGGGCTTTTCGGCTGCATGTCCATTCAAGCGGGTCAGCCGATACCAATAGCGCTCTGTGTGGGAATCGGGTCCGGTTTGCTGTGCGGTTTGCTGAACGGTCTCATGATTACCCGACTGAATATCAACCCCTTCATCGTTACCTTGGGCACCCTAGAGGCCTATCGCGGCTTAGCGCTTGTGGTCTCAAAAGGGTTGCCCGTCCATGGCCTGCCGGATGCTTTTTCGTATCTTGGCGACGGCAATCTGCTGGGCATCCCGTTCTCCCTTTGGATTTTGGCCGCCTGCGCTATTGTTATGCACCTGGTGCTTGAGAACACCAAACTCGGCCGCTATTCGTTCGCAATCGGAAGTAACGTGAGCGCAGCCTATTACGCGGGCGTTCCTATCAAGTTTCATCTCACTGCTGTGTATGCCATTGCCGGCATGTTGACTGGACTAGCCGGGATGATCGAAGCGTCTCGCCTAATGACCGGTCAACCCACAGCAGGTCAAGGTTACGAGTTGCAAGCGATCGCCGCAGTCGTGATAGGAGGTGGAAGCTTGACCGGCGGCGAAGGCAGCGTAGTAGGAACGCTGATTGGCGCTTTCATCATTGGTCTTCTTTCGAATGGGAGCGACTTGTTAGGCATCAACCCATATTGGCAGCAGGTTGTCATTGGCGGAGTTATCATCGCCGCTGTGGGTCTTGATGAACTGCGCAAACGCCGCTTTGCAACTGCGTAAGTACATCTACCGGCTCTCTAACTTTGAGTAACTGAATGTAAGTACCGGCGTCTCTGAGAAGAGGAATACAGAATGTCGGCACTTCAAGAATTGTTGATTGATGAGATGCAGGACCTGCTGCACGCGGAAAATCAGCTTGTAAAAGCGCTGCCCAAAATGGCGCGGGCTGCGAGTAATCCAAAGCTTAAACAAGCCTTCGAGAATCATCTTGAGGAGACAAAGGGCCATGTGGAGCGATTGAAGCAGGCCTTTGAGTTGCTTGGATCAAAACCGAAAGCGAAAGTATGCAAAGCCATGCAGGGCTTAGTCGAAGAAGGCTCGGAACAAATTCAGGAAGGTAAAGACAAGCAGGATTCGGTTGCAGACCTGATGCTCGTGGCGGCTGCACAGAAAGTAGAACATTACGAGATCTCGGGTTACGGAACGCTTCGCGCAGTCGCTGAACAACTCGGTCAGAGCAAGGTAGCCAAGCTTTTGGCTCAAACGTTGTCAGAAGAAGAGAAGGCAGATAAGCTACTAACTCAGCTTTCGCCGCCGCTGCTGAACGAAGCCAGCCAGCAGCCTGAAGAAGAAGAATAAGAAAAGTTTCTTTCGAGGGGCGCTGCTTACGTCGCGCCCGATTCAATCGACGAGCCCGTGTTTCATAGCGAAGCGAACGAGTTCTCCTGTGCTATGCAGGTTCAGCTTCTCCATGATTTTCCCGCGATGCGAATCCACGGTGTAGACGCTGAGATTCAGACGCGTTGCAACTTCTTTATTGGTCTTGCCCTCTGCAATCAACTGCAGCACTTCGCGTTCGCGGCTCGACAATAAATCGATGGGGTCTGTCAGGTTTTGGCGATAATCGCTCAGCAGCGCACCGGAAACAGCGGGGCTAATGTAACCATCACCGCGCGCTACCGAACGCACCGCATTCAATAACTCCGTATCGATGGCATCTTTCAAAATGTAGCCGCGCGCGCCTGCCCTCAGAATCTCGCGAACGTAAACGGCCTCTTTGTGCATGCTAAGTACTAGCACGCGCAACCGGGGATTGGCTTCCACCATGCGCCGAGTTGCTTCAATGCCGTTCAGTTCGGGCATGGCAACGTCCATGAGCACGATATCCGGTTTCAGCTTCTGGGCGAGTTCCACTGCTTCGCGGCCATTTGCCGCTTCACCCACCACTTGCAGGTCCGAATTCGCAGAGAGAATCAGTTTCAGTCCTTGCCGCACGATCGTGTGATCGTCCGCAAGCAGAATCTTGATGTTGCCGTCAGGCATTTATCTTTTCAGTTTCTCTCTCCAACGGACAGCTCACTTCAATTCCAAGTCCTTTTCCCGGATCGTTCTCCAGTTTCAAAGTTCCGCCGCAGCCGCGGGCTCTTGTTTGCATACCTGCCAAACCTAGTCCTGCGGGGATTTTACGCTGCGCCGGATCGAATCCGTGACCGTTATCCCGAATTTGAAGAACTAACGCACTGCCGCTCTCCGCCAAGTCGACGTTTACCAATGTGGCTTGGGAGTGTCTCGCTACATTCGTGAGAGCTTCTTGCGCAATTCGGAACAGGTTCGTTTCTGTGTCGTCTTTCCAGCGACGACCGTCCACGTCGCTTTTGTAATTTACCTGGATGCCCGTCCGTTGCGAGAAACTTTCGGTCAATGAACGCAATGCGGCATCCAGGCCAAAGTCATCTAAGATTGTCGGCCGTAGCAATTGCGACATCTCGCGCACGTCCTGGATTGCCCGGTCCACCAGCCGCATGCAGTCGTCCAATCGATCTTCCTGACCGGTGCGCATTGCAGACAAATTGGCTTTTATCGCAGTCAAAGCCTGCCCGAGTTCATCATGTAATTCATGCGAAAAACGCTTGGCGGTTTCCTCCTGCGTTTCTAAGAACTGGTATTGCATCTGCACCAATTCGGCGGATTGTTGTTCGAGCCTTCCAAACAGCGAGGCCGATGCGCGGGCCGCCCAGAACGCGCAGAGTAAAGACAATCCGACGCACCCAGCGAATAACCAGACTGTCCACCTGAGGAGGCCGTGACCCTCCTGGTAAATACTTTCGCGCAGCAATTCGGCCTGCTCGTAGGCGGATTCGAGCGCGCTGCTCATCTTAGCGCGCGCCGCCTGAATCTGTTGCAGCAGTTCGTCCCGGCCGACTACGTCACGACGTTTGGCCAGCTCTAGCCACTGCGCGTTAAGATCGCTTTCCTGTTTTTCGATTTCGTCAATGGCGGCCTTGGCCAGTGCCTGGCGATTCGTAAATAACTGGGTATTTTGATCGATCTGGCGCACCGCGCGCAAGGCAACCAATAAGGCAGAAAAAAGCAAAACGGCGGTGGCGCAAAGGCCGACAAGCAGAAGCCTCTGCAGATGCGCACGCGTCACCAACTCCGTCTGCGGCATGATGATGATTCTTTCATTAAAACGATATGTTGCCTATCCCCTAAATTCGGGATTGAAGTATAGGTTTTGAGGTGATGACGGATAGGGCCCCAAACAGGCAAAGTGGACTTGTGAGCGGCAACACGAACCAGCAACCGAGCGGCAGCCAAAAACAAATCAATATTATCTACGAAGAAAGTATTAGCTGCTGCTTGGGGGCCTGGTTCAAACACACGAATCCGCCACAGCTAAAGGAGAAAAACCAAATGAAAAAGCTTGTTATGTCTAGTCTGTTGACCGCAGTGGCGGTTCCTTTCCTGATGGCTGCTCCCGCAGCCCACAAGGCGCAGAACACCAGCACGGCAACGTCTACTACCACAAAGAAGAAGACGAAGAAAAGCAAGAAGAACGGCACCAGTAGCACAGAGAGCAGCACCACTTCTACCAGTCCCTCCAAGTAACAACAGCTCGCGTCCTCCATTTTTGACACCCGATCCGGTAACAACTGGATCGGGTTTCTTTTTTTGGCCTCGCCGCACTGTCCCATGTCACAACTTGTCCTTCTACCTGGCGAGCAGACTTTTCCAAACTCAGCTACTATCTACTTAAATTGACCCAACTTTGCATTGCAGGCATTCTGGTGTTGTTCGCGTCAACGGGCCTTTCAGCTCAGCAGGCTTCATCCTGGAGCGGCAAGGCGGCAGGTGCTTATCTAGACGGTCGCATGACGTATTGGATGAGCTGGCCGACCGCGTCGCGCGACCATGAGACGTTTTGCGTTTCCTGCCACACTGTGCTGCCTTACGCATTGGCGCGGCCCGCGTTGCGAAACGATCTGCGAGAACAAGGATTATCGCCGATTGAGCGGAAGCTGATCGAGAACGTGACAAAGCGCGTGCGCATGTGGAACGAAGTGGAACCTTTCTATCCGGACGCGAAACGCGGCGTACCCAAAACGGCGGAATCACGAGGAACAGAATCCGTTCTGAACGCGTTGATACTGGTGTGGCACGAAGGACGCAGCCCGGATGCCCAATTGGCGCTCATTAACATGTGGGCTCAGCAATTGACTAGCGGAGAAAACGCCGGAGCCTGGAACTGGCTGCAGTTTCACAATGCTCCTTGGGAAGGTGACTCACAATATTACGGCGCTACGCTGGCTGCGCTCGCGGCGGGAATAGCAGGCAACTCACAGGGGGGCGTTAAACTGCTCCGCAATTATCTTTTGCGGGATAAGGATGAGCAAGTGCCGATCAACCAAGTAATGTTGCTATGGGCATCAACGAAACTCAAAGATCTCCTGACACAAACACAACAGAACCCAATTATCCAGGAAGCTCTAAGCAAGCAGCAGGCGGATGGTGGATTCAGCCTTTCATCGCTCGTGGGCGATTGGAAACGCAAAGACAATACCCCACAGGAGACAAAAAGCGATGGGGTGGCGACGGGACTCGTTACTTTGGCTTTGCAGGAAGCGGGTGTCTCACCGGACCAGCCGCAATTGCGGCGCGGTCTCGCGTGGCTAAAGCAGAATCAGGACCAAACCGAAGGCCGCTGGCTCGCGTATTCGCTCAACAAGCGGCAGGATCTATCCACTAACGCGGGGCACTTCATGAGCGATGCCGCAACGGCATACGCTGTGCTTTCGTTGGAAGAAGAACATTTAGCCCAATCAGCGAAGCGCTAATAGCTGAAAGGCGCCTATGTGATTTAGGCCATGTTGTCATCCCATTCCACTTGTCAGACTAGGAGAGCGTGGTGTATACTCCTAGATAGACTAGGAGCCAATATCGTGAGCAAAACCGCCGATTTACTTCCGGGCACATTGGACATGCTGATTCTCAAAGCGGTTTCGCTGGAACCGCTGCATGGATACGGCGTGCTGCTACGTATCCGGCAGATCTCAGGCGACGCTCTCGACATTCCACAGGGATCGTTATATCCGGCGCTTTATCGGCTGGAGCATCAAGGGCTGATCGCGGCGGAATGGGGTCAAAGTGAAAATAATCGGAGA
The DNA here is from genome assembly GCA_035652115.1 of Bryobacteraceae bacterium. Classification (GTDB taxonomy): domain Bacteria; phylum Acidobacteriota; class Terriglobia; order Bryobacterales; family Bryobacteraceae; genus Bog-105. The sequence continues at coordinate 6,095 of DASREJ010000249.1, forward strand.
GCAAAATACTACACGCTCACGGCAGCCGGACGAAAGCGCCTGCGCGAAGAGACCGCCGGCTGGAACCGGCTGGTGACCGCGATAGCCGCAGCTCTGAACACTGCGCCCGAGGAAATGTGACATGCTGGCGCGTTTTCGTTCATTGTTGTGCGCTCTTTTTTGGCGACAGGACTTCGAAGCCGGTATGAGCGACGAGCTGCGTTTCCACATAGAGCGGTATGCAGAAGATCTGGTCCGTTCCGGAATGGCACAAGACGAAGCCCGCCGACGGGCGCGAATGGAGTTTGGCACTCTCAACAGCATTCAGGCGGATTGCCGCGAGGCGCGGGGGCTCAATTTCTTCGATGAGTTCGGAAGAGAGCTGCGGTTCGCATTCCGGCTACTGCGAAAAACTCCAGTATTTACAGTCACGGCTCTTCTAACCATCGCGGTCTGCCTGGGCGCAAATCTAACAATTTTCGCCGTAATAGATTCAATCCTGCTGCGGGCGCTTCCCTTCCCCGACGCCGACAGGCTTATGACCGTATTCAACACCTATCCCAAAGCTGGGGTTGAACGCGACGGATCGTCGGTGACCAATTATTACGAACGTCGCGGCCATATTCCGGCCTTAAGCTCGCTTTCGATCTATCGCTTCGGCACAGCGATTGTCGGAGACGCCGGCTCGACAGAGCGCGAACAGATCACCCAAGTATCCCCAGAGTTTTTCGAGACTCTCGGCATGACGCCTGCCTTCGGACGTGTCTTCAAAGAAGCCGAAACGACATTCCAAGCGGATGCTGTCGCCATTATTACGGACGATTATTGGCGCGCACGTTTCAACGGCGATCCGCACGTAATTGGCCGGCAAATTCGGGTTGATAGTGTTCCGAAAACGGTGGTTGGTGTTCTGCCTACCGGTTTTCGCTTTCTTTCATCGAAGTCGCAGTTGTATCTTCCGCTTTCATCGAGGCTTGAACAGCGAGGACCGCGGGAACGACATTCGGGCGGAAATGTCATTCAAATGATTGCGCGGCTCAAGCCGGGCGCCACGTTAGCGCAGGCACAGTCGCAGATCGACGCGCAAAACAAAAGCCTGGAAGTGGACGATCCTCAAGCCAAAATGATGGCCGCTGCAGGCTTCCGTTCCCTTGTGGTGCCGCTGCATGCGGATCAAGTAGCGGCGATCCGTCCGATATTGCTCTTGCTTGAGGCGGGGGTACTCACGCTTCTACTAATCGGCATGGTCAACTTAGCAAACCTGCTTCTAATCCGAGCGAATGGACGCGCAAAGGAACTGGCGGTGCGGCAGGCGCTAGGGGCGGGTAAGCGATACGTCCTAAGTGAAACGCTCGTCGAGATTACGTTAGTTACTGTTCTTGGCGGCATACTCGGCTTGGCGATCGCGGCCGGTGGAACTCGCCTTTTACTTGCGCTGGGTGCTGACCGGTTACCGCTAGGGGGCGCCATCGTTTTTGACACACGCCTCGCATTTATCGGAGTGGGTGCGTCCTTCTTTATGGGGCTCGCGCTTGCGATCCCCGTCGCGTGGTTCCATCTCCGGCGCTCGGTTAGTGCTGCGCTCCAAGGCGGGACGCGCGGGGCAACTAGCGGACGCGCTGCCCAAAATTTAAGGCAGGGTTTTGTAATTGCCCAGGTTGCTCTAACATTCGTGTTACTTGCTGGAGCCGGTTTGCTCGGACTTAGCTTGCGGCAAGTAATCTCCGTATCTCCTGGGTTCCAGGCCGATCACGTTCTTACGGGTCAGATCTCGATGATCGGCAACCGATATCCAAATCCCGCGGCGGGGCTCGGATTCGTTGAGCGTTTGGTGAATTCCATGAGCCGTCAGCCGGGCGTACGGGCGGCCGGCGTCGTCGACAACCTGCCATTTAGCGGGCATAGCGGAAAGAGCGCCGCCACCGTAGTGGGGCACACGCTTCGGCCTGGCGAATCACCGCGCGGACATTACTCGTACAGTGTCGGCGGCGATTACTTCCACGCGATGGGTTTTTCTCTTCTTGCGGGGCGGTTTCTCACTGCCGCGGACTCGCGAAGTGTCCAACGCGTTTGCGTGGTAGATGAAGACTTCGCGCGCTACTATTGGCCCAACACAAGTCCGCTAGGTCATCGACTTTTTCAAGGATCTGAAGTGGGTCCTGATTCCGAGGCATACACCGTGGTGGGCGTCGTGAGCAGCGCAAAACAAGCGGGTTTAACGGAGGAAGCAGCCCAAGGAGCCGTCTACTATCCGTACATTTATAGATCCACCCCTAATATTTTTGTCGCTATACGGGCGAGTGTACGACCGGAATCGCTCACCTTGACGCTCGAACGTGTGGTTCGCCAGATTGATCCCGATCTAGCCGTCAATGGTGTTCAATCGATGGACAATCGCATCGCCGATAGCTTGATTGCGCGCCGCTCACCGGCGCTGCTGGCGGGCTTGTTTTCTGCAATTGCACTGCTGCTTACCGCAATCGGCACCTATGGCGTGTTGAGTTATGCTGTGGCGCAGAGAAGGCGTGAAATTGCGATTCGTATGGCTTTGGGTGCGCGGCCAAACCAGATTCGTGCGGCATTTCTCAACGTTGCACTGCGCTTGTTTGTCAGTGGCGCGGCCATTGGCGGTGTCGGCGCATGGTTAACGGGAAGAGCGATGCAATCTATTCTTTTCCATGTCCCCACATTCAGCATTTCAGTGGTGGGGGGCACCGCCGTCATCATGGGTCTCATATCGTTGCTGGCGTGCTCTTTGCCTGCGCACAATGCCGCTCGTTTACCGCCCATTAACGCGCTTGCAGACCAATAGCATAACTGCCGCCACTAGTCTTGACAAACAAAAAAAAGGCCAGTGACCTATCATAGTCACTGGCCGAGTGGCCTTAGCCCTGGTGGGCTTTTAGTGAGCGGTCAGGCGCACAGAGACCATAGAGGCCACGCCGAGTTTCCTTTGCAGATCGCGATCCACCGATCCGGCTGAGCGCGCGAATCCGGTCTTGCTGCCGGGCAGCCAGATCTGCGAGAGTACGCAATCGCCGTGGTAGCAGGCGAACGTCAAGTGGCCCTGGGAATTACTTTTTGCTTCCACGGCAGGCAGGGTGTTGATGAAAATGGAATGGCCGTCAGCTTCTTTTCTGAGTTGAAACAACCCATAGTTGTTGACTTGCGCAACCCTATAATCGCCCGCTGCGAATGAATTATGATTGGCGTGGAACGCAAAGGGAATTTTTGCGATTTCTTGCTTGTCCTGAGCACCGAGAGTGAGGCTCCCGAGCAGGGTTAGCCCCGCAGTCAGAACTACGCGAATAAATTGGCTTTTCATTTGAGCCTCCTAGTGATTTTTCGGAATGCTTTATTCCGAGTCGCTCGTTTTGCGAGAGACGTCAACTATAAAGGCCGTTTTATTACCACGAGACCGGCTACGTAGTTACTTGGAGTTACAGGTAAGTACTACCGTTTTATGGTAGAAGAAGGTTAATTCGTAAGTCTGAAAGAGATAACTTGCGCGCTCAATCGCGAGCCGCTCAGCGACAAAGCCCTTAGACTTTGAATGCGTGCGGTCCGCCACATGGACCGCAGCCCTTCTCTTTCATCTTTTTTTCCAGGGCTTGCATTAACTTGGCTTGAATGTGCTCAGGAACCGGCTTGGGCTCCATCCCTTTGAAGACTTTTAGGGTCTTTTCGGTGGTGTCGCATACTACCCAACAATTCGGACATTCATTAACGTGCTTTTGCAGTTCCGCCCTTTGCTTGGGGTCAAGGGTTTCATCGAGAAAATCGTTGAGTTCCTCGAGAAACTGTTTACAGGTAAGCAAATGCGTCGTCCCCCTTGCGCTTGAATTGCCGGGTGAGCTTCTCGCGAAGCTGCAGCCTTGCTCGTAATAACCGGCTCTTCACCGCTGAAATCGATAAACCCAATGCTTCTGCCGTCTCCTCAATTGACATTTCTTCGATGTCACGCAGGATAAAAACGGTGCGATAAGCTGGCTTCAAACTTTGAATCGCCTGGTCTAAGATATCAGCCAGTTCGTCGCGGGAATAACTTTCCTCCGGGTTTTCGTCCCAGACGGCGATCTCCCGAACCATTTCATCTTCGCCCGTGTCGATGGGCTCATCAAGCGGGACAGTGCGGTCGGAACGCCGCTTCCGAAGCTTCATGAGCGCTTCGTTGACAGCTATTCTGACCAGCCACGTATAAAATTTAGAATTCCCCTGAAAATTGTCGAGGTGCGTGAACGCCTTCAGAAAGGTCTCCTGGAGGACATCTTCCGCATCATCGTCGTTCTGGGTAATCTGCTTGGCCATGCGGAAGACCCGCCGGTCATAGTGGCTGACAAGTTCTGAAAAAGCGCCGGCATCTCCCGCCTTGGCGCGCGCTACCAACGCGGATTCATCGAAGCCGGGGGAAACGGTGGGAGTACTCACAGGAGGCGTCATGTTCAGTCTAGCAACGGATACGTTTTTTGAAGGAAGGTCAGCTCAACGATTATAGCGGAAAAGGCGAAGATAAGGCAAAATTGATGCTTTCATGACCTCGAACGCTAGGCTAAGGAATTGGATCTCGCGACGCCGCTGCAATACGTGAAGGGGATTGGGCCTGCGCGGGCACAAATGCTCGCGGCAAAGGGCTTATCTACCGTCATCGATTTGCTCTACTACGCACCGTTTCGTTACGAGGACCGGCGCAACATTAAGGCAATCTCCGAACTGGCACCTGGCGAGAAGGCGGTGGTGCTTGCGCGAGTGGCCCACGCGAAGTTATCGCGGTTCAGGCGGGGAGCTTCCGGGGTGTTTGAAGCGACGTTTCAAGATGGCAGCGGGGCGAGCCTCCAAGGCCGTTGGTTCCATGGCGAACGCTATGCCGACACATTGGTTCCAGACGTTCGAGTGGCTCTGTTTGGGAAAGTGGAACTGGAGCGGGCACAGGGGAGCAGGCTGATGGTGCAGCCTGAAATCGAGATTCTCTCGGGGGATGACGATGGCGACCAGAGCCTGCACACCGGCCGCATTGTTGCGGTATATGAGGCGGCTTCAAAGATTTCGACGCGCGTATTTCGGACTTTATTGCATCGGGTTCTGCAAGAGTGTCCGATGCCGGAAGACGCGCTGCCTGAGACGGTCAGGCTGCGTACCGCTTTACCCGATCTTGAGCAGGCGCTTCGTGAGGTTCACGAGCCAGGGCAAGACGCGGACCTGCAGCTCTTAAATGAATTCCGCACACCGGCTCAGGTTAGGTTGATCTTCGATGAGTTCTTTTGGCTTGAGTGCGGACTCGCGCTGAAGAAAGCCAAAGCAAAAACGGCCGATGGCATCTCTTTTCCGCTGAATGAGAAGATTCGCGAGCAGATCAAGCGAATGCTGCCCTTCAAACCGACAGGAGCGCAGCGGCGTGTCATGCAAGAGATTGCAGATGACATGAAGCGTCCACATCCCATGAATCGTTTATTGCAGGGCGATGTCGGTAGCGGGAAGACCATAGTGGCCGCGCAAGCCGCCGTAATCGCGATCGAAAACAAGCACCAAGTGGCGGTACTGGCCCCCACCGAGATTTTGGCCACGCAGCATTATTCCTATTTCAAACGCTTGCTCGAGAAGCTAGGCTACGTGGTTGCGCTGCTGACCGGCTCGGCCAGCACGCGAGAAAAGCAGCAGATCAAACGGTTGATTGCCGAAGGGCTGGTTCATGCGGTGGTGGGTACCCACGCCATGATTCAAGAAGACGTCTCCTTTGCCAGTTTGGGCTTGGCGATTGTAGATGAGCAACACCGGTTCGGTGTGCGGCAGCGGCTGGAGTTGATGAAAAAAGGCAACCAGCCCGACGTCTTAGTGATGACTGCCACACCGATACCACGAACGTTGGCGCTCACGATCTACGGAGACCTCGATGTTTCGACCATTGATGAGTTGCCCCCAGGCCGCAAGCCAATTGTGACCAAACAAGTTCCTGAAAGTTCAGTCGAAAACATCTACAGCTTCATCGCGCAAGAGATCAGAGCCGGGCATCAGGCTTACGTGGTCTATCCGGTAGTTGGGGAAACGGAAACGTTAGCCGTAAAAGCCGCCGAGAAGATGTTTGAGCATTTGTCCGGAAAGGTCTTTCCAGGAATTACGGTCGGCTTGCTTCATGGCCGACTGCCCCCTGTCGAGAAAGACGCCGCGATGCAAAGCTTTCAGACCGGAAAAACAAAGATATTGGTCGCGACGACGGTAATTGAGGTCGGCGTAGATGTACCGAACGCGTCGGTGATGGTGATCGAACAGGCAGAACGATTTGGCCTCGCGCAGATTCATCAACTTCGTGGGCGAGTTGGCCGCGGGCAACATCAGAGTTATTGCATTCTAGTCACCGGAAAATTGAATGAAATTGCAAGGGAGCGAATCCGAACGTTGGTGGATTCGAATGATGGCTTCTATATCGCGGAAATGGATATGAAGCTGCGAGGGCCCGGAGAGTTCTTCGGCACCCGGCAATCCGGCATTCCGGGCTTACGCCTGGCCGATCTCATGCGAGATAGCGACATTTTGGATATGGCGCGCACAGAGACAAACGCGCTGATTCAAGAGCGTAAAAACCCCGAAGAGTTGCGGACCGTTGTGCGTTACATCCAGGAGCACTGGCAGCGCAGATATGGTTTAGTGCAGGTTGGCTGAGGCGATGCGAGTTATAGCGGGGCGGTTTCGCAGCCGAAGGTTGAAATCGATTCCGGGGTTGGCAGTGCGCCCCACGCCTGACCGGTTGCGGGAAGCGCTCTTTAATGTGCTGGCACCGCGATTATGCGGAACGAACTTTTTGGATGCGTATGCGGGTAGCGGCGCGGTGGGAATTGAAGCGTTGAGCCGTGGAGCGAAGCATGCGGTGCTGATCGAGCGTAATGCTAAGGCACTGGAAATCCTTCGGGAGAATCTACGCACGCTTGAGATTGAAAACGAGGCAACAGTTGTGCGCGGCAGCGCCGCACTACTTCTAGGAAATCATCCATCCGATATCGCATTTGTCGATCCGCCCTACGATCAGGTGGACGAATATGCCAGCTCACTGAATGCACTGGCAGAGACCAAGGTGGAACTTGCCATTGCACAGCATCCGTCAAAGCTTGCGCTGACGGATCGTTACGGGCGACTGCAAAGAGTGAGGATATTGCGGCAAGGGGAGAATTCGTTGAGCTTTTTTGAGTGACGGTACGAAAACTCAATGTGCGAGTAACAGATGCACGTCCATCACGTTTGTGCCGGTGGGCCCGGTTTCGATTAGATCGCCTAAACGATCGAAAAATGGGTAGGAATCGTTGCGGTTCAGATGATCGAGCGGATTCAACTTTAACTTTTCCGCGCGATTCAGCGTATCGCCCGTAGCGATAGCGCCGGCTGCATCGGTAGGGCCATCGGTTCCGTCGGTGCCAGCGCTCAAAACGAGCACATCACGAAGCCCTGCGATCTCGATAGAAGCGGCAAGCGCGAATTCTTGATTGCGACCGCCCTTTCCTTGGCCTCGAACGGACACAGTGGTTTCGCCACCCGACAGAACGCAGACTGGGGGTTTCGCGGGATTGCCGGACGTTCTGATCTCGCACAGAATCTGCGCATGCACGCGTGCGACTTCGCGCGTTTCACCCTGCATGGTGCTCGATAAGATGAGCGGACGGTAACCCAGGTCTCTAGCTTGGCCCGCGGCGGCTGAGAGCGCCAAGCGGTTGCTACCGACAACAATGTTACTCACGTTGCGAAATAACGGATCACCGGGCTTGGGCGTATCCGGGATCCTGCCCGCTTGCCCATCCTCCAAGTGACGGCGCACTTTCTTGGGCACGCGGCTTAAAAGGTTAAACTTCTTGAGCACGTCCAAGGAATCGCCAAATGTCGATGGGTCCGGGGCTGTGGGTCCCGATCCAATTACCTCGGGCGGATCACCAACTACGTCCGACAACAGAAGACTAAGCACGGTCGCGGGATAGGCAAGCGCCGCGAGACGGCCGCCTTTCAAGCGCGAAAGATGTTTGCGCACCGTGTTGAGTTCGTTTATGTTCGCACCTGCCCGCAATAAGAGGTTTGTCGTCTTTTGCTTTTCCTGCAACGTAAGAACGCCAGCAGGGGCGGGCAGAAGCGCGGAAGCGCCACCGGAGATCGCACAGATGAGAAGATCGCGCGCATTCAGTTCCGACAGAAGGTTGTGAATAATTTGCGAAGCCCGCACACCACGTTCGTCAGGAATAGGATGACCAGATTCAAAAACCTGGAGCACCTGCAGCTTTTCCGTTGCGTGGCCATCTTTGGTGAAGACGAGTCCGGCATCCAAATTCGTCCCCAGAGTTTCTACGACGGCCTTTGACATGGCAACGGCAGCCTTGCCTATAGCGATCAAGAAAACACGATTGAAATTCTTCAGGGGGAAGCGGGCATCGTCCGCATGAATCTCGCCGCGAACCAGACGCAGGTGACTACGCACGGCGTTTCCCGCATCGGAAGCGCGCAGAGCGGCCACGAAAATAGCAAGCGCATCGCGCCGGAGTTTTCTCTCGTTGCTTTTCACGTGGAGATCGACCGCAGTTTAAAAAATAGGCAAGCGAAGAATGCGGCTTGCGGCTTCTATTGCATCGTCAGAATCGATCTCGATGCGAAAATCGGCTCGCGAGTACAAGGGCCGGCGCGTCTCATAGAGCCGGGCGAGACCTGCTCGATCGCGCGCCAGAGGCCGGGTGACGTCGTCGCCCAGACGTCGCCGAACGACCTCTAACGGGCAGTCTAGCCACACCGTTACACCGTTATTCTGAATCAACTCCCAGTTAGCAGGCCGAAGAATGGCCCCCCCACCTAGCGCGATCACCCACGGCAAACCGGCTTCGATTCGTCCTATGTGGCGGCGAATCACGTCCGATTCCAATTCGCGGAAATGCGGTTCACCATGAAGCGCGAAGATATCGGCGATGCTGGAGCCCTGTTCGCGTTCGATCTCAGAATCCAAGTCCGCAAAAGACCAGCCTAGCTTCTGCGCAACGGCATAACCGATCGTGGTTTTGCCGCTCGCCATGAATCCCAGCAGGTAAAGTCCGGGTGTGCGCTTCAGCTTCAGCATCATAGGTCTGTTTCTCCATTTCCAAGCGAGACACCGATAATGGTCATGTGGGCACGCAGCTTATTCCATTATTTCCACTTTCGCTCGTTTTGCTGCCTGCAATGCCGCTGCCGCTTCACATCTTTGAAGACCGTTACAAGGAAATGATGGGTGACATCATTCCCGTGGATGGCGAATTTGGCGTTGTCCTCGCCAAAGACGACGGCATTGTAAACATTGGCTGTACTGCAACTGTCGTAAATGTGATGCACAAATATCCGGATGGCCGTATGGATCTGGTGGCGGCGGGACAACGCCGCTTCACAATCGAATCGTTAGACGAAGAGAAATCATACCTACGCGGCCGTGTTTCTTACTTTGACGATGAAGACGTGAGAGTGGTGCCAGTGGACCTCCGCAGGCGCGCCAGCGCCACGTTTCGCAGGTTGATGTCGATTGAACATCCGTCGATCACCGCTGAAACAAGCGGCGGGTCGAGCAGGCTTAGTTTTCAGATTGGTCAGCTCATCAACGATCTGGACAAACGCCAGACCGTTCTCTCCTTACGTTCCGAAGTGGAGAGATTGGAATACCTCGTCAAGATCGTTCCAGAGTATTTGTTGCAACGCGAGCAGATCGCGTTGGCAAAACGTGTTGGACCACAGAACGGGCATGCCAAGCACGTAACCGGCGCATAGTATTCCAGCGTATGCGATGTCACCTGATTTTCGACGCCGACGATACGCTTTGGGAAAACAACATCTACTTCGAAGCTGCATTCGACGAGTTCTGCACATATCTGGATCACTCTTCGTTGTCGCCAACGGAAGTTCGAGCAGTGCTAGATGAGATTGAAAGAGCGAACGCCCGAATCCACGGCTATGGTTCACGAAATTTTGGACGCAACCTGGCACAGTGTTATGAGAAGTTGGCGCAGCGCGAAATCTCAAAGACCGATCTGGAGGCGGTCATGGCGTTCGCGCACGCAATCCTCAAGAGGCCAATAGAATTATTGGACGGAGTGGCCGAAACGATAGCATCGCTTTCAGTACGGCATGAGCTCACGATCTTCACCAAAGGAGACCCAGAGGAACAAAAGCTCAAAATTGAGAGGTCGGGACTTTATCCGCATTTCACGCACGCGGCAATTGTGAGGGAGAAGCACGAGTCGGCGTACCGCGATTTGGCCGATGAGCGAGGATTCGACGTGAATCGGACTTGGATGATAGGCAACTCACCGAAGTCGGATATTAATCCCGCGCTCGCAGCCGGATTGAACGCGGTTTTTGTACCGCATCCACGGACCTGGTCCCTTGAACACGAAGCGGTACCGGACGATCACCCGCGCCTGCTGCGGATCGGACGAATCTCAGAATTGACGCAGTACTTCTAGCAAGAACTCGGCTAGGTTAACGGAACGCGGCAGCCGAGAACGATGCAAAGGATAACAATGCGGAGGGGAAAATGCCGAGAATTAATGTGCCAATGGCACTGGCCCAAATGGCCAGGCGAAGACTCGGCGCGGGCGGCGGAAGCTGCTCCGTTGTGGCCCTCGGCTCATGCATGTAGATGGCAACGATAATCTTCAGGTAGTAATAAGCGGCGATCGCGCTGTTGACGAGACCAAGAACTGTCAACCAGACCAAATGCGAATTTAGGGCGGCTTGAAAAACATAGAACTTACCGAAGAAACCGCCAGTGAGCGGCACTCCTATTAGTGAAAACACAAAAATGGCAAACAGCGCAGCAATCACCGGCTCGCGCTTGCCAAGGCCTGCGAGATCTTCAATTTTGACGTGCCGCTCATTGCGCGAAGCTACGTGACTAATGACGGCGAAAGCGCCGATGTTCATGAGCGCATACGATACGAGATAGAACATTGCCGCGGCTGTGCCCACCTGAGAGGCCGCCGTGAGCGCAATCATGACATAACCCGCGTGCGCGATGGAGCTGTAACCCAACAGCCGTTTGACATTCGTTTGCAGCAGTGCGGCGAAGTTGCCAATAATCATAGTGGCCAGAGCGCAGCCCCAGACCAGCGGAAGCCAACGCTCGCTGAACGGCCGGAATGAGGTTAGAAAGACGCGGAAGAAAATTGCGAATGCCGCGGCCTTTGGTCCCGCCGACATGAACGCAGTGACGGGAGCCGCAGCGCCCTGGTAAACATCAGGCGTCCAGATTTGAAAAGGCGCAACAGAGACCTTGAATGCAAAACCGACGAAGAGCAACGCTGCCGCAAGCCCCACCAGCACAATCGGCTGCTGACCTTGCGTTAATGCACGGCGAATGTCTTCCAAATTCGTGGAACTGGTCAAACCGTAAATCCACGCGATCCCGTAGAGCAAAAACGCAGTCGCGAAAGATCCTAACAGGAAGTACTTCAATGCCGATTCATTGTTGCGGCGGTCATCGCGTAGAAAGCCGGCCAGAATGTAGGTCGCAATCGAAGAGATTTCGAGGCCGATGAAGACCATAATGAGGTCGGTAGCAGTGGAAAGAATGCATTGGCCTACCAGCGAAAACAAAATGAGCGCGTAGTATTCGCCGGTCTGGGCACCCTCCCGCTCCAGGTAACTGAAAGCGGTAAGGATACACAGAAAGCCGACCAAAAGAACAAGCCCGCGGAAAAACGAGCCGTAACCGTCCACCACAATCATGTTTTGGAACGCAGGGCCGGCATTGAAGTAGGCCCATACATTGGCAATGAATGCCGCGGCGATAGCAACCAATGCAATAACGCCCAGATAGGTACGCTTGCCTTTCGCCACAGCCTCCAGCATCATAATGACGATTCCGAAGAAACTCAGCAGAATTTCCGGCAGGAACCGTAAGTATTCGGATGATGTGGGCTGGAAGTTACCGAACATTGGCAACCTCCAATGTTCGGGTGGCATTTGCGGGCGGCGAGAGATTCACCCGGTATTCGTTGCTCATGCTGGTCTGATCAAGCAGGTGTGCGGTGGCGACGCTGATGGAAGGCATGAACGATTGCGTGTAAGTGCCCAACCAAATCATCAGAAGAATGAGAGGCAACAGCGACGCCCATTCGCGGCCAGTGAGATCCGCAAAACGGCTATTGTGCTCATTGGTTTTGCCCAGAAAGGTTCGTTGATACATCCAGAGCAAATAGGCTGCGGAAAGAATTACCCCGATGGCCGCATAGACGGCCCACGAGAAATGCGCGACGGCCGCGCCTTGCAGAATGAGAAACTCGCCAACGAAATTACAAAGGATGGGCAGGCCGATACTTGCCAACAAAGCAATCATGAAGGCGGTCGCCAGGCCGGGAGCGGGCGTTGCAATGCCGCCGAAATCCGAAATATCAAGCGATTGACGGCGTTGTTCGAGGTAGCCGACCAGCAAGAACAAAGCACCCGTCGAGATGCCGTGCGCAATCATCTGGTAGACTGCGCCGTCGGCGCCTTGCTGATCGAGAGCAAAAATCCCGAGGACGACAAATCCCAGGTGACTCAAGGAGGAATAGGCAATCAGGCGCTTAATGTTGAATTGAATGAGCGCAATCAATGCCCCGTAGATGATTCCCGTGATGGCCAGCACAACGATCCAGCTTGTGCAGCGATGCGCGCCTGTGGGGGCCAAAGTAACCGAATAGCGCAGCAGGCCGTAAGCTCCCATCTTCGACATGACGGCGGCGAGGAGAAATGTCGCGGGAGTAGGAGCCTGGGTGTACGTGTCGGGGAGCCAAGTGTGAAATGGAAAAATCGGCGTCTTAACCGCAAAGGCAGCAAAGAAGCCAATGAAAAGCGCCAATTGCTGACCGGACGTGAGTATTACTCGGCCGGACGCCAGCGCGTTCATGATTTCGACGTAATCAAAGGTGCCGGCCTGACTGTGCAAATACAAAATCGAACCCAGCATCAGAACGGAGCCCAGCATCGTGTACACAAAAAACTTGACAGCCGTAGGCCCACGGCGAGATGCGCCCCAACCTCCAACCATCAAATACATGGGAACCAGCGCAACTTCCCAGAACACATAGAAGACAAAGAGATCGAGCGCGGAGAAAACGCCGATGAGACCGAATTCGAAAAGCAGAAGAAGCGCGAAGAAGTTCTTCTTTCGTTCGGCGATCATCGATTGTGAAACCCAGATGCCGATGGGCAGCAGCAGGGTTGTGAGCAAAAGAAGCCAGAGATTAATGCCATCGACGCCCAGGTGAAAACGAATCTGAAGACCAGGACTGTCGATCCATAAGGTGTTCACGACGGAACTAAACTGCGCGCCGTTGGCGATAACCGGGCCGATCAGTCCAAGCGATGCGAAGAAGGTAATGAGGCTGGCGCCGAGCGCGACAACAAAAGGCCCTTTCGAATCGCGATTCGTAAACAGAACCGCGAAGAAGCCGATCAGCGGGATAGCGAGGACGATGGCGAGCAAGCTCATCGGAAGCCTCCAGCTAAGCCGAGAACTACGATGACTAACAGTGAACCGGCAAATACCCAGGCGGCGTAGTTGCGAATACTGCCCGATTGTAATCGTCGCAGCAACCCGCCCCAGCCCCGGACAGTACGCCCCAAGCCGTTTACCAATGCGCCATCGATGAGGCCTTCGTCGACGCCGCGCCAGAGAACGAACCTGGAGATTCCTTCTAGCGGTTTCACGATGAAACCGGTATAGAGTTCGTCGACATAGTATTTATTTGCAATCAGCGTGTAAAGCGGACCGGCGGCAGTCTTGAGCGATTCAGCCATTGCGGGGCGCGCGACATACAAGAACCAGGCGATCACAATGCCCAAAATGCCGAAGCTGGCGGAGATGATCATCGCACTCGCGTTCGCATGCTCGGCAAGCGGAAAGACGGTAGATAGCCAGGCGGGAACGTTGATGAATCCGCCACCTGCCGCAAGCACGGCTAATACGATCAGAGGAACTGTCATGACAGCCGGCGACTCGTGTGGATGATGATGACCGCGATAGTTGCCGAAGAATGCAAGAAAATAGGCACGAAAGACGTAAAAGGCGGTTAGGCCCGCAGTGAAAACACCAATCCAGAACATCCACGGTGAATGGGCGTAGACCGCAGATAAAATGGCGTCCTTACTAAAGAAGCCTGAAAAACCAGGGAATCCGGAAATAGCCAAGCTCGCCACTCCCAGCGTGTAGAACGTAATCGGCATGGCCTTGCGAAGGCCGCCCATATGTCGCAGATCTTGTTCGCCGCTTAATCTATGGATAATGCTTCCGGCGCCCAAAAACAGGAGCGCTTTGAAGAAGGCGTGAGTCATTAGATGAAAAATGCCCGCTGAATAAGCGCCTACCCCAACACCCAGAAACATATAACCAAGCTGGGAAACGGTGGAGTAGGCGAAAACCTTCTTGATGTCGTTCTGCGTCACGCCGATGGTGGCTGCAAAGACCGCCGTCAGAAGACCGATCAGCGCGACGACGTTCATCGCGTGCGGCGCATGATCGTAAAGGAACGAAACACGCGCAATCATGTATACGCCTGCCGTGACCATCGTGGCGGCATGGATTAAAGCGGAGACAGGAGTGGGTCCGGCCATTGCGTCGGGCAACCAGACATAAAGCGGAATCTGAGCAGACTTACCAGTAGCCCCAACAAAAAGTAGAAGGGTGATCGCAGTGAGCACTCCGGCCGTGGTTTCGACCGGCATGTTCGCAACTCCGGCGGCGATCTTCTCGAAATCGAGCGTTTTGAAAGTGATGACTGTCAAAAAAATCCCGAGTGAGAAGCCGAAGTCGCCGATGCGATTTACGATAAAAGCCTTGTTGCCGGCGTTGGTAGCGTAGTCCTCGGTGAAGTAGAAACCGACCAGCAGATAGCTGCAAAGACCGACGCCTTCCCAACCTACAAACATGATCAACAGGTTGGAAGAAAGTACCAACAACAACATGAAAAACATGAAGAGGTTGAGATAGCTGAAAAAGCGATAGTAGCCACCTTCATGCGCCATGTAGCCAATCGAATAGATATGGATCAGCAGACCAACGCCAGTAACGATGAGAAGCATCACGGCTGTGAGGCGATCCACGAAAAGATCAAAGCCGATTTGCAAGAATCCGCTTTGTATCCAGGTAAAGTAGTGCTCTGAATACGCAGTAGTCAGCGGCGAAAGTTTGAATAGCAAGGCGGCAACGTAAAGGAAAGATACAGCCACCGAGCCGATCGCAATCAGATTGACAACGGATTTCGACAGGCGCTTGCCGAACAGCCCGTTGAGCAGAAATCCGATCAGCGGAAAAAATGGGATGAGCCAAAGGGTCATGTCTTGTTAGAGCTTCATGGAATCGACTTCGTCGATTTGCAACGTCCCGCGATTCTTGAAAACCGTCAGGATAATGGCGAGGCCGACGGCAGCTTCAGCGGCCGCGACAACCATCACAAAAAAAGAATAGATGTGACCGTCGATCCGTCTGTATTCGTACGAAAACGCGACAAAGCTGAGGTTCACCGCGTTTAACATTAGCTCAATCGACATAAACACGGTAATGATGCTCTTACGGTAGAGAAAGCCCGCGACTCCTAAGGCAAAAAGAATGGCGCTCAAAATCAGATACCAGGAGAGCGGAACCGGGGGCAGCATCTAGTCAATTTCCTTTCGCGCCAAAACTACCGCCCCAAGTATCGCAATCAGAATCAAAATCGAGATCACTTCGAAAGGCAGCAAGTATTGCGTGAAGAGCATTTTGCCAATGTTCTCTGCCGTACCACCGAACCATCTGCCGAAACGCACATCAGGCAACGCCGGCAAGGCAGCTCGAATCAAAAACGCGAGCACGGCCACAAACAAGCAAAGAAGCGGCAGCCCGGCAAACTGTGCAAACCAGGATTTTGAGCTAGCTTTCTCCGTCCCGGCATTCAACAGCATGATGACGAAGATGAACAGCACCATGACAGCGCCGCCGTACACGATCATCTGCGCCATAGCGATAAATTCCGCTCCAAGCAACAGGTAGAGAACCGCGAGCGAACTCATCACGCCAATGAGAGAGAGCGCGCTCGAAATCGGATGCTTTTGGAAAATCAGGTTGAATCCGCAAACAATTGCAACAACCGCAAAGATGATGAAAAGAACCGTATCCATTTTTGCCGCGGTTAGAAAATCGCCACGCAGAAAGCCGTGAGCAGCAGGTTAATAAGGGCGCAGGGAAAGAGGAAGGTCCACGCGAATTTCATAAGCTGGTCGTAACGGAAACGCGGCAGCGTGCCCCGCACCCATATATAGGTGAACAGCAGGCACCCGACTTTAGCCAAAAACCAGAAGGCGGGGACCAGCACCGGCTGAAATAACGGAATCGCAAACAGCGCTGCGAGAACCAGAAACGCGATGCCGAAGATTGGAAAGGTAATGCGGTCCCATTTGCGAGCCGGTTGCGCCGCATGATAGAAGCACATCAGGGCCGCAAGCACAAAGACAGCGGTCGCCACCCAATTTGAATACGGCGCCGGGAACAAGGGATGCCAACCACCCAAAAACAGCAGAGTGGCAACGCAGGTAATAGTCACCATGTTCGCGTACTCTGACATGAAGAAGCAGGCGAACTTCATGCTGGAATATTCGGTGTGAAATCCGGCAACGAGCTCGTTCTCCGCTTCGGGCAGATCGAACGGAACACGATTGGTTTCAGCGAAGCCCGCGATCATAAAAATGATAAAAGCGAAGATCTGCGGGAACGGCATCTGAAAGATATTCCAGCGCGGGATAAAGCCCAAATAGTAGCCAGCCTGGCTGTCGGTTATGCCGCGAAAACTTAATTGATTGGCAAGCAACAATGGCGAAACAATGACCAGCGTGAAAGGCAGCTCATAACTGATCATTTGGGCGCTGCTCCGCAGACCGCCTAGCAGTGAGTATTTGTTGTTCGACGACCAGCCTGCTAGCGCGACGCCATAGACACTTACTGCGCCAATCGCGAGGATAAATAGGATGCCGACGTTCACGTCGCTGATCTGCATGAACGTGTGATAGCCGAAGACAGTAACCTCCGGCCCAAACGGAATGATGGAAATCGAAATCAGCGCGAGAGAAACCGCGATAAATGGCGCCAGTAAGTAAAAAAAGCGATTGACGTAAGGCGGAAGAAGATCCTCTTTTGTAAGCAGCTTGAACACGTCGGCCAACGGCTGCATCAGACCGTGAGGACCAACTCGCAGCGGACCAGTGCGGGATTGAATGTGGGCCAGTACCTTGCGCTCAACCCACTGCAAATAAGCAAGAGTGGTCATGAACACAGCAAAAACGATCGCGATCTTGATGAGGCTAATAATGTAGAAGCTCATCTGTATTCTTCTGTCGTTTCCACCTGAACGCTGCCTTTTCGCACTACCGGAGCCTTGTGCGGATCGTGGTACAGAGCGCCCGGCGCTTCGATCACCGAATTCAGCATCTGAGAATATCGTCCCAGCGTTCCCGAAGTATAAAGCGTGTTGCCGGCCGAACGAATCAGTTCCGGGCGGGATTGGATTTGAATGTGGCCGTTTAGAGGCACAGCCTGAACTGCGCCGCCTGTTTCGATGATTCCAAGCGGAACCGCGTAACCATGCACCGATTTTCGAATCTCGTCGAAAACGTGATCGACTTTAACCGGCCCTAAATCTTCTCGCATTTCTCTTGCAAGCAGCGCGATGATATCGAGGTCGGGTTTCGGACCCATGGTCTTGGGGCCGCGGTTGAGTTTTTGCACGTCCCCGCAAACATTGGTGACGGTCCCATTCTTTTCGTAAGCGCAAAAGGTGGGCAACACAACATCGGCGCGCTGAGCGGTTTCGGTGAGGAATAGCTCCTGCACGACAACGAACGCATCACCCGAAGCCAATGTTTGACGAGAGAGCGGATTCGCTCCTACCACCCATAATGCATTCAAGTCGGCTGCAGCCAGGATCTGGTCATAGTCAAGTCCGGGCCCAAGGCCCGCTTCGGAAACAGGTCTATAGCCGGGCAGAAGATCGGGAAGTAGTCCCATATCGGCCGCGCCGCGCGAATTCGAGTAGTCCACCAAGGCCACATACTTAACCGGAATCCCGAGGGAGTCTCCGAACGCAACGAGGCGGCGAACATCCTCGCCTCTGATTGCAGCACCAAAGAGAATGGCTAATTCGGACTCGGCTGCAAGACGCTCGCGGAGAGATTCGAGAGCATCGAATTCCTTTCCGAAGTCGGAACGCACGGTCGTAGCGTAGTTATCTTCTCGGACCGGACCGGGCGTCACAGCGTAAACGTGACCTTTGCGCAGGCGCCAGTTCGCGCGAAGTTGAAATGCGAGAAATGGTTGCTCTTGGGCTAGATCGGCGTCGATGATGAGCGCTGCATTTATATTAAACAGATCCGCGGTACTGGCCAGCGCGTTGCTGCGGCCATTTAGCGCGTCTAGCAGGGTCGCGACATCACCGGTTCGGTGATGATCGATATTGGACGTGCGCAGCACCTGGCGCGCGAACTTCTGTAACTGATAGTTCTCTTCGTTGGTGGTGTGATTGGAGCCGATAACGCCAAACTTTCCATTTTTCGCGCGAATCTCAGAAAAACGTTTTGCCACCACAGCCAAGGCTTGCGCCCATGAGACCGGCCGCAGTTCACCCCCTTGCCGCACCAACGGAGCAGTCAGGCGATCTGGGTGATCGTAGAAGTCAAATGCGTAGCGTCCCTTCACGCACAAAAACTCGCCATTCACACCGGAACGATCGCGATTGTTAGCACGAATGATCTGGCCGTTTCGAACACCGAGAGTCGTCTTGCAGCCGTTTGAACAATGTGTGCAAATCGTGCCGACGTGTTCCATCTCCCACGGCCGGGTTTTATAACGATACGTACCGCTGGTCAACGCGCCAACCGGGCAGATGTCGATGCAAAGGCCGCACTCGTCGCATTCGAGATGGTCGCCACGGTTGGGAACAATCTCGGCAGCCGCGCCTCGATTCCCGATTCCCAGTGCGCTGACGCCTAGTCCTTCACCACAGATGCGAACGCAACGGTAACAAAGGATACAGCGTGGAGCATCGTAGAAAACAATGGGCGACCACTGCTTCTCATCGACATGGATCTTCGCCTCGCGAAAGCGGCTGAAGCCAGCGCCATAACGGAAAGCCATGTCTTGCAGCTCGCATTCGCCGCCTTTATCACACACCGGGCAATCGAGCGGATGATTCGTGAGCAGGAATTCGACCATGCTCTTGCGCGCTTGATGAACTTGTGGAGTATCGGTATGGATTACCATACCTTCCGCAACCGGCAAAGTGCAAGCAACCTGCAGCTTGGGAGTCTTTTCCACTTCGACGAGACACATGCGGCAAGCCGCCTGCAGCGAAAGGTTGTCGTAGTAGCAAAACGAGGGGATGGAAATACCTGCCTGTTTCGCGGCATTAATCACCAGCGTTCCCGGCGCTGCTTGCAGTTGATGGCCGTCGATCGTGAAATTAACAGGATCAGCCATAAATTTCGTACATTTTGTGTCTAAGCATTGCCTTAAACAACCGCCAGTTCCGGCACAGATTGCGTGGAGCGCGATTTATTAAGATATGCCTCAAATTCGCCGCGAAACTTTGCAATAAATGCGGCGGTTGGCATTGCAGCCGCATCACCCAAAGCGCAGAACGTGCGTCCAAGCATATTACCGGCGAGCTCGCCAATTAAATCGATATCGCTCTGGAGTCCGCCGCCGTCGTGGAAACGAGACAGGATCTTTTTTAACCAAGTCGTGCCTTCGCGGCAAGGAATGCACCAGCCGCAGCTTTCATGCGCGTAAAACTTGATAGTGCGCAAAGCGACGGCAACAATGTCAGTGTCTTCGTCGAGCACAACGAGACCGCCTGAGCCCGCCATCGTTTTCGCTTTGGCAAGCGAATCGAAGTCTAACGGGATGTCGCATTCTTCCGCCTTTAAAATCGGCGATGAAGATCCACCCGGAATTACCGCCTTCAGTTTTTTGCCGTTTCGTATGCCGCCGCAGATCTCATTGATTAGGCGCATCAGCGGGAAACCCATCGGCAATTCATAAACGCCAGGCTTGTTAACGTGACCGGAGACGCACATCAGCCGTGTGCCGCCGTTTTTAGGTGTCCCCAGCGCCGCATACGCAGCACCGCCGTTGCGGAAAATCCACGGAACAGCGGAGTAAGTTTCGCAATTATTCAAAATCGTGGGAGATTGGAACGCCCCCACAACTGCGGGGAAAGGAGGCTTCAATCGCGGAATGCCGCGCTTCCCTTCGAGCGACTCAAGCAGCGCCGATTCTTCGCCGCATTCATAAGCACCCGCGCCTGTGTGCGTGTAAACGTCGAAATCCCAACCAGAGCCAAGGATGTTTTTACCCAGATAACCCCGCTCGTACGCTTCGGCAATGGCACGATCGACGATCTCAATGAGATAGCGGTACTCGCCGCGAATAAAGATGTAGCCTTTATTCGACTTGATGGTCCAACCGGCGATCAGCATGCCTTCGATTAGCTGATGCGGATCGTTTTCCATCAATAGGCGATCCTTGCAGGTGCCAGGCTCGCTTTCATCCGAATTACAAATTACGTAAGTCGGTTTGCCAGTATTACGGGGGACAAAGCTCCATTTCATACCGGTAGGAAATCCGGCGCCGCCTCGGCCCCGCAGTGACGATACTTTCAGTTCCTCGATTATGGCTTCAGGAGTCATCGCGAGGGCCTTTTTAACGGCGACATAGCCATCATTGGCGAGATACGTATCAATCGAAGTTGAGTTCGGAAGATCGAACCGATACGAAATGATCATCTGCTCAAGTGGACTGGGTTCGTTGTAACGCATCGCTAATTCTCAGGAAGCCTTTTTCGAATAGCTGCCGTTAGCCAGCGCGTCCATCAACCGATCAAATCGCTCTGGCGTGACGTGGTGATGAAAATCGTAATTGATTTGAATTGCCGGCGCCCACGAGCAGGCACCCAGGCACTCCACTTCTTCGAGTGAAATTAATCCGTCCGGCGAAACCTCTTTATTGCCGAGCCGCAAGCGTTCGCAGGCATGGTCCCAAAGTTCTTCGGCGCCCACAGCCTGACATGCAATATTAGTGCAAACCTGGACGTGGTACTTACCGAGCGGCTTACGATGCAGCATGGAGTAGTAGCCAATGACTTCATCCACTTGCAGCGGAGTAACTCCGCAGCGATGCGCCACCTCTTCAACGAGCTCTTGCGTAACGCAACCGATTTCATCCTGCGCGTAAAGCAGCATGGGAACTACCGCCGATCGCTGACGCCCCGTGGGATAACTTTCCAAGAGCTTGGCGAATCGCGCTTCCAGTTCCGGAGAAAAAGTCATGGCTAACGGTCCACGTCTCCTAGCACGAAATCCATACTGCCCATCACGGCAATTGAATCCGCTATCAGAACGCCTTCAAGCATCGCGCCAAGCGATTGCAAGTTGCCGAAGCTGGGAGTCCGCATGAAGACACGATGCGGATTTGCCGTACCGTCGCTCACAACGTAATAGCCGAGCTCGCCACGAGGTGACTCCACCACCTGATATACGGAACCGGCCAGCACACGATATCCTTCGGTCACGATTTTGAAGTGATAGATGAGCGACTCCATTTGGGTCTTCATCTGTTCGCGATCAGGCAGCAAAATGTGCGGTGCGTCGGCCTGCCAGCGGCCCGCGGGCATGCCGTCCAGCGCCTGCTTGACGATTCGCATGCTTTGCCGCATCTCTTCTATCCGAACTTCAAAGCGTGCATAAACGTCGTTGGCTTTGCGCGTCGGCACATCGAAGTCAAACAGCTCATAACTGGAGTGCGGAAAATCCTTGCGAGCATCCGTTTTTACTCCGGCAGCTCGCAACATGGGCCCAGTCACCCCGAGTTCGATCATTGTATCGACCGGCAGCATACCAACTCCCTTGGTGCGATTGACCCAAATCGGATTTGAAGCCAACAAGTTTTCATACTCGTCGATGCCGCGCGCAAGACGTTCCTGCAAGTTCGAAACTACCTTGTGCCAGCCGCGCGGAGGCTCCAGCGCGAGGCCGCCCGGCCGGATGTAACTGGTCATCATGCGCTGGCCAGAGAACATTTCAAAGACCTTCATGATCTCTTCGCGTTCCCGGAAGCAGTAAAAATAAACCGACATAGCGCCGATATCCAGCGCATGAGTGCCCAACCAGATGAGGTGGCTGGAAACTCGCGTCAATTCGCAAAGCATGACGCGCATCCACTGGGCCATGGGCGGAATTTCCAGACCCAGTAATCTTTCAACGGCAAGCGAGTAGCAGAGATTGTTGTTGAGGTTCGAAAGATAATCAACGCGGTCGGTGAGCGGCACCACCTGCTGATACTTCTTTACCTCGCATTCTTTTTCTATTCCGGTGTGAAGATAACCGATCTCCGGACGGGCTTTGAGAATTGTCTCCCCGTCGAGTTCCAATACTACTCGCAACACGCCGTGAGTAGAGGGATGCTGCGGACCCATGTTCAGGGTCATTTTGCGGGCAGAAGCGTGCTGATCGGCGAGTTCTATGCCCGACGGATCTTCAACTGCGAGCTCGTGTTGCGCATCAAGGGACGCGACGTGCGTTTTGCCTTCGGTCATGAGCTCTCACTCTTCCTGATACGAATACTTATGGCCATGCACGGGGTAATCTTTTCGAAGTGGATAACCTTCCCAGTCAGCCGGCATCATGATACGTTCCAGGTTGGGATGATTACGAAAAGAAATTCCGAATAGGTCGAACACTTCTCGCTCATACCAGTTGGCGCCACGCCAAACGCAGCATACGGATTCACTCTCGTCATGCTCGCCTAGTCGAACACTCAGCCGCACGCGCGCATTATGCCGCAGCGAATGCAACAAGTAGATTACTTCGAATCGGGGTTCTTTAGGCCACCAATCAACGCCCGTGATCCCGCTTATCTGTTCGAATCCGGAGTCTTTCAGAAATCGGCAAACCGCAACAATCTGCGACGGACGGATAAAAAACACAGGACCGTCGGCAGCCATCTGCGCGTCGACGATAGCATCCGGAAGCTGTTGCGAGATAGCAAGGGCCGTTGCGTTTTCGCTGAGAACTTCAGGCAGCACGCCGAGTCTCCGCCTCATGCCTCTGACGCCGCTGCTCGTCACTCGACCAATCGAGAACGCCCTTTTTCCAGATATAAAAGAAGCCGCACAACACCAGAACAATAAAAAGCAGCATTTCGAAAAACGCAAATAGTTTTAGCTGGCGATAAATTACGGCCCAAGGATAAAGAAAGATAGCTTCAATATCAAAAAGAATGAAAACCATCGCCACCAGATAAAATTTGACGCTGAAACGCTCGCGCGCATTGCCAACCGGCTTCATGCCCGATTCATATGGCATGAACTTGATGGGATCTCGAACGCGCCGGCCCAACAGCGCTGACAACCCGATCATCGCCGACGCGACTACTAACGCAATTAGAATCTGGATCAGAACCGGAAACCAAGTCTCCGCATAGGATGTGGGCATGGACCGAAATACCAGAGTACCAACCTATCCGCTCATAATGCTCGGCGTTCGGAACGGCTCCTATAATAAGGCAAGATAGCTTCTCGTGCAGAACGATTCGATTGAGATCGTAGTAAACGGAGAGCGGAAATCAGTTCCCGCAGATCTGAGCGTCAGCGAGCTTCTGAACGCACTCGAAGTTGCGGCCGATCGCGTCGCGGTAGAACTGAATAAATCGATTGTTCGCAAGCGAGACTGGGGCAAGACGCCCGTGCCGAACGGGTCCCAAATAGAGATTGTTCAATTCGTCGGCGGCGGTTGAGTGTTTTAGGGCACGGCGATCTGGCTTGACTCCTGGCGCAGGTCTAGTAAAATTCAGGGAGCCGGTTAATTCCAAAACACAAATAGGGCGCCATGTTCAAAACGCGGAAAGTTCGTCCTGATTTACCCCCGGGGCAGCGAACGTACACGAGTACGGATGTTGCGAAGATCGCACAGGTGAGCCTTCGCCAGTTGCAATGGTGGGACGAGCGCAAGGTAGTCTCTCCCCGTCATGAAGGCCACAAACGCATCTACAACTCGGAAGAAGTGATTGAGATCACGGTTATCGCGGAACTGCGGCGGAAGGGCTTTTCACTGCAGAAGATTCGGCGCGTTTTGCGGTTTCTGCAACGCGAGATGGGACGCCGGCTGGCTGACGTTATGGGCAGCGATTCCAAGCTGCACCTATTGACCGACGGCAAATCGATCTTTCTGGAAGAGCAACATGACCGGATTATCGATTTGCTGAAAAATGCGCGACAACCAATGTTCCTGGTCTGCGTAAGCGACCAAGTGAAGCGCCTGGATGAAATTCCCAAAAAGGGCCTCCGGAGCGAAACGTTGCCATCGAGACGCTTCCGCGCGGCCGTTTAGCTGATAAGCCCCGTTTTTAATTCTTTTTTATATCGCGCTTTAACGTCGTTTGGTGCGTCTATACTGAAGTCAGATTCACCTGGAGGTCGGATTGTCGTCCCACCGGCGTTATTTGCTATTTGTTCCCCTTTTCTTGACCGCTTGTGTCTTATTTGGCGGTAAGTTCGGACCCACGGTTTTCACGGCTTCGGCCGCGCAGCGTAACATAAGCCCTACTTCGGACGATGATCTGAAAGCCAGCATCGAATCGTTCACCAAGATCTACGATGTGGTCGATCAAAACTACGCAGATAAACTGTCGCCGGACAAGGCCATATATAAAGGTGCGATTCCCGGTATGCTGCGGACGCTAGATCCGCACTCCAACTTCTTTGATCCAAAAGAATTCGCCGGCTTGCGCGAGGAGCAGCACGGCGCATACTTCGGCGTGGGAATGACGATTGGCCCACAACCCCGTACCGGCAAAACGATGGTCATTCATCCGTTTGGAGGCACGCCGGCTTATCGGGCAGGGCTCAGACCAGGTGACGTGCTGTTAGAGATCAACGATAAGCGCGTTGACACCGCGACCAGCACAGAAATCGCCGACATGCTGAAGGGCCCCAAGGGCACCAAAGTTCAGGTGGTAGTGGGCCGCGAAGGCAGTCCGAAACCACTTACTTTCAATCTTGTTCGCGACGAGATTCCAAGGAACAGCGTTGATGAGGCGTTTTGGGTAAAACCTGGGGTCGCGTACATGCGAATCCAGCAATTTACCGAAACTACCAGCAAGGAAGTCGAAGACAACCTCAAGCACCTAGGTGAACAGAACATCAAGGGCTTGATTCTCGATCTGCGTGAGAATCCGGGTGGCTTATTGCAGGAAGGTGTAGCGGTTGCGGGCCACTGGCTGGATCGGGGCCAAGTTGTCGTTTCTCATAAAGGCCGAGCTTACGCCGAAAAACCCTATCTGGCACGCGGAAGCCAATACGGTGAGAGCTACCCGATTGTGGTGCTGGTAAATCGATATTCGGCTTCAGCCGCCGAGATTGTGGCAGGCGCGCTGCAGGATCATGATCGTGCTTGGATCTTAGGCGATACGACATTCGGCAAGGGCTTAGTTCAGACGGTTTATCCGATGAGCGATAACACGGGTTTGGCGCTTACCACGCAGCATTACTATACGCCGAGCGGACGATTGATTCAGCGCGATTATTCGAACCTCTCGTTCCTTGATTACTACTACGGCAAGCGGACACAAGTGAATAATCCGATGGATGTGAAGCAGACCGACTTGGGACGCGTGGTCTACGGCGGCGGCGGCATTACTCCGGACGAAAAGTACGAAGCGCCCAAGATGGATCCATTCGAACTCGCGGCTTTGCGCAAGAATTCGTTTTTTGATTTCTCGGCCTTTTATTTTTCGAATCATTCGACCAAACTTCCGAGTAACTGGGCTCCGGATGAGAATCTCTTAAACGACTTCCATGATTTTCTGATGAAGAAGGGAATCAACTTCACTGAAGCGGATTGGACACGTGACCATTCGTGGCTGCGTGATGAACTTCGTCAAGAGATGTACGTCACCGCGTTCAGTTATGAAGATTCGCTGAAGATCGGCGTACAACAAGATCCTGAGGTTCAAAAGGCAATTGTTGCCATGCCCGAAGCTGCAAAATTGCTGGCGATGTCGAAGAACCGCTACGAAAAACAAAGAGCGAGTTTGCGATAAGCGAGCTTTCTCTGCTCAAGTTTGTCTAACTCCATAACGGCTCCTCAGATCACGGTGCTCGACACCGGCGGCCAATACACCCATCTAATTGCGCGGCGCGTGCGCGAACTAGGCGTTTATGCTGACGTTCAACCTAGCGACACGCCTGCGGCAGCCTTGAAATCGCGCAAGGGCATCATCATTTCGGGAGGCCCGGCGAGCGTTTACGAACCGGGCTGCCCCGACATCGATCCGGGGATTCTCAATATAGACACGGCTGTGCTCGGCATTTGCTACGGGCACCAACTCATCGCACGACATTTAGGTGGCAACGTGCGGCAAGGGGAACGCGGAGAATTTGGAATCGCACATCTCACTGTGACCGCTCCAGATCCGCTTTGGAATGGAGTCGAACATTCACAGGTTTGGATGAGCCATCGCGATACGGTACAAGCTGCTCCGAACGGCTTCAAAGTAATTGCGTCGACCGACACGTCGGGAATAGCAGCGATGTCGTCATCGGACCGCAAAGTGTTCGGGCTGCAATTCCACCCTGAAGTCGCTCACACGCATGCAGGTACTCGCATTTTGGAGAATTTTGTATTCGACATCTGCGAAGCCGTCAAAGATTGGGATATTTCGCAGCGGCTTCCTCTCATCGAAGAACAAATCCGCGCAACGGTAAAAGATCGCAACGTTTTCTTTTTTGTGAGCGGCGGCGTGGATTCGACGGTGGCATACACACTGTGTCTACGAGCATTGGGCGCTGACCGGGTCTACGGTATTTATGTCGACACGGGCCTTATGCGCAAGAACGAAACCGATTTTGTGCGCAACGCCTTCAAGGAACTCGGCGCAACTCATTTCCTTGTGGACGATGCTCAACAGGAATTCTTGGCAGCGTTCGACGGTATCCACGATCCCGAACAAAAGCGGCTCGCGATTGGCGAACAGTTCGTCAAAGTGCAGGAAAGGATTCTGGCAACTGAGCACTTCTTGAGCGGAAACTGGATACTCGGCCAAGGCACTATCTATCCCGATACGATTGAGTCCGGCGGTACGGCAAAAGCCGATCTGATCAAGACGCATCACAATCGAGTCGCCGGAATTCAGGCGTTAATTGACGGCGGGCAAATCATCGAGCCGCTTACGGCTTTCTACAAAGATGAAGTACGCG
>DASREJ010000250.1:0-7875 GCA_035652115.1 Bryobacteraceae bacterium
TTCGCTTACCTACTCGGCGCCGGGGAGGAATTAGAAACGCCGCATTTTTACGGCGGCTTCACAAACCAGGGCTTCGGCGAAGCATCTCGGCTGCTGCAGAAGCTGGAGCTTGAGTCAATTGAACCGGGCGAAATAAAGGCGCGGGCGCGTCCGGTGCTCTACAACTCCTGGGAAGCAACCGAGTTCAATGTGACCGAAGACGGCCAGAAGGCGCTCGCCGGGAAAGCGGCGAAGCTCGGAGTGGAGTTATTCGTTGTGGACGATGGATGGTTCGGCAAACGGAATAATGATCATGCAGGTCTTGGCGACTGGGTAGTGAATCCACAAAAATTTCCGCACGGTCTGAACAGTTTGATTGAGTATGTGAACAAGCTCGGAATGGATTTTGGACTGTGGGTTGAGCCGGAGATGGTTAATCCGGATAGTGATCTGTACCGCGCGCATCCGGATTGGGTGATGAACTTTCCGGGGCGGCCACGCAGCGAACTGCGCAATCAATTGGTGTTGAACCTGGCGCGCGACGATGTACGAGATTACATCTTCGATGTGCTGGACAAACTGGCGAGCCAATACAATATCCGCTACTTCAAATGGGACATGAACCGCACCTTTGCCGAACCGGGCTGGCCGGAGGTCAGCCCCGATGAGCAGAAAGAGATTTGGGTGAAGTACGTTCTGAATTTGTACGACATTCTGGCGCGATTGCGAGCCAAACACCCCAATCTGGAAATTGAATCTTGCTCGGGAGGAGGTGGACGCGTAGATCTGGGCATTCTGCGATATGTGGATGAATTCTGGACATCCGACAACACAGAAGCGTTCGACCGGCTTCGCATTCAGGAAGGCTTCTCCCAGGCGTACACCGCGAAATTGATGTCCGCGTGGGTCACGGACGTACCAAATATGAATGGACGCAACACGCCGCTTCAATATCGATTTTTGGTGGCGATGCAGGGTGCTCTGGGTATTGGCGCGAATCTGAATAAATGGACTGATGCTGACTTTGCGCTCGCCACGCGGATGATTGGACTCTATAAACAAATTCGTTCGACTGTGCAGTTTGGGAAGTTATACCGGCTACTTTCACCGCGAACGAACGACACAACGGCGAATGAGTACGTTGCGGCGAATAAGGCCGAAGCGGTGCTGTTCGCTTTTCGCCACTCGCAGGAATACAGCACACTGCCTCCCATGATTCGCTTGATCGGATTGGATGAGCGTTCGATTTACCGAGTTGAATCGATTGACGGAAAACTGATTGGCGGAAGCACAGAGTACAGCGGCGCGTACTTGAACAATAATGGTTTGCAGCTTATGTTGAAAGGTGATTTCGATAGTACTGCGGTTCTGGTGCACCTAGTGCGTTGACATGAAGCCGGTTACTTTGCTTGCGCTTGCCGTTTGCGCCAATGTGTTTGCACAAACTGACGGGATTCCGCATTTAGTCAAGCAAGGCTCGAATGCCTTGTTGATGGTGGATGGCAAGCCATTTCTGATGTTTGCTGCGGAGCTGCATAATTCCAGTTCATCGAGCCTGGAACACATGAGACCAGAGTGGCCGCGATTGGCGGCGATCCCGCTCAACACCGTGCTAACTCCGCTTTCCTGGGAATTGATTGAGCCGAAAGAGGGCGCTTTTGATTTCAGCCTGGTAGATGGTTTGATGCAAGACGCCCGCACGAGCAATTTGCATATCGTTTTTTTGTGGCTGGCGAGTTGGAAAAATGGGATGTCCAGCTACGCGCCTGTATGGGTGAAAGAGGATACGCAACGTTTCCCACGAGTTCTCGAAAACGATGGGCGTCCGGTGGAGATCTTGAGCCCGTTGGGGAAGCAGACGATGGATGCCGATGCCCGTGCCTTTGCCGCCCTTATGCATCACCTCAAAGAAATCGACGGCCAGAACCACACCGTGTTGATGATGCAAGTGGAAAACGAGGTGGGCGTCTTAGGCGACACGCGCGACTATAGCACCGCTGCCAATAAAGCCTTTGAATCGGCGGTTCCGAGCGAGTTAACCGCCTATCTAAAGCAGCATCGTGAAGACCTTTTCCCCGAGCTTCGCGATCTATGGAACGGCAATGGCAGCCGATCCGCGGGCACATGGGAACAGGTTTTCGGAAAAACCTATCGAACCGATGAGATCTTCATGGCCTGGAATTATGGCCATTACATAAATCACGTGGCAGCCGCAGGAAAGGCAGAATATCCGTTGCCGATGTACGTGAACACGTGGTTGGCGGGACCGACAACACCGCCGGGAGATTATCCGAGTGGCGGACCCCAACCGCGAGTGGTTGACGTTTGGAAAGCGGCTGGATCGTCGATCGACATCTACTCGCCGGACATCTATCGGCCGAATTTTGCGGATTGGTGCAATTGGTATCACCGGGCTGGCAATCCGCTTTTTATACCGGAAGCGGCCGGCGGGACGACGGGACGAGCGAATGCATTCTATGCGTTCGGGAATGGTGCGATTGGATTCTCGCCTTTCGGTATTGATTCATGGAACGATTCGGCAAACGATTTAGGGAAAAGCTATCGCGTGCTTACGGAACTGGCGCCGCTCATTACAAGTCACGAGAACGACGGATCGATGATTGGATTCCTGCTCGATCAGGCGAACCCTTCGATGATTGTGGATATGAACGGGTATCGGCTCAACGTCAGTCTGGACCAGATCTTTGGCTCGGAGGCAAAGAAAGGATTTGGCCTAATTATTGCGACAGGGCCGAACGAGTTCATCGGCGCGGGCAGCGGGTTTCGAGTCTCGTTTGTACCAAGATCGAGCGGCGCGCCACATGCGGGTGTCGGGTATGTCGAAGAGGGGACTTTTACCGATGGCAAGTGGAAACCGGGCCGGCGACTGAACGGCGATGAAAACGATCAAGGGAAGTTCTGGCGCTTTTCGCCACAAGGTGTTGAGATAGAGAAAGTCAGCGTGTATCGCTTTGAGTGAGATGAGAAACGCGCATAGCTCACAATCGATTTCCTGGAATCGCAGAGATTTCCTGCGGACGGTGACGGGTGCGAGCGCTGGCGCAACCCTGTTCAGCATGGCTCCGGTCAGGACCCTGGCGCGGACAACTGCCAAAAAAATAGTTGTCGTGACCTTTGGCGGAGGCGCGCGCGACGAGGAGACGTTCATGCCGGACGGCCAGGAAAACATTCCTCATCTGTTGAACGAATTAATTCCTCAAGCCAGCTTCTTCACGCAGGTGGTGAACCATGGAATTCTAGGGCATTACGTGGCCACCGCGAGTCTGGCGACGGGCGTTTACGAGACATTCAATAACTTTGCAGCCGTTCCACCGAATAATCCGACGGTGTTCGAGTATTTCCGCAAGGATCTGAACCGGCCCGCTACCGATACATGGGTGGTTGCGCCCAGCAATGGATTTAATCGCATCGGCGAAAGCGGAAACCGGCTCTATGGCGAGGGTTTGGGCGCAGGCGTGATCCTGCCGAAACGTCTCCTCTCCGCGGCATTGCAGGGTGCAGGCGAACCGCAGTACGAACATCTATTGCGAGACAACTACGAGACGCCGCTCTACACTCCGGAACTCGCAGGCAATCGCGTGGACCTGCACGAGATGGCCGAGCTTCTGAAGATGTCCGTGTCTGAGTTCACAACACATGCCCGCAACGTGGCAAGCCCCGACGAACTCTCCGTCTATATAGCGCATCAACTGATGCACCAACTTGCGCCGAGCCTCTTGTGGATCACGCTGCACGACATCGATATTGCTCATTCCGGCGCGTATTCTCTGTATATCGATGCCATCCGACGCTGCGATCGCTTGTGTGCGGAAATCTGGAAGACCATACAGAGCGAACCGGAATATGCCGGGAAGACGACGATGTTTATCCTTCCCGATTTCGGGCGCGACTCGGATACCGACCCAGGAGGAAACGGTTTTCAGCATCACCGTACGGGCGATGCGCTGTCGCGCACGACCTGGATGATGGCCCTGGGGCCGGGAGTGCGGCAGAACGCAGTGATCGACCGCCCACTGGAATCGACAGATCTGGTGCCAACCATCGGTTCACTGCTTGGGTTTTCAGCGCGGTTTTCACAGGGAAAACCGGTGGCGGAGCTTACCTAGTATGCAGCCATCAACCCTCGATGTGCAACAGTTTGGGAAGTATCCGCCGCTGGCTCGGCAAATTGCCGTTGAGAACATTGCACTGTTACGAGAGCTTCCACTAGCGTTCGCGCCTTTATTACTGCGCGAATTAATTGGCTACGACTGGAAGTTTCCCGCCGAACGTAGGGAGATAGACTCCCAATTCAAGTATCTTGCGTCACTCACACCGCAGCAGCGCGTGGCGGAATTGCAGCCATTTGCACAACTCAGCCTTAGTTCCAATTTGGAGAACCTGGATTGGATCAATGATCCGGCTGGATTTTCAGAACGGCTTAGCGCGCATTTATGGACATCGCATCAGATGGACGGATTTCGAACTGCATCTCTGCGGTATGTCGATAAGGTGCACGCCGCTACTCCGAAACCGGTGTTGCCATTTTATCGATTGGGCATAGTCATCGTGGGGGGCGGCGTCGCAGAAGCCACATCTCCGCTTTTTCGAAAGTTGCGGCCACAAGGTGTGTACTTTAGCAATGTAGACGCTGCGAACGGGCGAGCGGTATTACTCGATCTCGTGCGACAGCGCGCGGCACGCTACCCAATTCCATTCGGACATTGGTACATAGACGGCGCAAAGAATCAGGCCGAGCCGGGAATTACAGCGGTTTGCTACAGCGGGCTAGATCAGGTTCGCATTGCATTAGTGGACAAGATGCGGGAGGTTATGCAGCCCGGCAACGGCGGACCCGAATATCTAAGAAGCCTGCTCGCCCGTATGCGTCCCGAAGATTTTGGCCTTCCAGGAAACGGCGAAGCGGGCGTGTTGAACCGATTTCAGGTGAGTGTGCTTACGGAGGGCTCCGGAACGCAACTGTTCAGCACGACGTTTGTGCAGTGGACGGCACGAGAGGCGCTGCGGCGAGCTCAGCCCCTGACGCTTTTGGCCCGATTTACCCCTCGACAACACGAGCAATCTATGCGCGATCTGCTGGCGGGCGTGAAGGAAGCGCCCCAGCTTGATCCTCAAGGATCTTTGGTCGACGCTAACATGGGCGCGTACTACACCTGGATCAATCAACAACGGTTGGCGGGCGCGGAACAGTCTCGATTCCTGGTGTGGTTTGAGAATCACAAAGAAGTGCTGGCGATTGCGCCAGGACTGCAGCACGGATCAGTTGATAACAGAGCGACGACATTGCCGGCCGTGCTGGCTAAGATGACCGACCAGAGTTAGCGCGCGGCCACGTCGACGAGCGTCTTATAGATCCAGGTTTTGCCCTGTTCAAGGGATTGGACAGGAACGCGTTCGTCGTTGCCGTGCATCCGGCTCAAATCCTCATTTGTAATCGGGTACGGGTAGACGCCATACACCGGAATGCCGCGACTGCGCCACGCGATAGCGTCGGTACCGGCCTGGAACAGATAGGGCGTGACAGGGGCATTCCAAAGCGCGGCCGCGTTTTTCGCCAGGCTTTGATACAAGGGCGTATCAGTCGAAGACTCCTTTACCCCCTGAACACGCTCCTGTCGCCGCGCGAGAGCGATAGCTTGCGGTGTTTTTGCCGGGGCCAAAGCAACATCGACATTTGGATCGTCCACCACTCTTTTAATTTCCGCGATCATATCTTCCGGCTTTGTGCCAGGGATTACGCGCATGTTAATGGTCGCTTCGGCAGAGCCGGGAATCACGTTGGAACGAAAACCAGCGTTAAGCAGCACGGGAGCGATCGTATTGCGCATAATCGCATGAAGAAGGACATCTTTGCTGATTTGCCGCGCAGCTTCGGCAACGACGGCCGGATCGTTGCTGTTGACCAGATTCGAATAGTACGTCGACATGGGCGGCTCGCTCGTCTGCGCCAATGTCAGGAAGAAGCGTTTTGTGCTGGCGGTCAATGTTGGCGTTGTTTCGTAATGTGACAGCTTTGCCAGCGCGTTCGCCAAAGCAAAGATGGCGTTGTCCGGCCTCGGCATCGAAGAGTGGGTTGATGTGCCGTGTGCTGTTAGCAGCAAAGTCACGCTCGATTTGTCCGCAGTCGAGATGCTGATGTATCGCACTCTCCCATCGGAGCGCTTCATGATCCACCCGCCTTCGTTTAACGCGAACTCACAATCGATCTTTTCCCAATTCTTCTCGGCCAGCCATGAGGTATTGTATGGAGCGCTCTCCTCGTCAGCTTCAACGAGCCAAATGACGTCGCGTTTGAGAGGAATTTTGTTCTTGGCCAGTTCCATAACGGCTTCCCCGAACACAGCGATACCGCCCTTGAAATCTATAGCGCCGCGACCGTAGATATAGCCGTCCTTTTCAACGGCGGCGAAAGGATCGACACTCCACTTTTCTCGCTCGACGCCGACAGTGTCGGCATGCGAGGCAATAAGAACTGGCTTGGCACTCCCGTCGCCCTTCAGACGGGCAATCAAGTGCGACTTCCCCGGTTGCGGAGTCGGGATGATGTCAATTTCGAAACCGAGTGGCTTCAATTTCGCAGCGAGTAGTTCATCAAGCTTGCCTTCATTCCCAGGAGGATTGCTGTTGTCGATCCGAATAATTTCTTTCAGCAGGTCGGCGGCCGGGGTTTGAGCGTATGAGGTCAGCGCGCTTCCCAGCAGGCACGCCAAACAATAGCGGTACAGTGCCTGCATCAGCGCTGAGGATTCTTAGGCAAGCTGATCATGTTCGCGAAAATGCGATAAGCGCCCGGAACGCCTTCGGGCAGTTCGCGATAGAACGCATAGGCGTTGTAAATGTAGATTCCTTTGCCGTATTTTGCGTAGAGAAGGCCGCCCTTTTGGGGCGCTTGCCCTTCATCGTGGGTCTCCAAAAGAGCATCATAATGGGGATCCCAAGTCTTCATCCACTTTGAGCCGCGCTCTTCCACCCAACCTCCAAAGTCCGCTTCGGTGATTTTGTTGGGCCAATTGAATATTGGATTCGAGGGATCAAGGATATTCACCTTTGAAGCTTCGTCAGTAACTTCTTCGGGGTTAGAGGTCATGCTGTAGGGATACGGTCCGTAATTGTGATCGAATTCAGGCGTGTTGTATTCGACGATGACTACTCCGCCGTTCTTAACGTAATCGAGAATGCGGCTATTATAAGTGCGCAGATCGTCACGCGCAGCATACGTGCGGACACCGAGAAGGATCACGTTGTATTTACTTAGATCGCCGGTAGCGATATCAGCCGGACCGAGGAAGGTCACGTGAACGCCAAGATGTTCTAGCGACGATGGCACATCATCACCGCTTCCCATCACATAGGCAACATTCAGATCGGGCGCTACTTTAACGTTAACGCCGGAAAGCTTATAAGTAGCCGGCCGATAGAGAAAATACGGACGAAGCGTGGGATATCCCGTCACGTCGTAGCCTTCGGTGTAGCTGTGGCCGTCGTAGTTGGCTTGGGCGGTAATACGATACGGCTTTTCAACTAAATTTGCGGGAGACACTTGGAACGTCAGTGATTGGTCTTGCCCGTCATCAGAAGTTGAAAAGTCCACGGACGATGGTTGCGATTTCCAGCCCTCCGGCAATTCCAGGCGAATAGTTCCCTTCGCGGGCCCTTTCACATTGCTGTGCACGACAGTTGTCACAGGAAACGACTTTTCGTCTAGTGGCACGATACCGGCGCGTGGCGCGATGGCAACGCTGATGGCCGGCGCAACAACCAGCGGCTGCAGCACGGTGCCCTCCCCCGTGATTTGCTGGACAGATTGAACATACTGGCCGATACGGATGGGTGCGCCGTCGTAATCGAATTCGGCCCAAGCTGCAAGCGGATACG
>DASREJ010000251.1:0-3107 GCA_035652115.1 Bryobacteraceae bacterium
TCCTCACGTTGGTGACCACTTCCTTCCTGTGTCAAGCCGGAGAGGAAGCAAAGAAATCCCAGATCATCTTTCCCGAACAGGGTGCAGTGATTGGCCCTGCAAGCCTTCCCGAGCTTGAGCGTCAAGCGATGGCAGGTTCAAGGGAAGCTGCGCATAGATTGGCAACCTATTACGCGATGATAAAGCTTGATAACCCAAAAGCGACGTTCTGGACCGAAATCAGAGTTGAAAACGGAGATAAAAATGCGCGCTATGATCTCGGTGCACGACTTGCAGTCGAAGATGATCAGTTAAGTAAAATTCGTGCGCGGTATTGGCTAAATCAAGTCATTTCTGACGGCCCGCCTGAGCTCGTCGACTTGGCCAAATCTGCTCTTCAGAGCTTGGATGATCGGGAACGCTACAGGAAAACGCACTAATCGGCCAAACATTGAATCTCTCAAGCGTCGGTTGCCAACATTGTCTTCGCGCCCGAGTTGATCGGGCCGTGGGCGACGTTCGCGGACTTCATGGATGCGGCGGCCAGCTTCAACCTGAGCGCGATTGCGGTGGCCGCCGGAAGCGGCGCGGTGGCGGGCGCGATCTCGGCCGGCATCACCGGGGGCAGCGTGCTGAAAGGCGCGCTGTTCGGCGGCATATCCGGCGCACTGTTCGCGGCGGTTGGCGCGCCGCTGGGCCGGGCACTTTCCGCCGCCGACATGCTGGGCAATCCGCTCGCGGGCAACTTCATCACGCAGGGCTTCGTGGGCGGGCTCAACAGCACCATCGAGGGCGGCAATTTTGGCAGTGGATTCCTGGCCGGCGGCGTGGGCAGCCTGGCCGGCTCATGGTCGGGCGGGCCGTTCGATCCCGGCCACATGCTGGCCTCCGCCATCGCCGGCGGGGCCGCCTCCGTGCTCGGCGGCGGCAAGTTCGCAAATGGAGCAATCACTGGCGCGTTCGCGTATGCGGCCAGTAGCCTAAGTGAAGAAGACCTTCGCACTGGTGGTTCGGTGCGGGAGACTGGTGACGATGCGACAGTTGATCTTTCCAAATTTGCTGGCGTTTCGACGTGCGGAAATTCCCTCTGCGGAAACATTCCAGTTGATTGCAGCGGTAGCAGTTGTGGCCTCGTCATGGACCAGTTGGTCACTTTCGCGAAAGCTAATTCGCTCAATCTGACGTTCTCGCAAGCGACGGGTTGGCAGGATTTTTTGAGCTACGTTCCTTTCTCCGGCGTCGAAGTTTTGGACGTTAATTTCTATTCTGCGGTCACGGTGGGTGGTTACAGCAAGCTAGGCGATGCTTGTTGCGGCGTGCTGAACCTCTATGGAAATAGCTGGCAAACAAATTCCGTGGTCGTTTCCCACGAGTTCAGTCACGACCTTGGTCTTGGACACAATGGGGCAATCGGGACGCTTATGTATCCCCTTGATCTTCCGAGCACGCCCATCACATTGCAGCCCGGCGAACGACAAAACCTGCTTAATGCGTATGGGCACTAAGGAGGGCTAACTTGTGAAATCTCTGATCGCTGCCTCTGCACTCGTATTGCTGCCTTTGATAGTGGCGCCTGCGCACGCGCAACTCGTGGCGTGCGAAACCTTTGATCGCTCTAGTGCTCATGCGGCGCAGTTCGTGCGAGACTATCTGGACCGTTCTAAAGGGCTTTTTGTGCGCGTGTGTGGTAGTGGCGATCATCCACAATACTATGGAGCAAGCAGCATCACGAGAGACGGAGATATCTGCCGTTACTCGGAATATGAACTCAATCTATCGCGCACGAATCCGCCACGTTTGGAACGCACAACAACGCCTCCGCAGACATATATGCGGGTCTCCGAATCCACTTGCCCATCACCTGCTTCGATCAACTACGCGGCGACGAACAACGTCCCGCAGGATGTTTTTGAGCACCTAGTTCACGTCTGGCGCGATGCGATCTCTTCCCCTGCATCGTTTGACGGAACGCTCTCCGGGATACCCGATGCGGCTGTGCTACATCGATTGCGAAATACGGTCTTGCAGGGCAAGGGCAACCGCCTGGTCGTGCTAAATGTCGCCCAGCATCGAGATCTCGGTTTGTGGAAGAGCTACGAAGTTGAAGTTGCCGACCCGGATCACAGCGACCGATTTTATGCTGTCATAGTGTCGAGCTGGTTCGGTCGGACATATGAAATCTCCGGCGTCAGGGCTGGCATCTACTAACCGGTTACAGTGCGGATTTTGCGCATCGAGCGATATGAATCCGGTCGTGAATCGACGTGTCGGCCGCGCGATTTTGCTCCTGCATCGACACCGGAATCGCTGTCCGCCGTGCATTCTCGCGGCGTGTTTTGCGCGTGCATTTTGCTTGGTGGCGGCGGGGTGTTCGCCTGTCAGGAGAAGGCGGACGGAACTGGCGCGGAAGAAAGGGCCGCTAAAGGGCGGACGACAAGATAAAACGGCTCGGCACACGGTTTGAGCCAAGTGGTTGTCTGCACCTCGGTCTCGGTCAGTCCCCGAGCAGCCTTCGTTTTTTCCGGAGTGGATCGCGGTGATCAATGGCTGAGCACACAATACGGCGGCGACATCGATCAACTTAAATTCATTAACGGAAAACTTGGTTACCCTATTGGCTCTTACATAAGAACCCCAGCCGGCGAGATCAGGTACTTTCCAAATGCAATTGCTGATCCCAAGAACTTCCAAGTGGTAGGAGGCGGAGGATGACACGAGCTCTAGCTTTTGTCGTTGTTTCTGTGGTTTTAAGTTTCACTTGGCCTGTCATGGCCGGAGACCGTCTCGAGGATGTCCTCGTTACAAATTACGACTACACAAATGCTATTTGGACAAAGGGCACTCTTTGGGCTGCTGCGCCTGGAACTGAGGCAGCTGTAGCTATCGACTTCGCGCTTCGAGATGACAAATTGATCGTGTTCAAAGCGCGATCAAGTCATTGGCTCGTAAACTTGAGCAAGAAGGTGGGAGAACTAACAAGCGCATTTCCGACTACAGCGCAAATTCTTGTCTATAGGTTGGATACCCGAAACGAACCGAACGGTGTGGTAATTTCGCTGCCGTTCGTTCCTTCCAGTGGCGGATGTCACTCGAGAGACTTCCGCATTGAAGACCGAAAGGTCGTCGAA
>DASREJ010000252.1:0-46661 GCA_035652115.1 Bryobacteraceae bacterium
CTGAAGAAGTTGGCGTTGCGCAATGGCGGCCGCTATGCCGGCTTCTCAACCCATTTGACGATAGAAGACGCAATGTTCGGTCCGATGACTGTCGCCCAAGTCAACTGAGCGCAACATGTTTTTCTTAAATCTCACAGCAGGCGAATTTCTAGCACTGCTGGGCGCGTTGGGTGGCCTTATTGCCGCCCTGTATCTGCTGGATCGCGCCAAGCGCAAAAAAGTAGTCTCAACGCTGCGATTCTGGACTTCCGCGGCCAGCGCGGAAGAAAAACAAGCGCGTCGACGTGTGCGCGAGCCTTGGTCATTAATTCTGCAACTGATCAGTCTTGTTCTATTACTGCTTGCGATAGCGCAGTTGCAGTGGGGTAAGCGTGAGCGCGCAGGTCGTGATCACGTGCTGTTGCTCGACACCTCCGCATGGTCGGCTGCAGTTCAGGATGGCACGCGGCTTATTGACCGCGAGAAAAGCTTGGCGCTTGCTTACATCGCTGGTCTTCCGGCTCACGATCGGGCCATGGTTGTAAACGCTGATGCTTTGGCTACACCGGTTACTCCGTTTACCGTGAATCGGCGGCAGGTTAGCACAGCGATACGCGACGCGACTCCGGGGTGGGCGGCGCTGAATATCCGGCAAGCGCTCTCCTATGCGCAGCAGGCACAGAACTGGTCGGGTGGTCAGCTCGGAGAAATTGTTTATATCGGACCGGGACAGGTAGACTCCGAGGATGCCGGCCCACTGAACATTCCGAATCTGCGTGTTCTTAGCGTTCCGTTCAACCGGGAAAATGCGGGCATTTTGCGGATGACTGTGAAACGCAGCGACGACGCCGCTGACGAATGGCAGGCTAACATCACTGTCAAAAACTACGGACTACAGCGCCGCGCTGTGCGCCTAAAGACGCGTTTTAACACAACGGTATTTGCTCCTCGCATGCTTTACCTTGCGCCGCAGCAGGAAACTGTAGCGGAATACGACTTCGTGACGAACACCAGCGGCCAGTTGGTTGCCGAAATCGATCCGCCCGATAAGTTGATGACGGATAACTCAGTTGCGCTCGCGCTTCCCCAGAATGGGGCACTCCGATTGGCGGTCTACACAGCCCGACCTGAAGTGCTACGGCCACTGCTCGAAGCGAATCGCCGGTTTTCGGCAACGTTTTACGCTCCGTCGCAATACCAGCCAAATCCACCTGCGGATGTCATGCTGCTGGATCAGATAGCGCCACGTCAAGCTCCGGCGATAGCAAGCCTCTGGATTCAACCGCCGAGAGATTCTTCTCCGCTACCGGTGAAGACCGTTGTTGAGAACGCCGTCATGGACAAGTGGAATGCAAATAGTGCCATTGGCAGCGGCTTGCGCGCAAAAGAATCGCGCCTGGTAACGGCGGAGGTTTTTCAGACTTTTGATGACGACATACTCGTCGGCAGCCTCACTGAAGGCCCGGCCGTCGTAGCTCGACCCGCAGCGTCGGGGCGACCTAAGCTCGCTGTAATCGGCTTCGATCCGCTGGAAGGCCAGATGAAATTTGCGGTTACGACTCCTCTGCTCTTTGCCAACCTTTTTCACTGGCTATCACCGGAGTCACTGCGAATATTTGAGCTGTCCGCGGCCCGCGTAGGCTCCGCCACGGTAACGCTTGATCCCAACGAA
Source organism: Bryobacteraceae bacterium (assembly GCA_035652115.1). GTDB lineage: Bacteria > Acidobacteriota > Terriglobia > Bryobacterales > Bryobacteraceae > Bog-105. The sequence continues at coordinate 1,652 of DASREJ010000252.1, forward strand.
CCTGTCAACAAGGTTCGCGTTAACACGTCGGCGGGCGAGGCAGTCCCGTTTACCGTTCGCGATCAAACCCTGCAGCTCTTCACCGGCCATCCCGGAATCATTCGGATCGCTTCGTCACAACGGGAAATACTTTTGTCGCTGACGCTTCCTAGCGTTGCCGAACACGAATGGCGTCCGCCGAAGGCTTCGGCCTCTGGTTTACCGCCCGTTGATGTTTGGGCTGCAAGTTCCGTAGGCCTTTGGCAGTGGCTTGCGATTTTAGGCGCCCTGGGGCTGCTCGCAGAGTGGATGCTATTTGGCCGGCGGCGTGTCAGCAGGCTGCGAAGACTTGCGCCGATTCGAACGTCAACTGGCATTCCCGACTCGACTGCAACATCCGGTCGGGGGAGAGCTAAGGAAGAGTTGGTATCGCGATGACCTTCGCTCATCCTGCCGTCCTTGTACTCTTGCTTCTTCCATTAGGGTGGATGTTCTCCCTATGGCGTTCATCGGTGCGTCACCATGGTCTGGTTTTGAAAGGTCTGTCTCTGATTGCGATCGTCATCGCGTTGGCAGAGCCCACCACGACCCTACCTCAAACGCATACTGGCGCCGTTGTTCTGGTCGATACCTCGGACAGCATCACGCGTGAAGATCTTAATCGCGCCGGTTCGCTCATCGTCGACATGCAGCGTCACAAGCACGGCAACTGGATGAAGGTAGTTCCGTTTGCCGGCCAACCACGGGCTCTTTCGTCCGAGGAAATTGCAGGTACATTTCACCTGGTCAACACCGCGCATGAATCCGGTAACAGCACTAATATCGAAGCGGCGCTTACGGGCAGCATGTCCGCAATCCCCAGCGGCTACATTCCTCGGCTTATTTTGTTGAGTGATGGAAATGAGAATGAAGGCAGTACGGCCCGCGCCATCGCCGAACTGCAGCGTCTTCGCGTCCCAGTGGACACAATTCCGCTTGCCGGACGCCGCAATACAGGTTTACGCCTGGAATCGCTGTCGATACCGCGGGAAGCCTACGCGGGGGAGCAGATCCCAATTGACCTCACAATCGATTCGCCGCGCGAGACTCGGAGCACGATTTCTGTCGCCGCCGAAGGCAAGGATCTGGGAAGCAATTCAGTCGATCTCAAGACAGGTCCGAACGTCGTTCGTATTCACGCGCGCGTGAACTCAAGCGGCGCAACTTCTATTTCAGGAACGGTCTCCGCACCGCAGCTAGGCGACATACCATTCGAACAAGCCATCCAGCTTCGGCGCGCGAAAATCCTCTACCTTTCGCAAGATCCGCCGGGCACGGAAGCCAATCTCATGCAAGCTTTCGCCGAAGCGGACTTCGACATCACTCGAGACACCTCTCTCATCGATAAGGATCTGAGCGGCATTCAACTTGTCATTCTCAACAATCTGGATTTGAATCTTTTGAGCGCAGGTCAAAAAACTCGTTTGGATCAATACGTGAAAAATGGCGGCGGCTTGCTGCTGATTGGCGGCGAACGCCAGGTCTATAAGGAAGACAAGCAGATGGACGCTCTTGATAACGTTCTGCCGGCAAAACTCGCGCCCCCGAAGACGCCGGAAGGCACGTGTGTCGCTCTCATCATCGACAAGTCTTCATCCATGGAAGGCCGGAAAATTGAGTTGGCGCGGTTGTCTGCGATCGGCGTCGTCGATCACCTTCGTCCTATTGATAGTATCGGCGTCCTTATCTTCGACAATTCCTTTCAATGGGCGGTCCCCATGCGTCGTGCCGAGGATAAGCCTCTTATTAAGCGTTTGATTTCCGGTATCACGCCCGATGGCGGAACCCAAATCGCGCCTGCATTGACCGAAGCCTATAAGCGCGTTCTGCCTTCGAAGGCAATGTACAAGCACATCGTCTTACTCACTGACGGCATTTCGGAGGAAGGCGACAGCATGGACCTTGCCAGAGAAGCTCTCCAGCATCAAATAACGATTTCTACTGTTGGCTTAGGACAGGATGTCAATCGCTCGTATCTGGAAAAGGTGGCGACCATCGCCGGAGGCAAAAGCTATTTTCTGAATGAACCACAGGGATTGGAGCAGATTCTGCTTAAAGACGTTCAGGAATATAGCGGCTCGACCGCAGTGGAAAAGCCTCTGACGGCGAAGGTCGATCACGAAGCAGAAATTCTTCGCGAGGTCGGCATGGACACTGCGCCGCCACTTAAAGGTTACGCGCGCTATGTCGCAAAGCCGGAGGCGGACACGATTTTAAGCATTGATGACGAGAAAAAAGACCCGTTGTATGTGCGTTGGCAATACGGCTTAGGGCGCGCCGCCGTCTTTACATCTGACGCAAAAAGCCGGTGGGCGGAAAACTGGGTTGCTTGGCCGGGATTCGATAAATTTTGGATCAATGTCTCTCGCGATCTTTTGACGCATGCTGATCGAAGCGAAGCGAGTGCTCAATTTGATACAGCTAACGACGACATTTTGGTCACGTATCGTCTCGGGCCTGGTGTCGCTGAACCGCCGACAGTTCCTGCCATTTTTGTGTTGGGTCCAAACGGCTTTCAAAAACCGATTGCAATTGAACGAGCAGCGCCGGGTCTTTATCGCGGGCGCTTGCACATCGGTCAAGTTCGTGGACTGTTTCGCATTCGTCCCGTGAATGAGACTGGCTCTTTCCCTGAAGTCGGTCTCTATCGACAGCAGGAAGAACTACAGGATTATGGATCAAATGAAGCGCTGCTGGCGCAGATTTCGGCATTTACAGGTGGCCGATTCCGTCCATCACCCAACGCCATGTTCGATTCGGGCGGCCGCACAATTTATACAACGTGGCAACTCTGGCCGGCGCTGTTGGGACTTGCCATCGCTCTCAACATTGCTGAACTGATAGTTCGGAAGTGGAGCGGTTTGGCGGGGCGGTTTCGAAAAACCGCTTAATCATTTCCTTGTTAGATGTACGACCACTTCGAAGTGATAGGTTTGCGGAAATAGATCCACCATCGTCAGTCGTTCAATTCGGTATTCTTCGAGCAACTTTCGAATGTCCCTCGCTAGTGTGGCAGGATCACAACTAACGAGCGTCAGAAAGGGTGACGTGATACGCAACAAATGTCCCGTTGCTTCTTTGCCCAACCCTGCTCTGGGCGGGTCCGCAACAATCAGGTCTGGAGTGCTTTCGATGCCAGCCAAAAATGCTTCGGCTGAAGTTTTTTGTGTGCGCAATTCCGTTCCGCTCGCTGCCGCATTTGCCTCCAAATCGCGATATGCCGAACCCCCGCGCTCCACGGCATGAACGGCGCTGAATCGCTTGACCAGCGGGAGCGAGAACAATCCAACTCCCGCGTACAAATCGACAGCCCTATTCCCGCGCGCTTCGCCAATTACTTCGTTCACCAACTGATCAGCTAAAAATCGATTCACCTGAAAGAAGGAGCCGCGACTAATTCGAAAGCTGTATCCGCCAGCCTGATATCGAAGCGCACCCTCCGCTAAGTCGGGCAAAAACGTCCCGCACCATTCAAAAAAGCGCGCTGCAACCGGCCGCAGCGAATCCACAATATTCAACTGAATTTCCGATTCATTCGTAAAAAGCTCCAGCGAGCGCAGGAAGACAGGCCACTGCGGTTGCTTCACGGCCCAGGCGAGCTTGGCGATGGATTCGTTCAGCTTTGGCGAAGAGATCGGACAATGATCGATCGCGCACAATTCGTGCGATCCCGCTCGATGAAATCCAACGTGGCCATCCGCGACGTGCAATTGAACGCGATTTCGGTATTGCCATGGCGGCCCGCTCATAATCGGGATCTCTTCTTGATAATCGATGCCTGCAAGCCGCCGCAGCGTCTCACGAAGGATACCTTGTTTTTGTGCAAGCTGATACGAATACTCAGCGTGCTGATAGTGACAACCACCGCAAATACCGAAATATTCGCAATGTGGTGGAATGCGCCGCGGCGACGGCTGCACAATCTTTACTTCCGAGCCGCGCAACAAACCGGTCTTCACCCGTTCCGCGCGAAGCGAGATTAGTTCGTCCGGCAGGACAAAAGGCGTCAACACAACTTGACCGTCGATGCGGCCCAATCCTTCGCCGCCATACACCAGCTTTTCGATTTGCACTTCGGCAGAGGTGTCGGACATCCGGTTAAGATTTTCTTCGGCCATCACTTACCATGAAGATTCCTGACGAATGAAAGCACGTGTTCTTTCGGGCGTTCAGCCCAGCGGTCAACTGCACATTGGTAATTATCTCGGAGCGCTGAAAAACTGGGCTGAGATTCAGAGCCAATACGAAAGCATTTTCTGCATCGTGGATCTGCACGCTATCACGGTGTATCAAAAGCCGGAAGAACTTTCGGCTAAAATTCGCGAAACTGCAGCATTGTTTATTGCCGCCGGAATCGATCCAGAGCAATCTTCCATTGTGGTTCAGTCGAGCGTTCCAGGGCATTCCGAACTGGCCTGGATGCTCACGTGCGTTACGCCGCTAGGTTGGCTGTATCGAATGACGCAATTCAAGACCAAAGCAGCCCAACAGGAGACAGTAGGCGATGGTCTGCTACAGTATCCGGTGCTAATGGCGGCAGATATCCTCATATATCAGGCCGCGATTGTTCCCGTCGGCGAAGACCAATCACAACATCTTGAACTTGCCCGCGATGTTGCACAGCGATTCAATTCGATGTACGGCGAAACGTTTGTTATGCCCGCAACGCATCTGCCGGCTGTGGGCGCGCGCATTATGGGGCTAGATGATCCAACGCAAAAAATGAGCAAATCGGCAAAGGGATCCGGTCACGCGATCGCGTTGCTGGATGAGCCGAAGGTCATTGAGAAGAAGATCCTGCGTGCGACAACGGATTCGGAACCCGCCGTCGATCCGGCAAACATGGGCGCGGGCATTGCCAATTTGTTGACTATCGCTGAAGCCTGCGATTCATCCATCAACAAAGAATCAGTGGCCGGTATGCGCTACGGCGATTTCAAGAAACGAGTCGCTGCCGCGGTAATTGCTCGTCTGGAGCCGATACAGCGCCGCTTCCGCGAGGTAATAGCCGATCCCGGTTATCTCGAATCTACTCTCGCTCGTGGCCGTGAACATGTCTTTCCTATTGCTGAAGAGACAGTGTGGAAGACCAAACGCGCAATGGGGTTGTACACGTAAGTATCTCCTCTAGCGCGCGGCAGCCCTATTGCCGTTCTGGCGCTATTATGGGGGTGCTTGAGCACGCAAGTCGCGCCGCCGCAAGCCGAGCGCAGCGGAAAACTACGGTCGTGGGCAATCATCATTCTCACGAACGTGATCTCAATCACGTGCATGTTCTTCGTTCTGAGTGGCGCCGGGCTCACTCACATCTGGAGCGAAGTACGGCATATGCACTGGGGTTGGGTTGCCGCCGCGATTGCCTGCGATATCTGCGTTTACCTTCTTCACGGGTGGCGATGGAAGACTATGCTTGCGCCCATCGGGCGCGTACCGTATTTGCAAACCGTAGAAGCAATCTATGTCGGCTTGTTCGCGAACGAAGTGATACCGCTTCGCGCCGGTGAGTTAATCCGCTGTTTCCTGCTTTCTAAATCGACCAAGATACCGCTCTCGGTGACGTTCGCTTCCGCGGTGATTGAACGTATTTTCGATGGCGTGTGGCTAATGGCTTGCTTTTTCTTCACCCTTCATATGGGCCGGCTGCCCGGCGTCTTAGTCAAAGGCGGCTACATCTTAGGCGTGCTAATCGTGATCTGCTCGTGCGTTTTGGGATACGCGATGTACGCCAAAAAACAATCGATGGATTTGTTTTTCGGCATGTCCTGGCCACGCTGGTTCAACACGTTGATTGAAGATCTGCATCTCATCGGTCACTCGCGCTATCTCTATTACGCGTTCGTTATCAGCGGCATTTACATCTTGGCGCAGATGTTGCCTATTTATGCTTTAGTGCAAGCCAACAAACTGGACGTTCCCTGGACGGCCTCGTTCATGATGATGGTGCTGCTGCGCTTAAGCAGTGTTGTGCCGCAGGCGCCCGGCAACTTGGGGTCATTCCAATGGGTTACGTTCCGCACTCTAGTGATGTTCGGGCTCGCCGCCGGTCACGCGAAACGGTTCTCGCTGATCCTATGGGCGGTGCTAACTATACCGCTGATCGTCATTGGATTCATTGCGCTTGCCTTGGAAGGCATCAATATGAGCCACCTCCACAGAGAAGCGACAGCCGCCGCTCAAAATCGCAATCGTGAGGGATAAAATGAAACAAAAGGGCGGTCGTCATGAGACGGCGTGCGACATTGTCGGAGTCGGAATTGTTGTCACCGCGTCGCAGCGGTCGCCGACCGCAGTGAGGTGCACTCTTGTTCACGCTGCTGGTTTTTGCGTGGCTCTTCGTTGATAGTGGACAGGCAAATTCGCAGGCGGCGGCAGGTCTTCAGGCGTTAGATCGTCAGGATTATCACCAAGCGGAACAGATTTTCTCCAAACTGGCCGCTGACGATCCTAAAGATTATTCTGCGCTGTTCAATCTCGCGCTTGCCGAGTCGGCACTGAAACAGGACGAGCAAGCCGTTGAGCACTACAAACAGGTCCTGGCGCTCAAACCCGGTCTGTATGAAGCAGAACTAAATCTAGGGATTCTGGATGTTCGCAATCATCACGCGGCCGAAGCCGTTCCACTCTTGCAGGATGCCGCAAAACAAAAGCCGGCACAGCCGCGACCCCAACGCTATTTAGGCGATGCCTTACTGGCAACGGGAGATACAGCGGGCGCCGCGAGCGCGTTTCAAGCGGCATTAGCAGCCGATCCGAAGCAGGCCGTCGCCGAGCTCGGACTCGGCCAAAGCCTGGCAAGAGAAGGGAAGTTGGATGCGGCTCTGCCGCACTATCGGCAAGCTGTCGCTCTAGACACCAATCTCAAGTCCTATCTTTTAGAGATCGCTATCGCTTTCTTAAAAGCTAATCGCCCCAAAGATGCGATTCCCTTGCTTAGCGAGTTCCCCGGCGATCCGGGCGTCTGTGAAGAACTGGGCCGCCTTTATCTCGCGGACAATCAGCCCGCAGAGGCAGTGAAACAGTTTCAGGCAGCGGTCGCAGCTTCCCCTACCTCGGCTAACCGCCTTGCGCTGGCGACAGCCTATCTCAAAAACAGCCAGTCTGATTTGGCCGCTCCGATTTTGGAGCAGGAACTCACGGCTCACCCCAACGATTACGATCTGCGGATGGCGGTCGGCAGGATTTACCGGGACCGCCGTGATTTCGCTAAAGCGGGCGCACAGTTTGTGGTTGCTGGCCAACTAAAGCCCGATTCAGTTGAGGCGTGGAATGAGGCGGCCAGTGTTTTTGTGTTGGCCGAACTGTATCCACAGGCGTTGGCGGCGCTGGATAAAATTCATACATTAAATGCGGAGACGGCCGGCGATTACTTTTATCGAGCAATCGTGTATGACAAGCTGCACCAAATAAAACCCGCTTTGGAGAATTACCAGAAATTTCTCGCAACGAGTGGCGGAAAATTCCCCAACCAGGAATTTCAAGCCCGGCAGCGAAGCAAACTTCTGGAGAGGGAGGCATCTCGATGAGCGGCGCAGCCCTTCGAAGACTGCTCCAGGTTACCTGTGTTCTTTCGACTGTCGGGATGCGGATGGGGGCGCAATCTCTGCTAACCGAGATTAAAGCCGAACGTGATCCGACAAAGCGTTCTGAGAAGGCCCTGAGCTTTGCAGATGCGGCGTTTGACAATGCGCGTGAGGACTATAACAAGGGCCAGATCAACAAAGGCGATGCCGATCTCGAAAATATGATGTCCGCGCTTGAAGAATGCCTGTCGTCTCTCGACGCTGCCCACAAAGCTCGGAACTACAAAAAGGCGGAGATGAATGTGGCGCTGCTGCAACGTCGCTTAAAAGGTCTTCTGGACGACATCGCGCTTCAGCAGCGCGGCTGGGCTGAGTACACGCAGCGGAAGCTTGATGAACTTCACGATAAGCTGCTCGATGGAGTCATGCGTAAATGAAAACTGATGGAGTGGTGCGCAAATGAAGCGTATTTTGTTTTTGTCCGTGGCGCTGACCGCAGCTTCCCTCCTGGTGGCGCAGCAAGATCGTGATTTCCTTACGCCTAACGAAGTGGATCAAATTCGTGAGGCGCAAGATCCAAACGATCGCCTGACGCTCTATGTTCATTTTGCGAAGCAACGAATGGATTTGCTGCAGCAATATCTGTCGAAGGAAAAACCTGGCCGCTCCGTTTTCATCCACAACACGCTGGAGGATTACAGCCACATCATCGAAGCTATCGACTCTGTCTCCGACGACGCACTTCGCCACAATCGCCCCATCGATAAAGGCACTCAAGCTGTACTCAATGCTGAAAAAGACTTTCTTGCCCAGCTAAACAAGATTCAGGACGCTCAACCCAAGGATCTCGACCGCTATCAATTCGTTCTGCAGTCCGCCATCGACACTACCAGCGATAGCCGCGACCTGGGGCTGGAGGATTCGCAGAAACGCAGCACCGAGTTGGCGGCCGGCGACGCCAAGGAGAAAAAAGAGCGAGAAGCAATGATGCCGTCGAAGGAAGTGGCCGCGCGTAAGAAAGACGCGCAGGCACAAAGCGAAGATACACAAAAGAAGTCAATTCCCTCTCTTTATCGACCCGGCGAAAAGAAGGATACTAAGCCTCCGCAGTAGGGAAGATTAGACTTGCCTCCGCAAGATGTGAGCTTGCTGTCGTAAATTGAAGGTGAGAGACTACTCCATTTGGCGCATCACCATCCTCATCCGGTAAAGACCGGGTGGATCTTGCAGCTTTCTTTAGCTGCTACCCTTTTATTCACCGCATTTGAAGTCTTTGCGGGTCTTCGCGCGCATAGCTTGGCGCTACTTTCCGACGCCGGCCACAATTTTACCGACGCCCTTGCGTTGCTGTTGGCTTCAATTGGTCTTTATCTGCAAAGCAAGCCTCCAGACCATATCAAAACGTACGGCTATCAGCGTGCCGGCGTCGTTTGCGCGTTTCTGAATGCTACCACTCTCGTCGTTATTTCTCTGATCATCTTTTGGGAAGCGATCACCCGAATAATCCATCCCGAACCGATCAATGACCGGATGATGCTGTGGGTGGCCGCCGCCGCGCTGGTCTTGAATACCGGAATAGTTTTCGCGCTGAACAGCGGCGGCAAGGGCGACATCAATATTCGCGCCGCCGTTATCCATATGATGGGCGATGCCGTGGGCGCTCTTGCAATCATCGCCGGGGCACTAGCAATCCGCTATACCGGCTTGACCTACATCGATCCGATTCTGTCCATCATCCTTGGGCTGTTCATTATTTACACCGGTTGGGACATCATCCGCGAGTCTTTGAATATTCTTCTTGAAGGGCTTCCCCGTGGCATTCAGCTTAACGATGTCACTCGCGCAATGGGCGGCGTGAAAGGCGTGCTCGACGTTCACGATCTCCATATCTGGAGTCTGGGTTCCAGCACTCACGCCCTAAGCTCTCATGTCCTCATTGAAGACATGCCGCCATCTTCAAGTGACGCCATACTCAAGCAGATCAACAATGTGCTATCTGGCTTCGGTATTCACCACACCACGATTCAGTTCGAACATGTGCCCTGTGTGGTTTCCGACAATGGCTGCCAAATGACCGCCTCGCACGACCACAGCCACGAACACGAACATCATCACTAACGTAAAATTAAACGCACCAAGGAAACGCTCGCTGGCTGGACTTCGACAGTTATTTCGCCGTTCGCGACAAGTTTCAGCTTCTCTATATCTTTTGCTCTCCAATGTCCATCGGGCGATACCTCGGCGCCAGCTAGCGTCACGCCGGCTTTCGCATCGAAACTTGGGGCCTTGAGACCTATCAGCTCAGCGGATTTGACTTTAGATAGGCTGTTTATGGTCACTCGCGCTTTTTGGTCAACATCCTTGTTGATTAAGGTAATCCACGTATGGCCTTTGCCATCCGAAACTCCGTAGCTGGTCAGGTTTATGCCGGGTGATGTCGTATCCGTTTGCACGCGCGTTCCAATGCCCGCCATTGAAAAGGCCAACATAGCGTAGTAAGACGGACGTGCGCTCAGATTCCCGTGCTCATCATCGAAAATGGGACTGTACGGGCTTACGAAGCCAAGTTGATTCAACCCTGTCTCTAGATTTAGCCCAGCTCCGTCATAAGAAGACAGAGTGAATAGGAGATCTAAGGCCCAGAGAGCAGACGCGAAGGTATCGCTCACTCCAGGCTTTCCGCCTCCGGAAAAAGAATTAAGCTCGACCAAGCGATATGGAGTCCCAAAACGATGGGATGCTGCGCGTAGCGCCTCGAGCATATTCACAAAACGCGAATCTGTATGGAGTAGGTTCTCAATCGTCGCCGCGGGCTGTCGCTGTCCGGCACGATAGTAGTGCTCCGTGAGCAATTTGATGTTTTTGCCTTCATCGTTGGCGAACGAAGAAACCCAGGCAGTCGCAGTGGCCACGTCCGGGCCCGCTAACGGTGCGTCGGGTAATCGCTTGCGAAGCACGGAAGCAAAGTGAGAAAACTCTTGATGGTATGCAGCGTAGTCAAATCCACCTGCACGATGGCCGCTGCGCGCAAAAAGATCTGGCTCGTTTCCGATTTGAAAACAGAGAAGGCGATCTTTGGCGGCGTCGGCGATTGCGACGGCTTGATCTGCCGCCGATTCCGCGGTTCCGGACCCAAGATTCAGGTTCCAGATCAGTTTCCACCGGCTCGCGCGTAAAAAGGCGCCCAAATCTGCAATGACGTCCCGATTTGTCACGGTCGCTTTCGGCGCAGAGACCGCTTGACCATTGGGCGACCAAGTTGAAAAATCGGCCGTGTTTCCCCCAATCCGAACCACACCGTGAGGTCCAAGGTTGCCGTAATACCGTAGGAGCTTGTGATTGTTCGCTGCGAGTAAACCCTTCACCGCTACAGAGGAGATCTCGTAACCAAACCCCAAGAAATCATCCGGAGTTCGTCCCAGTTGGCGGTTGGGGTCCACCGTAACGTGTACAGTTACCGGATTGCTCTGGCCGAGAAGAAAAGCGCCGGATAAGCTGGCGCTCGATGCCAAGAATTGTCTCCGGTTCATTTGGACGAATTCAAAAACTCAACCGCGCTCCCAATTGAAATTGTCGCGGACTCAGAGTGGAGGTCGATTGTCCGAATGTAGCACTCGATAAATCCATGCTCGGCGGGTTCAGATTGACATGGTTAAAGACGTTGTAGGCCTCAGCGCGGATTGCCAGCTTTATGCGCTCCGTAATCGCGAACTGTTTTGACAATGACATGTCCACTTCCACGAAGCCGGGCCCCGTAAATGTGTTTCGTCCTAAATTTCCGTCTACGCCTGGCGCAGGAGTGGGGAATGCAGATACGGGGAATATACCGCTAAGAAACTGTGCCCTGGTGAAGCCGCTTCGAGGAACACTCGCCGCGGGCACGTTGGGGCGGTCTCCCGCTGTTCCGTCTTTATTGAAGTCACCTGCCGGATAAGCGCCATCAGTCACATTCATCGGGAATCCACTCTGGAAGATCGCCATACCGGAAAGTTGCCATCCGCCAAAGGCATTGCCAAGAAATCCATGTTGGGAGCGCAGAAACGGCAGTTCCCAAACGCCGTTGATCGACAGTCGGTTACGAACGTCGAAACCTGCCAAGGCTCGATCTAGGTTCCGGTTCGCGGCGTCTTCGTAAACGGCAGTGTTAGTGAGTGTGTCCGTGATGTCAATCGCTTTGCTATACGTGTACGAGCCTTGTAAAGTAAATCCGTTGTTGAATCGCCGCCGAACGCGCAACATACCGCCTTGGTACAGCGAATTGTCTCCGGAGGAGATCATATAGACATTCGAAAAATAAGGATTGAAGCCGTGAAAGGTGCCGTTTGTGAGAAGATCGCCGACAAACCGGTTTATGTCGGAATTATCGTAAAGGTGATGCCCGGCAGAGGCTTGATAATCAGCTTCCACGACAATATTTGCCCAGAGATCATGTTGAACGCCTAAGAACCAGTTTTCCGTGTAGGCCTGCTTCAAATTCGGGTCAACCGCGTACACGGCGACACGCGCGCCATTGATACCGTTGGCCGGGTTCAGACCGAGTTGTAACGCCGGGTCTATCGGAAAACCGAGATAAGGCTGAGTGGAATTGCCCAACGAATAAGTAAAAGAGGTACCGTATTGAGCGCCCAGAGTTGCATTTGCGCGCAATGGCGGATCCCCTCGGAAATTCAACAGCGGGGTCATGAATAACCGGTCATACGCCATTCCGAAGCCACCGCGAATGGACGTTTTCCCTTTGCCGTTCGGGTCCCAAGCAAAGCCGAATCGAGGAGCCAGGTTTCCTGGCCCCGTTGGAAAGAAATTGTGTACGGTTTGCATGGTTGATCCGCCTAAACGCTGAACAAAGCTCGATCCTTGACCAAATACAAGGTCGCGGAGCAGGTTATTGATTTCCGTGGGTGACTCGTAATTCTCATAACGAAGACCCAGATTCAAACTGAAGTTTCGCGTTATTTTCCAATCGTCGTTTACAAACAACGCCCATTCCCAATCCCGCAGGCCAACCTCATTTGTCGCCGGAAGACCGGTCTGCGGATTCACCAAGCGAGTTTCGGTCAGTGGGTTGTCGGCGGCAAAGGTCAGAATGTTCGCGAAAGAATAAGTCGGAATAAAGTTGCTCGTATTGATTGAGTTGCCACGCATTCTACGCGCCTCGCCACCGATTTGAATCGTGTGCGAGGCATGAATCCAGGAATATACATCCTTGTAATTCAAACTGGTTTGAAAATACCCGGACGGATATCCATTCGTGCCAAATCCTGTAATACTCGGCACGCTGATGGCCGGAGTTGAAAGAAGGGTTGAATCGAAATTACTGAATCCTACAACGCGCATCATATTGGCGTGGAATTCATTCAATTTGTCCGGGCTAAAAATATGGATTTCATTCAGACTTACCAAAGTGGCATATTCGTTTCCGGGCTCATAGAAAGCGGTCCGAATGCCTCCGTTTAGAGTCACGTCCCACCCACGATAGAAGTTTCCGAAGAGCGTATCCTTACCGGGCCGAAGTTGATGATCGATACGCCCGCTAAACTGATTTCCATTGCGATAGGCATCGGGAGCGTAAGAGACACTGCCAATTTGCGGCATTCCGGCCGGAACCGTGATGCCGCCGGAAGTCGGTGCCAAGGTTTTGAAATTGTATGTGGGATATACGGCAGGACCATCCTGGCCGAACAGCTTAGCGGCGATAGAGCTCGGTTTTGTCTGCTCCACGTAATTTGCGAATTGCGCCGTTTCGATGCTATAAACTTGAGCGCGCGCCCCGCCTTGCCGAAGCCCATCGTATGTCGTGTAAAAGAACGTTCGGTTCTTTATGATAGGTCCGCCCACGTAGTAACCGAATTCATTCCGGCGAAAGGTTGGGACGGCAGCCTCAAACTCGTTCCGGTCAGCTAACGTATTGTTCTGAAAATACTCTGTCGCTCCGCCATGAAACGCGTTTGTGCCCGACTTAGTAATCATTTCGACCTGTCCGCCGCTGCTACGCCCGTTCACAGCCGAAAAATTATTCCCGACCACGCGAACTTCGGCGACGGAGTCAGGCGTGGGAGTAAGATTCGTAACTCCGCCTCGCGCAAGAGAGTTTACGCTCATGCCATCCAGCAAATAGCTATTGGATTCCACACGTTGTCCGGAGGCATACATCTCAGGCTGGTTTTCGGCTGCGAATGAATCGTTGTTTGTACCGCCGCCACCAGATCCAAAAGTGGAAGCTAGCCCGCGTCCGCTCACTCCAGGTTCCAAAGCAAGCACGTTGTAAATGTTGCGCCCGTTCAACGGCAATTCCTGCAAATCCTGAGTGGTGATATTGCCTGATATGCGGCCCTCTTCTGTTTCTACTTGCGGAACCTCGGCCTGGACGCTCACCTTCTCGCTGACTTCGCCTAATTCAAGGATGACGTTAACGCGCACAGTTTCCGTGCCGGCCAAACTCACACCGTGTTGTTCCGCGGTGCGAAACCCGGCATGATCGACCGCTATGTTATAACTGCCGGGGACCAAATCCACTACGCGGTAAAAGCCATCTCCTGTCGTGACCGTATGACGCACAACACCGGTCGCCACATTAGTGATGTGGACCTGTGCGTCCGGCACGATGGCTCCAGACTTATCGGTCACGATGCCTTCGATCGAGCTAGTATATTGCGCAGCTAATCCCGCAGGTAACAAGAGACAGAGAATTGACAAACAAATCCGGTGAAGGCTCATACGAGGCCACCTCAAAGGCAGAAATACTTCTTCTTATGACCTAAACGGTCCCACATTGTCAAGAACTATTTTCTCGATATGGACTTACTATGGTTCACAAAGTGGACCAATACAGTCTTCAGAAGCAACATAGGGAGGCAAATGAAAAGGTAGGTTCACGATGCGAACCAGGGGGTTTCATCGCATCGTTGACAAATGATCGCGCCTGTGGTTAAACAGAATCGCAGAATACATCTATGAAACGCCGCCATTTTTTGGGATCGCTCGCGCTAACGCCTTTGTTTGTCCAAGCGAGACCAGTCGCGAAGATCACTCGAATTCGGCTTTCAACTTTGCAGGGCCGTTTTCACAAATTCGTGGCCATGAACGCCTACGATAAAGCTCCCAAAGGCTACACGTACGAGCACACTCTCATTCGTATTGAAACGGATCAGGGTGTCGAGGGAATCGGCGCAGGAACATACACTCTTGCCAATCAAGCGTATGTCGAGTCACTGAAACCGCTCATTGGCGCAAATCCGCTTGAGATTTATCAAATGGACGGCGATCGTATTATTGGACGATCATCGGCTTTTGCTTCCCTGCTTGAAAAGAATCGTCATTTGGATGGGCCGCTATACGATCTGATAGGCAAACTGACGAATTGCCCTGCGTGGCGCCTGATGGGCGATTCCGTGCGGGATCGAGTTTTGATTTACGACAGCACGATGTATTTCAGCGATGTATGGTTCAAAGATCGCGGTATAAGCGCAGTAACAGACGAATGCCAAGAAGCTATTAAATCGGGCTTTAAAGCAATCAAGATTAAACTCGGGCGCGGAGACAAATGGATGGAGCGATCCGCGGGAGAGAAGCGCGATATTGATGTTGTCCATGCTGTGCGGGAAACGGTTGGCCCCGACGTCTTGGTTATGGCAGATCCGAACTACGGATATCGCGGGCGCTTTGATGCAGCATGGCAATTGATTTATGACACTCGTGCCGACCACCTGCATTGGATGGAGGAAATCTTTCCCGAGACCGTGGACGATTATCGGACGCTGCGGGAGAAGATGGCCAAAGCCAACATAAGAACGTTGCTGGCTGCCGGCGAACACGTCCGAGACATAAACGCATTCAGACCATATTTGACGCCGACCCGTTTGATGGACGTCCTTCAGATGGACATTCGCCAAGGCGGCTTTCTCGATAACATCGCACTCGCCAAAATGGCTGCCTCTGCAGGCGCAGTTGCGATTCAGCATAACTGGGCTTCGCAGATTGGTTCGATTATGGCAATGCATCTTTCGCGCGCAGTGGAAGCTATTCCGATGGTGGAGAGCGATCGCTCCACCTGCGACGTGCTGGTAGCCGATGGATTCACATTGTCTAACGGGAAAATGGAAATGCCATCCAAGCCTGGATTAGGCATTGGCATCGACGAGCAGGTATATGCGGCAAAGTGTAAACCGACCGAGATAATCATTGCCTAGCATGGGAACTCGGTTTTACGCGCCGACCCGCGAAATCGACCGCTTGGCGACACCTGAGTTACGTGAGCAATTTTTGCTCGACGATTTGTTTGTAGCGGGCGAAATGCGGCTGTTTCAAACGGCTCTTGACCGGCTATGTGTCGGATCAGTAATGCCGCCGCCGGGCGGCACAATTCCTGCATCGAGCAAGAGTACGGCCTTGTTTTGCGGACAGCGCGAAACAGGCGTTATTAACATCGGTGATCCGGGCGAAATTCTCGTTGGCGATAAATCATACCCGGTCGGCCGGCTTGAATGCCTGTATATCGGCGGTGGGAACGGCGAGGTATCGTTCCGCAGTAATTTGCATGGGCAATCGGCCTTCTACCTGCTCAGTTGCCCTGCGCATCGCGACTATCCTATTCGCCTCGCTAAATTGCAGGACGCACTGATTTCCGAAATCGGCGATCCGCTGAAGAGTTCTCGCCGCAAAATCCATCGGTACATACACGAAGATGGAATCAGGAGTTGCCAACTCGTCATGGGGTTTACGGAGCTTCAGCCCGGTAGCGTCTGGAACACCTGGCCGCCTCATACACATCTTCGCCGTTCCGAAGTTTACCTATATTTCGATTTGGGCTCAGAGACCGTGATGCATTTCCTGGGTCAAGAAGACTGCACACGACACCTAGTCGTTCGCGATCGTCAAGCCGTTTTGTCACCGCCCTGGTCGATGCATTGCGGGGTGGGCACCGGTCGTTATTGTTTTGTATGGGGCATGGCAGGTGAGAACCGAACATTCGAAGATATGGATCCGATCAACTTGGAAAACTTACGATGAAGCTTCTTCGAACCGCCCGAGCTGCCACATACTCCGTAGCCTTGCTGCTTTTCGCTTCACTGGTAAGCGGGGGCCAGGTTGTTGCCTTGGACGGATTTCATAACGATGAGACCAGGATTCCCGATCATTACCGCTGGGAGGGCACTAAGAATGGCGGATTCTCCGAATTCGGAAAACTGGTGCAGTCATTGGGAGGGGAACTGAAGACCATTCACGAGCGCATTACCGGCTCGATGCTCGCGCCTGTGCGTGTCTTTATCATTGTGGATCCTGACACGCCGGCGGAAACCGATAATCCCAAATACCTTGAATCAGACGAGATCGACGCGCTTGATCGCTGGGTGCAAAACGGCGGAAGGCTTGTTTTGCTTGGTAATGATAAAGGGAATGCTGAGTTCGAACATTTCAACCGGTTGGCTTCGAGATTTGGAATTCAATTTCGCGAGGAGACTTATCCGAAGACAACAGGCAAAGCCATTCTCATCGCGAAAGGAACTGGATCCGTCTTCAATCGCGGCCTTACCGCGTACTTGGTAGAAGTGGCGCCATTGACCGTTAACGCGGATGCGCAGATTCTGCTGTCGGATCATGGCACGCCAATTATGGCGCTGACGCACAAGGGTAAAGGACTTGTATTTGCGGTCGGCGATCCGTGGGTATACAACGAATACATCGATCGGTACGATAACCGAGAGATCGCCTCCAATCTATTTCGGTTGCTACTCCGGCCCTGACGTGCAATATCTTCAGTAGCAAGCGCCCGCGGAGTTTCGCGGGCCGGTGCCGCACTACCCTGGTCGTGAGGTCGTTATGATCCACTCACATTCGGCTTGGAACCAAACGCGAGTCTCCCGAAAGCTTGGACTTGAATATCCTATCGTTCAAGGTCCCTTCGGCGGAGTCGCGTCGCAAAGGCTCACCGCTGCTGTTTCGAACTTCGGTGCGCTAGGATCGTTCGGCGCTCATGCAATGGACCCGCAGGCCATCCAGGACACAATTGCGGAGATTCGTTCACTGACTGCGAAGCCTTTTGCAATGAATCTTTGGGTATCCATGGAGGACCAGGGAGCATGGGCGTCAGGAGAGCAAGAGTTTGATCGCGCCTTGTCGCATTTGTTGCCTCATATCCAGCGCCTCGGCGGAATCGCGCCAGTATTCAAGCCGTATGCCCCGATTCGATTCGAACTACAGGCGCGCGTCTTGCTGGATGCAAAGGTGCCCGCGTTTTCATTCATCTACGGCATCCCACCCGCGGATATCCTAACCGAGGCGCGTCGGCAAGGCATCGTCACAATTGGTACGGCGACCGTTCCGGACGAAGCTGTCGCTTTAGAAAATGCCGGCGTCGACCTCATCGTGGCCTCTGGCTTTGAAGCGGGCGGCCACCGCGGTTCGTTCCTGCGGCGGGCGGAAGATTCACTTACCGGAACTATTTCGCTTGTGCCGCAGGTTGTCGATGCCGTGAAGGCGCCGGTTATCGCGGCGGGCGGGATCGCCGACGCCCGCGGCATCGCCGCCGCATTCGCCTTGGGAGCAGAAGGTGTGCAGATGGGCACTGTGTTTCTTGCGTGCGAAGAGTCTGGCGCCAGCGACCTTCATCGTAATGCCATTCTTAATCGCAGAGCAGGGCATACGGCCCTCACGCGCGGTTTCACAGGCAGGTTGGCGCGTGGCATTGACAACCAGCTTTTGCGAGAAATGAATCGGCCCGGAGTCGAGATCTTGCCTTACCCCTTACAGCGCGCTTTGATGCGCAGCCTCACTCTTTCAGCGCAGAAGGCGCAGAACGCGGAACTGCTTGCGCTGTGGGCCGGCCAGAGCGCAAATCTCGCGCGCTTTCCCTGCGTGAATGAGTTGCTGCAATGGCTTGTCGATAGCGCATCCGAAAAACTTTCGCGCTGAGATGAATTTAGCCTATGGTGTTCCTATGGCTTCCGCAAGACCGATGCGCTCCACCAGGTTCTTAAACCGAGGATGGCCATAGACGTTCTCAAACTCCGGCTGGTAAGCAACGAACGTAAGAGCGGGCAATCGGTCCTCGTAACACTCTTCCAGAAGATCCAGGGCTTGCTCGGATTCGCCAATATTTGCATACACGCATGCGCTCACGAATTTTAGGCCGAAGGAATGTCGGTTTGCCCGGTCTCTTTCCAGTTCCGAAATCCGGCTACGTGCCTCCTCTTTCCTTCCTGCGATCGCAGCAAGTAGGACGCCGGTGAGCGGTGTGCGTTCATCGCCGGTACGATTGGAGATGGCGGAATGTTCGAGTGTCGAAAACGCCTCGTCATATAGGCCCTTTCTCGCGTAAATAATCGACAACGCGTGATATGCGGGCGCAAACGATGGATCGATCTCGATCGCGGCGCGACACATGTTAGCAGCTTGATCGTACTGACGCGCGAAAGAGTACGTATGGGCCAGGCCCATGCTCATTGGTGCGGAAAGCGGATCGAGCTGCACCGCTCGCGCCATCGCCGCCACCGCTTGTTGATGCCGTCCTCTCGCGAGCAACCCATAACCCAGCGCCCAATGACAATTTGCCTGATTTGGCGCAAGGTGCATGGCCGCGCCCACGTGGGTTTGGAATTGTTCCCAGTCCCAATCGAAGAACAGCGCCGCCGTGCCCAACAAAAGACGGGCGTTGGGATGGTCGGGTTCGACGTCCAGCGCTCTAAGTGCCGCGGTTTTTGTCTTGGGAAACGATTCGCGAGGCGGCATTATCCCGAAGCAGCCTAACAGCAAGTAAATGTAGCCCAACCCGGAATGAGCCGCTGGATAGGTGGGGTCCACTTCAAGAGCCTGTCGCAGGAATTCAATGCCCTTTTGCAGACCGTCCGAACTCCACTTACTCGCATAGTAAATGCCTTTGAGATATAACTTATACGCTTCCACGTTGCCAGTGGATTGTTTAGTTAGGCGCTCTTGTTCGTGAATGCTGAGACGCAGGCGCAATTTGTTGGCGATCTCTTCCGCCATTTCAGATTCGGTGGAGAATATGTCACCGAAACTGCGGTCGTATTTCTCGCCCCAGAGCTGAGAGCCTTCCGCACAATCTATCAATTCGGCTCCGATGATCAACCGGCCCGCACGCTCCATAAGCCGTCCATTGAGCACCACGCGTACGCCGAGTTTCCGTCCGGCCTCAATGGGATCGACGTCCAGGCGCTTATATCGGAATGCCGTTGTGCGTGGAATCACCCGCAGTGTCGTCACTTTCGAAAGACTATTAATAATGCTTTCCGCAATGCCCTCGCTTAAGTACTCGGTATTGGCTTCTCCGGAAACGTTCGCAAACGGCAAAACGGCAATCGAATCGCTAAACCGGTGAGAAGGCGCTTCAGCAAAGTCGGTGACGCGAGCCGAATCCTGCCGATCGAAATGAATACTCTGCTTCAGATTTTTCAAGGCACTCAGTAGAGCCAAAGCGTTTGGATACCGGTGATCGCGATTTTTCTCGAGTGCGCGGAAAATCAATTCGGAAAGCGGCGCCGGAACATGTGGAGCGACTTCATCGATTGAAGCTGGATCTTGGTGCAGGACCGCGTCGAGCACCATCGCGCGTGTACCACCGAAAAAGGCAGGCTGCCCGGTGGTCATTTGATACAGCACGGCTCCCACGGAGAAGATATCCGTCCGTGCGTCCAACTCCTGGCCCGACGCTTGCTCGGGTGACATGTACGCAACGGTCCCGACAACATGTCCGGGATCGGTGAGATCTCGGGCTTCGGTCTTGTCAATCGTTGTCAACGTCAGTGACGGCGACAGTCGGTCCAGGTCATCCACGCCTAGCAATTTGGCTACTCCAAAGTCCAAGATTTTGGTTTGTCCGCGCTTCGTGACAAAGATATTGGCGGGTTTGATGTCGCGGTGAATGATGCCTCGCCCGTGAGCGGAATCGAGGGCGTCGGCCAGTTGAACGCCGATATCGAGAATTTCGTTAAGGGCAAGAGGTCTTCGCTGGATTCGGCTCTGAAGGGTTTGGCCATCCAGCAGTTCCAATACCAGGAAAGGCCGATGTTCGTATTCACCGATATCGAACAAAGTACAGATGTTTGGATGGCTGAGTGCCGACACCGCACGAGCCTCTCGTTCAAAGCGCTGGACTGCCTCAGGGTCATGACTACGCGGCTCGCTCAAGAATTTAAGCGCAACCATGCGTTGCAGCCTTGTGTCTTGCGCCTTGTAGACAATGCCCATGCCACCCGACCCTAATGGCCCAATAACCCGATAGCGAGTCGCTATTGTCGCGCCCACCATCAGATCGACCGGCAATGTTTTCTCTTCCGGCGTCACACTTACACGTTACTTCTTGGCGACACCCTGCATCTTTAGCCAATCCCAGAACCGGTCGATCCACTCGTCCGACGGAAGGCCTTGTGTGCGCATACCAAACCCATGACCGCCCTTGGCAAACATATGTAGTTCGGCTGATTTGTGGCCCGCGGTCCATTTCTCGTACAGGGCAACACTGTCATTGGCTAATCCCAATTGGTCATCGGTCGCGGCAGCTAAGAAAATGGGCGGAGCATCGCTCGGTAGGGGAATATCCTTAAACATCGATGCCGCGGCATAGATTGGCGCAGCAAAGCTGGGGCGTCCTTCCGGTGCATACCGAAGTGCCGCCGCGGCTGCAACCGTCCCGCCTGCTGAGAATCCAACTATGCCTACCTTGTCCGGTGAAACATTCCACTCTGGTGCGTGTTTTCGCACATAGCTGACTGCCTCCTGCCCATCCGCAATGGACAACGGCACTATATTGGCTATCATCTCGCCGAATTTCTGCCTGTCTTTCCACATGGTCTGGAACTCTTCGGTGGCGTCGTCTCCGGTGTGCGCGAGACGATACTTTAGAACGAACGCTGTGAATCCCTTGTCTGCCAGCCATTCAGCGACTGCGGTTCCTTCGCTGGTGATGGATAGCGCCATGAAACCGCCCCCCGGACAAACCACCACGGCCGCGCCATTAGCTCTCCAAGGAGTTGGCTGATATACCGTCAGACTTGGCTTCGTCACATTGCTAATCACTTCGGTGTTCCACGCTTTTGAGAAGTATTGCTTTTCGGGATAGCTGCCGGACGAAGAGCCGTTGCTGCTGGTGAGCGGCAAGGGAATTACTTGTTGGCTTAAGGCGGTGGCCGCCGTCGCCAACTCAATGAGCAGAAGCGTTTGAGCAATTAGTCTCATGCATTCTGTTATCGCAGTATTTCAATCAGCCGGATTTTGTTCACGAGCTGCGAACCGGCACTTTGCCACACAGGCGTGGCGCCGATCTCTCAACTAAAGCGCCACAATTAGGCTCAATCCAATACGATTGAAAAGGAAGCTTTTAAGCGTCAGGAGAAATGTTGAACCGTCGCGAACTGCTAACTCTTGCTCTTGCGCCTTCAATCCTGCTCTCCGCACCATCTCGCAAGCGGCGGGTCGTGGTCCTCATGTTTGATGGATTCGGACTCGAATACTACGATGCCTCGCCAATGCCCGCACTCAAACGCTGGGCCGCCGAAGGCACGTTCGTGCGCGTCCAGGACCAAATGCCTTCTGTCACGAACACGAACAATGCATCTATCTGCTGCGGTGTTCCAGCCAGCGTGCACGGTATTACCGGCAATTCATACTTCAATCGTGAAACCGGACAGGAGGATTTCATGGAAGATCCGCGCCTCCTCCTTGCGCCCACACTCTTTCAGAAAGCTGCTCGTCAAAACCTTGTATCCGGCCTCTTCACCAGCAAAAAGAAAACTGCCTCGCTGCTGAAAGCCGGCACATCGTACATAGCGGCTGCCGAGACACCATCCGCGGATCTTGTGGCGCGCTATGGTCCGGCGCCAAATATTTACAGCCTCGAAATCAACTATTGGCTTTGGGATGTTGTCATCGATCAGCTTGCCAGGCGCAAAGACCTCGATATTCTCTACGTGCATACAACCGACTATCCGATGCACATGCATCCCCCCAATTCCGCCGAGTCCTTAGCTCATTTGGCCACTATTGATAGCAAATTGGCCGAAGCCGCGCGTGTCGCGCCCGATGCTGCCTTTTATATCTCTGCCGATCACGGAATGAATCACAAAACGCGCGCGTGGGATCTGGGCAAAGCGTGCGGAAATCGCGGTGTCCCTGTGCGCCTCGCAATCTCTGCGGAACGTGACAAGTATCCAAAGCATCATCTCGGTCTCGGAGGAATTGCCTGGATTTATCTGCTTCAACCGCGAGATGAGCAACGCGTAGGTAGCGCGATCGAGAAATTGGCCGGAGTGGAACGGGTGCTGACTCGAACCGAGGCCGCTAAAGCCTTCGACTTGATGCCTGAACGAATCGGCGACTTAGTAGTAACCGGCGATCGCGACACGGTATTCGGTGACCTCGATCAGGAAAGCGAAGCGCTTGCTCCGACATATCGTTCGCATGGCTCACGCTACGAGATGGCAGTTCCGCTTCTGATACACGACCCCGGCCGCAAATTGGAGCCAAGTCGTTATCGACGAAATCTTGATCTGACGGCCGGGCTGCTGGCCAGTCTTCCCGCTCAATAGCTGCCGCCGTCAATACACTTTGCGAAACGTCAGATTAATGCGTACGGCTCCCGTGAGCGGATGTTCTGCCGGTTTGAGTGGAGCGACGCCGTGATAAGCGAAGCGCGCGGGGCCGCCCCAAACGACAACGTCGCCGTTTTCCAGGCGCAGGCGTCGCACCGGATCGGAACGGCGTTTGCCGCCCCATAAAAACATCGCGGGAATTCCTAGCGAAACGGAAACTATCGGTGCCCATGCATCTTTTTCATCGCGATCCTGGTGCAAATTGAGTTTGGCGCCTTCGATATAGCGATTAATCAGACATGCATCCGGATTGTAGTTAGCAAATCCCGCTTTCGATGCAGCATTGACAGCAAGCTCAAGAAACGCAGCGGGAATCGGCGGCCAAGGCCGCGAAGTGTCGGGATCGACTGAGTCGTAGCGATATCCAGTCCGGTCTGACACCCAACCAACGCGGCCGCAGTTAGTCATCGCGACGGACATCGTATAGCCGCCGGGTGTGATCAGATGCCGAAATGGCGCAGCGCTCGCAATTCGCTCGACCTCTTTGACTAGCACTGGTGCTTGGGAAACCGCGAAGCCGCGCAAGATCACAGCGCCCTCTTCGAGCGGTTCGGCCGAACTCAAAAGCGGATCGTCTTCAAAAAGCGAAGCCATCTTACGTCATCCATTGCAGCCTAATAAGATCATGCCTCACCGGTCTGGTAAACTCACGGGACGTGTAAGACGGAGGTAATCAGTTGCCCCTGCACCAGTTTCGAAGTGTCAAAGCTTCCATGTGGCAATCCGCGCTCGACGAAGTGACCGTTCAACAATCGGGCGGCGGTGCCGCATCGCTTACAGCGAAAAAGATAGTGACCACCAGGCCGATGGATCAGGACATCGCTACTAACAACTCGGTAGCGCAAGCGATCCATGACTCCGAGTTTGGAGACCAAGCTTTACCGGCAGTTGCTCCTCCCTCTGGCGCCGCAGGAATTCAAGATACCGCTAAGTTTTGTGCCAACACCGCCTTCAGGCTCGCGGAAGCCCGGGTCAAGGCCTTTTTCAGCAAAAATGACGCGGAATACAAGCTGCTTCAACAGCAACTTTCAGCGCAATTCGGACAGTGCGATCCCAAATGGGGTCAGGTCATTGAGGCGTATGTGCGCAACTGTATTGCCTCGCAAAAAATCCCCTACCGGCCGTACAACAACATCGGCGATTACGTTCTGACCGATCGTATCCCGCAAAAAAACGCCACCATCGCTTTACTGGCCGATTGGGGCACCGGCGAGGCAGGCGCAAAATTCATGCTGCAGCGCATAGCGGCGCGTAATCCAGATGTGGTGCTGCATCTCGGAGACGTCTATTATTCCGGTACCGACCATGAGTTTCAAAACTATTTCTATTCCATCTGGCAGCCGACCTTCAACTTACCGAAATTGAACTGGAACACAAAGGCTACGGCTCCAACGAAGCCGGCCACTTTCACACTTGCAGGCAATCACGACATGTATGCGGGCGGCGCGCCTTACTACACCACGATCGACATGCTCGGTCAGCCCGCCAGCTACTTTTGTCTGCGAAACGACGATTGGCAATTTATCGCGCTCGACACCGGCTATAACGACTCGAATCCTACTAAGGAAGGAACGCCCACTTTTCTGCAAGACAGCGAACTCGTGTGGCTCAAGGACAAAATCGCGACCGCGGGTGGCCGGCGGACGGTCCTTCTTTCTCACCACCAGCTATTCACTGGTTTTAAAGAAGAAGCCATCGGTGGGGATCCCGTCAATCAGAAGCTTTACGGCCAAGTCAAAGACATTTTGTCGAATGTGGACATCTGGTTTTGGGGTCATGAACACAATCTCACCATCTTCAAGCCCTATCTCGGCGTGCTTGCGCGCTGCATCGGTCATGCGGCGTTTCCCATTCCCACTTCACAACCGTGTACGCGCAACGATGTCCCAGTCGAATTGACGCTCACTCCAAATCAAAGTGAAGCTTTCTTTCCGCATGGCTACTTGATGATGAATCTCGATGGCCGGAAAGCTCACGTCACGTACATCCAATACGATTTCGCAACCGACCAGGAAAGCGTCCTCCGCGAGGAAGATATTCCCGAACTGCAACCCCAGGTTTCGACCGCCAAAGGCGAGTAAGCCATCAGCCTTCCGCTAAATCGACTGAATCGCTCTCATAAGATCCACCAACCCGCAGCCTTCGAAATAGCGCTCCCGGCCCAACGGTGTCGCGCTATCCAAAAAAATCTTTTTTACTTGGTCGGGCCTTTGAATGAATTCGCGCCGGATCGAAAGAAACGCTGCAATGGCGCCCGAGACGTGTGGCGCCGCCATGCTTGTCCCACTGTCGTCGATGTACCCGGCAGGCGGCTTGGTGTCGGGAATTGGACCGCCGCGGCTCTGCAACATAGCTCCCGCTGCACAAGACGTAATGCGCTCACCGGGGGCTACAAGGTCCGGCTTAAGTCGTCCGTCCCCGGTTGGTCCCTTGGAAGAAAAATAAGACACCCCGTATGTATGAGGCATGTCGCGATGGGTCGCGCCTACTGTAATAGCCAGAGACGAGTTGCCTGGATCGTTGATCGTATTCGACAGACCAGCTTTGGAGCCGCGTTCGTCGGCGAAAACTTTGCCGTAACCTGTATTGCCCGCCGCCACCACAACCACAACGCCGCTCTTGACCAGCCTGTCCACTTCAACGCACAGAGGGCTTTGCCCGCACGCGAACATCTCGGCATCGAAATCGTAACCAATCGATATGTTCACGCCGTGAATGCGGAGTATCTTGGGATCGCCATTGACGTCTTCGCGGATGTATCGCATCGCGCGAATGATGTCGCTGGCGTTACCTTCGCCGTCATCGTCCAGGACTTTCAAGCTGACTAGCTTGCATTGCGGCGCAACGCCCCGTAATTGCGCCGATTGCGCAATTTTCCTTTCCTGCACCCTCTTTTCATGTGTGCCATCCGGCTGCGGCGAAATCACGCCTTCATATACTTTCTGGCTGGTCTCATTGGGGCTCAGGCCGCCGGCAATGATCCCGGCTACATGCGTGCCATGCCCGTAGTTGTCGGTCAGCGCCGCGTTGACAGTTGTCTTGTCCGGATCGCCCGGGCGCGTGAAGTCGCGATGAAGATCCACAACCGACGGATCGGTAAGTGTCTGCCCGGTTTGGAAATGCAAATGATCCTGCTGAATGCCCGAATCGATCACCCCCCACACCACGCCGGCACCGGTTGCCGAATAAGATCGGTAGGCGGCATCGGATTTTATCGTCGCGATGGAACGATCAATGAGGGGCTTAAGCTTAAAATCTGGCCAGATCTTGTAAATAAGGCGATTTCTATGGCCGCCGCGCTCTTCGTCCGCTTTTATAAGCCGCACCCATTCGTTTGCGCTGATCAGACAGCGGAAGTAGTTCTTCGATACTTCCACTGCCGGCCGTTCCGTCGCAACCGCATCGCCTAGCACCTTCTGATAGAACGCGACGAATTCGCGCGCAGCCGCTCGCCATCCCTCGTGATAGTTTAGGTTCAACTCCACCATATAAGCGCCAGGCGTATTCGCATCCGCCGGCAGACCAAGTTGGGCCCGCTCATTGGGATCTGTCAATGACTGCGGAACCGTTGAGCTGCGAGTGCGTCCAGGCCCGAAGCCCATGTTTTCACGTGCCAGGTCAATCGGCTTTTTCTGTTTGTCGTCGTCGGCCACCCTTACCTCGTTGGTTTCTAATAGACTCGCCGCAGCACGCGGCATTGCGCTATTGTATTAAGCGCGTCGCGAGTTTTGAAGGGTTCTCGAGACTTGCTTACGGCGTCTGAATCGGTTATGCAACGCACAAATATAAAATCGATCGTCTACAAGATGATGCTGCTCTTGGCAGGTTTATCCATCGCCGCATTTGCCGACGACATCACCATCCATCTGGCGCCGAATACGCGCGTGACGAAAAAAACGGTCCGGTACGAGTGCGATGCTAACGGGGCGAAGATCGGTGTTCCCTCCGGGCCGTTTTCAGTCGACTACATAAACGGCGGAGAAAACAGCCTGGTGGTTGTCCCCATATCCGGGAAACCGCTCATCTTCTCCAACGTAATCTCGGCGGACGGCGCGCGGTACACGGCACGAGTATTCACGTGGTGGGATGCGCGCGGCGAGGTGGCGCTATCCTCTCCGTCTCCTTCCGGCGAATTGCGATCGACCTGCAAAGTCGTTGGAGCGAAATAGCAATCTCTGGCGCTAATTTCCTATCGCCTTCATTAGTATTCAGTGTTGCCTTTTGCGCGTCCAAAAGAAAGAGAACCATTTTGTCTTAGGAGCACCAATGCCAGAGAAGAAAACCATTGAACGGGCCAAAAAAGACAAAGCTGAGGGGAAAGCCCCGAGCACGCAGGCCGGAGAATTCGGGCGCGAGGAAATGGAGCACATACGCGAAGGTAAACATGGAGCGCGCTCTCCCCAACAGGCCATCGCTATCGGCCTCTCAAAAGCGCGGCGCGCCGGCGTAGACCTTCCGCCGCCCCGAAAAGGCACAACTTCGGAAGCCACTCGCAAAAATGCCGAACGGGATCTGAAGAAAGGCCGTAGCGGTAAGCCGGCAAAAACGTCGGCGAAACGTTCACGAGCGACAACTAAGGCGCTGAAGCGAGAACCTCGATCCTCAGCTTCAAAAGCCGCTCTCTCCAAACAGGCAAAACAAGCCGCAGCCCGCCGGCGCGTGCGCGGGAAAACGACAGCGTCGCGCAAGAGCACTCGTTAGTCGCAAACTGCCGGCAAACCCGCTCCGCTGTGCCTATTGCGCAAAGTCACGAATACTCGTTACGCCCGCCTCGTCAAGCGTCTGCAGAAGTTGCACGACGAGCTCGACCGCCTGATCGAAATCCCGGCGATTTACGATTCCGTTGTGCGCGTGTGTGTACCGAACCGGAACCACAAGGCAAATCGTGGGCACACCGCCATTGCCCTTTTGAATCTCCGCCGAATCGTCTCCATATCCGTTAACCAGGTCGGCCTGTAGCGGGATTTGTTTTGCCGCTGCCGCCTTCTTCACGAACTCGACTAGTTTGCGATTCGGCAACTCTGAGCTGTTGAACGCAAAGAATCCCGGCCCTGCGCCGAGCTTAGATTGCGTCTCTTCCGGATGGCCAGGAAACACATCGCCCGTAATACCGGCTTCGATCGCAATACCCAAATCCGGCTTGATCGTTTCGACAGCCGTGTGTGCGCCTCGCAGCCCGACCTCCTCTTGTGTTGTGATCGCATAGAAAAGATGATTCGGATGGGGGGCGGTCGCTAAGCGTCGCATCGCTTCCACCACGAGGGCACATCCAATTCGGTCATCCCACGCTTTGCCCAAGTAATTCTGTGTGCCATTCATGACGCGGAAAGGCGCATCCGGCACAACCGGATCTCCTGGCTCGACTCCCATTTGCTGCGCTTCTTCCGCGCTCGTCGCGCCAATATCCAGCAGCAAACTATCCCGCGAGTAGACTCGCGTGCGCTCCTCTGCCGGCACGACGTGAATGTCCCGAATTCCGGTGACTGCATAGACAGGACCTTTGGAGCCTAAAATGATCCAGCGTTGATCGACTAGCGCCTGATCCAGCCAGCCTCCTAGCATCTGCATCGTCACGAAGCCGTGTTCTGTCACACGCCGCGTCACGCCGCCGAGTTCGTCCATGTGTGCATCCACCATCACTCGCGGCCCGCTGCTTCCTTGCTCAGCGATGATCGAGCCCATTCCGTCATAACTCAACTTCGAGCTAAACGGCTTCAATTCATTCACCATGATCTTCCGCACGGGTTCTTCAAATCCCGGCGGCCCGGCGGCATTGGACAACCGTTCAAGTAAGTTAGCCGTGCGGTCAAGCGATTGGGCCGATGCCGTGACGGCCGCCCAGACTACCAGGAAAACAAGCGATAGTTGCATAGAAAGTCTCGCCAGTGTAGCAAGTCGGCCACTTCCTTGGGGATAGTGTTTAGCTATGTCTCGCCGCTCTTCTCGTCACTTCGTGCTCGCTACGTCGGTCGCGGCGTTATCGTTGGCATCTTCGACTGGGGCACAAACGCTCGATCGGTTGCTTCCGCGGAATGTTGCGTTGAATCAAAGGACATTCGAAGGCCGTTCTGCCGTGCAGGTGATCGCCGCGCCGGATGCCGCCAACGCTTCTTCTTACGCGATTGTCAAAGACGCGCGCTTTCGAGACGGCACGATTGAGGTCGATTTAGCCGGCAAACCTGCCGCTGGAGCCGCTGCCGGCGCGCGGGGCTTCATCGGAATAGCATTCCGCATACAAGAAAACCAATACGAGTACATCTATTTAAGACCCACCAACGGCCGCGCCGACGATCAGGTGCGCCGCAATCACTCCACTCAATACAGCTCACACCCCGATTTCGATTTCGCCCGCCTGCGGCGGGAATCGCCGGAGAAATACGAATCCTACGTTGACCTTCAGCCGGGCGTGTGGACGAAATTCAAAATCGAAGTCGAGAACCGTAGCGCGCGGCTCTACGTATCCGGCGCCGAACAGCCGTGCCTGATTGTCAATGACTTGAAACTCGAGCCCCGCGAAGGCGGCGTCGCCCTCTGGGTCGGCCCGGGCACAGAAGGCTATTTTGCAAACTTGAACATCACGCCCAAGCGATAAACACTCCTCCCCGATCACCAGATCACAGCTTGTTCCTAGTGAATGGGAGCCGGTCCCGCCGGATCTCCGCCGCCACCGCTCGCCCTCCACTTTCCGTAGAGAATGCTACCCAGCCTTGTGCCGCCGCCCGAGTGCCGGTAAGGAGCCGTAGCCTTGGCCCATGATGCGGCAAACTGCGCATTCTTGATCTGCGCCAGATAGTTGC
The DNA here is from genome assembly GCA_035652115.1 of Bryobacteraceae bacterium. Classification (GTDB taxonomy): domain Bacteria; phylum Acidobacteriota; class Terriglobia; order Bryobacterales; family Bryobacteraceae; genus Bog-105. Next base: position 31,589 of record DASREJ010000252.1, read on the forward strand.
CAAGTGAAAGCGCGTTGGGAAAACGCGCCGGTGTGCGCGGATCGGCCAGCACGTTTGCCATAAACACGCCCTCGCCTCCCGCTTCCCGCAGCAGCGCAATAGCTTTGGGTCGGCTCCGCGGCAGTCCGTCTCCAATTCGTAATCGACTTGTGCGATAGCAAGCACAGGAACAAGCGCCATCGCCCACCACGCCATCCGGAGTTTACAGACGGCCATCGTATATCTCACTTGAAAGCTGTTGGGGTATCGAGTCGATTGTAACTTGAAGTCATAGCCCAGATCTGTACCATCGGATAGGGCCAGTACGAGCTTCTATGGATAGTCTTCACCCTGCACGCAATGGATTGCCGCGCGTACATGGCATTGATTTGGATGCACAAACACGTTGCCGCCATTACCGCAGCCCGCACGACATCATCGCCATTAAAATGAAATGTTGCGGCGAGTATTACGCCTGCAAAGACTGCCACGCATCGCTCGCCGCTCACCAGCCCGAGGTTTGGCCGCGCGCTCAATGGGATCAGTTAGCGGTGCTTTGCGGAAGCTGCGGAACCGAGTTGACCATTCGTCAATACCTGGAATGTTCCAGTACCTGTCCTGCTTGTAAAGCGAGTTTTAATCCAGCCTGCCGTAACCACTATCACTTTTATTTCGAACAATGACGCGCCTCCAACTCCGCAAGTAAATTCTTTGGACGCGAACGGGGCCGTCACTGCTATTTCTGCCACAGCGCGGCCGGCAAACAGCGGAAAACTTTGAAAGCGCAGCCGTTCATCCGGCGCTCGAAAGCAAACCAATTCACACAGAACGGCTCAATCATCATTTAAAAAATCCGCCAGCGCCCTGATGCCATCTAGTGACTACCGCTCATCCTTAGGAGAATCTGTGGCAAGTCACTTTTTATTTCGAAAGACCGCTCTGGTCGGGTTGATAGCGCTGTTTGCAATAGTGACGGTGCCCAGCCTCCGCGCTCAGCAAAAACTTTCCGAGGCGGACACGCAGGATCAAAACATCGACACGTACGCCGACCTCTTGCGCCAGGACATTCAAAAGCAGAAGGTCGCAATTACCAGCCAGCTCATGGATCTCTCTCCGGAGCAAGCGGCCGCTTTCTGGCCCGTCTACAACGACTACGCCAAGGAACTCGCGGCCTTGGGAGACATCCGGGTCAAAGGGATCAAAGAGTATGCGGCCAATTACAAGTCGCTCTCAGACGACAAGGCGGCTGAGCTCGCGAACATGAGATTTGACTACGAGGAAAAGCTGGTCGCACTCAAAAAGAAGTATTTCGAAAAGGTAAGCAAGGCGCTGACTCCGAAGCTGGCGGCCCGGTTCTTCCAAGTCGAGAATCAGCTTCTCGACCTCATCGACCTGCAGATCGCTTCCAGTCTGCCCGTAGTTGAGTAGCTGCGCGGAGAACCAGGAGAACTTCTATGAATAAGACACTAGGAATCTTCATTCTATTGGCCTCGCTCGGTAGCGCCAGCGCCGATATTCTCTACCTCCGAAATGGGCCCAGCGTGGAAGGAGTCTTCATGGGCGCCACAACTCGTGAAGTTAAGTTCAAGGGGCCGAACGGCGCAATAAAGCCGTATGCAATCTCCAATGTCGAGGCAGTTGAATTCAGTGAGCCGCCGCCTCCTCCTCCGAAGCCGCAGTCGAAATCCACCGTGGTGATCCCGGCGGGCACTACCATCACCGTGCGAACCATCGACAATATTGATTCCACCCAAACCGCTGCGGGCGCGACGTATCGTGCCAGCATCGATGATCCGGTGGCGGTTGGTGATCAGGTGATCATCCCACGTGGTGCCGACTGCACCATACAGGTTGCCCAGGTCCAAGAGAACAAGGAACTGGCAATCAAGCTATACAACGTAACCGTAGCCGGAAAGCGGTATGACGTCGCCGCCGACTATGCCCAACTCGAAGCACAGGGCACCAGCAAGACCAAGAAAGGTTTCAGGCGCGGTGCTTTGCTTGGCGGCTTGGGTGCAGCCATCGGTGGCATCGCAGGGGGCGGCTCAGCCGCGGCAATCGGTGCTGTTTCAGGCGCCGGCCTTGGTGCGATTTCGGCCACCATGGCAAAAGGCAAAACTCTAAAAGTTCCTGCCGAGACGCGGTTGAGTTTTCAACTCCGCTCTCCATTGCCGCTGAGTTAATTGACATCTGAATCGTGGGCGCAAGACGGCCACTGTTCGCTCGCCCGCAGGGATCTATCACCCGAAAAACCAGTCAGGACGAACCCTCGATCCGCCTGTCGCGAGTTCTAGAGTGCTTTTGAAGAGCACAGGTCGAGGGAAGCTTGAAGAGATCACACTTATCGGAAGGCCGTATCTGGTCCGGCCATGGGCATTTTGTTGTGACCAACAGCTTGTTCTCTACATACACTAAGATGTTCAAACCATGCGCCGGCCTTTATTGTTGATCGTGCTGTTCGTGTGCTGGGGTTCGGGGGCATCCGGTGTGCGGGCGGTCGATGTCTCGAAGCCTCTCACGTTGGAGCAGGTGTGGTCGCTTGATTCCACCTATACGGACCAGCAGCACGGCACAACTTTTCGGTATCCCTCGGTGTGGAAGCCAGCCATGCAGTTCGGCTATGTTCCCCCGGCGTTGATGAAACTCGCAGACCCCTACGAAAATCAGGTCCCGCAGAAGCTTATAGGATTCGCGTATATGGAGGGAGGGTTCCCACGTGACCGCGTTGTCGGCCCCTACGCAGCGACGAACCTCGAAGGCTTCGGCATTGTTTATTCAAGCCTTCCGCTGGCGAGCGCAGCGGAGTGTGAAAAGAAAGCCGCTTTACTGGCGAGCAATTCTCGGATAGACAATCCCGGGCATTCGTCGGTCAAAATTGCCGGCCGGACCTTCTCTGTGTATCAGACTGGGGGCGAAGCTATGAATCAGACCTATACTGGAAAGCTCTATGCAACCTACGATGCCGGTACCTGCTACTTCGTCGAGGCGGGTATTGCGGCCGCCTTGCCCGGGGTTCTAGACCATATCCACGCGTTGACTCCGGCACAGGTCCAGGACATTAATGTGCATCTTTGGCACATCATGGAAACGGTGCGGATCGCCCGGAAGGGATAAATACGCGAACGGCAGTCATTTCGGCGCGGCAATCTCGCCTGCACTCGCGTGGGTGATTCGTATATAGTCTCCGGGATTTAAGATGATCTGACTGCCTCGCGCGCCGGCTGAGACGCTGATCCGGTCGAACAGAATCGCCGTCTCATCGAGATAAACGGGATAATCCTTTTTGGACGCAAGCGCCGTCACGCCGCCCCGAATGTATCCTGTGAGCGGTTGGACTTCTTTGAGCGGGACCATCTCGATTTTGCGGTCGCCGGAGACTCTGGCCAGCGACTTGAAATTTAGCTCCGAATCGCCGGACACCACGGCAAACATAACGCCATTGCGGTCGCCGCGAACCACCAGAGTTTTGAACACTTGTTGGGGCGGCATACCGATCTTCTTCGCAACACTCTCGGCCGACAAATCGTTTGGATCGATTTCGTACTCGCGCACCTCGTACGAGATTTGGGCTCGGTCCAGTAGCCTGACAGCGTTAGTCTTCATAGCGCAAACCGAATGTAACAGCGTGGCATATTCGCGAAAGAAGAAGACTGTCTAGCCGCGGCAACACAAGGAATCGACGTTCCCCCAAAGGACGCGCGCGTACAATGGATTTCGCCGAAACTCATTCCATAGGTACCGCGTTTCGGGAGGAAAGCTATGCCCGATTTACTTACAGCTAATGAAAAGACCCTTATAGCTGCAAAGATCGAACTTCTGACGAAGGTTGATTATGGAGTTTCCTGCATGATGTACGTTGCCGCGCCTACGCTCACTACTGCTTTGCTTGAGTGTGGTGTTGTACAAAACGGATCAGCCACAACATCGCAACAACGGCTCGCTATAGAGCAATGGGTTACCGACGCAACACCGGGCAACTTGAGCAACCTGTCGAACAGCGATGCAGAGCGCCGAGCGCTTTCCGAAATCGGCAAAAAAGGAAATTGGGGTCATGCAGTAAATGATCAGTGGACCGTTTTGCCGCCCTCAGCGACGCTTTACGTTTTGGGCACCAAGGGACCTTGCAAAGATTGCAAAAAGGCTGTGCCAAAAATTGCCGCACAACTAGCTAATTTGGCCATTAAGTGGATTTACACTCTCGATTTGGAAACCAACGGAACCATCGGCGGCCAGAATGGGTTTGCCAACGCAATTAAAGTGCAACTGAGCGACAAGCGTGCGGCGTGGGTTTATTACAGCGGTATGTTTGCTCCGTTTTTGCTCTTGCTGCCGAATTTACATTTACCGGTCGCGGAACAAGCAATTAAGAACTTCTTCAATAATGGCGTCGCGATTCCTAGTAACGCATGCGGAAGCTCTGCAGAGGCCAAAGCCGTCGCCGACCTCCTAGGGGAGGAGATCGCCTTGAGTCTACTGCGCGGGGCGTGGAAAAAGGAAGGTACAGGTTGGGCGCGTGCTTAGCTATTGTCGAATGCTGAATTTGCCAATAGACGTGATCCATCCTTACGCACTCGGCTGAGGTGTCTTGCGAGTCGGTGACAATAACGCCGCCGATTTTTTCTTTAATCCCCACAATGGCTTGAATCCGATACTAGCCTTATCTCCGCACACTCATTTCGACAATCGGTACAGGAAAAACTCGATGTTTACCTCTTTACGTAAGCGAAACGCTAACCGCGCGAACGCGCAGAAGAGCACCGGCCCTCTCACAGAAATCGGTCGCGAACGCGTCGCACGCAATGCCAGAAAGCACGGCCTCACCGGAGCCTTCGAAGTTCTCGAAGGCGAAGACCAGGAGATGTTCGACGGGCTGCTCAACCGGCTGATGGAGGAAGAGAAGCCTGCCTGCCTTGCCGAAATCGAGCTGGTGAAGAAGATGGCTGAGCACACCTGGTGCTCCGAACGAGCCAGCCGTCTGCAGGAAGGCTGCTTCATCATTAGTCGAACCGACGAGCAGCGCCGCAACCTGGAAGGCCAAGCCGTGATTGATCCCCAGCTTGAACGCTTCATGCGCTATCAGGCGCATCACGATCGTGCCTACGCGCGCGCCTCGGCGGAACTGTTAAAACGAAGGAAAGAAAGATTGTTAGCGGAGCGTGGCTTTGTTTCGCAGCAGCGGGCGGAAGCACAGGAAAAACGCCGCGACGAGAAGCACACTTGGCAGGTAGAACGCGTCAAAACCGCCGTCGCTCGCGAAAAAGTAAAGCTCGAACGCGAAATAATTCGTAAAGAACAGGTCAAAACCGCCGCCGCAGCACCTCAAGAGGAGCCAATCGCGGCCTAAATAACCGAAACTCAAGCGCCTACGTCAGTAAGCAAAGCCCGAAGTGCGTCCGATCCGTCGAAGAAAACTCCCGCCGCTACAATGGGGCGATGCCCGAGACGAATTCCACTCCGCCGCCGACCTTCGAGGCAGGCCTGCAAGAGCTCGAACGCATCGTGAAAGAACTGGAAAAGGGTGACCTGCCTCTCGAAGAAAGCCTCAGACTGTTTGAAGCAGGTATGCGGCTCAGCGCGGATTGCAAACGTCAGTTGGAGGAAGCCGAATCGCGCGTGGAAATTTTGATGAAACGCGGCAGTGAAGTCGTGCCCGTTCCGTTTAAACCCGACCAAACCAATAAATGAACGGCGCCGCGCAACGCAGTCTTCACGAATATCTCGCTCATGAGGTGCAAGTCGTCGACCGCGCGCTCGATAAGTGCGTGCCCGCTGAAAATATCGAACCGTCGTCCATTCACAAGGCGATGCGTTACAGCCTGTTCGCCGGTGGAAAACGGATTCGGCCCATTCTCGCCATCGCCGCCGCGAATGCAGTCTCCGATTCTCCGGACGGAATCGAAGACGCTGCCGTTGCACTCGAACTGATTCATACCTATTCGCTAATCCACGACGATTTGCCTGCGTTAGATAACGACGATCTTCGCCGTGGCCGCCCCACCTGCCACAAGGTATTTGGCGAAGCGATGGCAATTCTCGCCGGCGACGCGCTACTAACCCTCGCGTTTGAAGTGTTGAGCCGGTTGCAGTTTGTGGGTGCCGAGCAGAAGATTCGAATGACGGAAGAGCTTTCACGCGCGGCTGGCACAGTCGGCGGCATGATCGGTGGCCAGGTTCACGACATCGAAGGCGAGGGCAAGCACCCGAACGCTCTCCTCCTCGAAGCGATTCACAAGGCGAAAACAGGCGCGCTCTTGCGTGCGAGTGTCCGTATCGGCGCAATCTACGCCGGGGCGAATGAAGACGAGTTAGCCGCGTTGTCTGAATATGGTGAACACATCGGCTTGGCTTTCCAGATTGTTGACGACGTGCTGGACGTCTCTGAGTCCTCGGAAGCATTGGGCAAAACGGCCGGCAAGGATCAGGCTCAGAAGAAGATTACCTTTCCTGCTGTCTACGGATTAGAGCGTTCACGCGAAATGGCCGAAGAACAGCGCCGGGCTGCTCATGTGGCTCTGCGAATCTTCGACGATCGTGCCGAGCGGCTTCGCCAGATAGCCGATTTTATCGTGCAACGGCGCGCCTAGCGAGTGGCGCGACGACAACATGGTGCCCTCCGCGACGCAACCGAAAAAAGTAAGACTCGACACCGCACTGGTGAATCGTCAACTTGTCGAATCGCGTGAACGTGCCCAGGCTTTGATTCTCGCGGGCAAAGTACGAGTGGATGGTCAAAGAGCGGACAAGCCCGGCCGGCCGGTCCCCGATAACGCGCGGATTGAAGTTGAGGAGCCGCTGAAATATGTGAGCCGTGGCGGCATCAAGCTGGAAGCGGCTTTGAAAGGTTTTCAGGTCTCGGTTGACGGCAAAGTCTGCCTGGATGTTGGCACTTCAACAGGCGGATTTACCGATTGTCTGCTGCAACATGGCGCGAGACGTGTTCATGCCGTCGATACTGGCGCAGGTCAGATTAGTTGGAAATTGCGAACCGATCCGCGCGTCGTACTTCACGAAAATACGAACGCTCGGCATCTAACCGTAGGCGAAATCGGAGAACTGGCCGGCGTCATCGTCTGTGACGTCAGCTTCATTTCCGTCACGTTGTTGGTTCCCGCGCTGGCTGAAGTGCTGGCGCCTGAGGGCAGTTGGATTATTCTGGTGAAGCCTCAGTTTGAGGTTGGGCGTGAACTAGTCGGCAAAGGCGGCATCGTGCGCGATGCCGCGGCGCAACAGGCTGCCCGCGAGCGCGTGGCGGGCGCACTGCACGAAAGGGGATTTGTGACTCGATATATGGACAGCCCGATTTTAGGCGCTGAGGGCAACCGCGAGTTTCTGATGGAAGCGCGGCGTCCTCAATAACACACAGCGGCGATGCGAGAGATCAATAAAGTCGGGATTATTTCCAAGCCCAATATCGCGGAAGCGGCAGATATTGTTTGCAGCTTGATCGCATGGCTGGAAGAGCGCGGTATCAGCTATTGCTGTGATGAGCAGACGGCCCGCTACGGCAATGTGAAACATTTCGTGGCGCGCGAAAAGCTGCCGGACGGAACGGATTTGATTATTGTGCTGGGCGGGGACGGCACTTTACTTTCCGCCGCCCGTGTTGTTGATGGCCGCGACATCCCTCTCTTTGCAGTGAACTTAGGTCATCTCGGTTTTCTAACCGCCATTACCAGTGAGGATCTCTTCCCCGAACTGGAGCGCGCATTGCGCGGCGAACATCGCATCGGGCGTCGGCGCATGGTCGATTGTCAACTCTTTCGTCAGGAAAAGCTGATTGCCACATACTCTGCGCTGAATGATGTTGTCATCACTAAGTCCGAGCTGGCGCGCATGATCGATCTGGACACACACGTCGACGATCACTTCGTAGCCGCCTACAAAGCCGATGGGTTGATCATCTCCACGCCAACTGGTTCTACCGCTTATTCGCTCTCCGCTGGCGGGCCGGTCATTTTCCCGTCTGTAGGCGCGCTCTGCATCACGCCGATCTGTCCTCACATGCTGACCAACCGGCCCGTCATAGTCCCGCACACCAGTGTTGTGCGGATTCTCAACCACGGAGAAGAAGGAACTTACTTGACCATCGACGGTCAGGTGGGCGAGCCGATTTCCAGGGGCGATCAGATTATCTGCCACTCATCGCACAAAACCATACAATTGATCCGGCCGCCCAAGATGCTTTTTTTCGATGTGCTTAGAGAAAAGCTGAAGTGGGGCGAGCGTTGAAACTTTCCCTGACATCTTGGATCTTCATCGCGCTCATAATCGGAGCGTTGCTGGGCATCTTCGCGCCCGGTTTCGCCAAAGATCTCGCTCCGGTCAGCAACATTTTTCTGCGGTTGATTAAGTCCATCGTGGGTCCGCTGCTGTTTGGAACTCTCGTGTATGGCATAGCCTCGGCCGGAGAGTTACGCACCATGGGCCGCATTGCGGTGAAGTCGCTCGTCTACTTCGAAGTTGTCACGACATTGGCTTTGCTCATCGGGCTGCTGGTAGTCAACACAATCCGGCCAGGCGCCGGGATGAGTATCGGAAGCACGACCGCTTCTGCGGCAATTGCTGGTAAGCCGGTCTCCTTTTCGCAAGTGTTGGAGCACGCGGTTCCTCAAAACATTTTTGAATCGCTCACGCAGAATGACGTCCTTCAGATGGTCGTCTTCTTCTTTCTCTTTGGCGCCGCCTGCGCGGCGGTCGGTCAAAAGGCACAACCGGTGGTGAGCTTCGCTGGTGCGGTAGCCGAAGTCATGTTCCGCTACACCAAGTACGTGATGTACGTTGCGCCGTTCGGTGTAGGCGCAGCCATTGCCGTGACAATCGGTTCGAAGGGAATGGGTGTCCTCTTCGGCTTGGGCAAGTTAGTCGGTGCTCTTTATTTGGCCCTTGTCCTCTTTATAGGACTGGTGCTGATCCCCACTCTGGTTATGGCTCGTGTGCCGCTAGGCCGCTTCTGGCAAGCGGTAAGGCAACCGGTTCTGATTGCATTTTCCACCGCATCCAGTGAAGCGGCGCTCCCGTTGGCGCTTGAAAATATGGAACGCTTCGGTGCTCCCAAACACATTGTTGGATTTGTTTTGCCCACCGGCTACAGCTTCAACTTGACCGGGACCACCTTGTATTTATCGCTGGCCTCGTTGTTCATCGCGCAAGCGGCTGGAATCCACATGCCGGTCGCAGCGCAGTTCACGATGATGCTGACCCTCATGCTAACCAGCAAAGGCGCTGCGGGTGTGCCCCGCGCCGCTCTCGTGTTGCTCGCGGCAACCGTGGCCAGTTTTCAACTTCCTGCTGAAGGAATCACGATCATTTTGGGCGTCGACGCTCTCATGGATATGGGACGCACCTGTGTGAACGTGCTGGGCAATTGCGCTGCCACCGCGGTCGTTGCCAAATGGGAACGAGTCCCGCTTACCGTTACTTCAAGTCAGCCGCTCGAAATCGAAGCCTAAAGAATTACTTTAGGAAATATGTCGGTCCAGCAGCAATGTTAAACCTAACGGCTTTATCTGTATACCTGGCAAATATTTGAGCGTCAGATGATATATGCCGCCCAGGTAAAATGCCTTCCTAGCCCTCTGGCTTACCTGGTCAGCCGGATACGTTCGATGGCCGTGCTACGCCCGGTGCTTTCGTCGGCTGTGATGACAACGCCGTGAAGCTCAATCCCGTGCCGGGCAGCTTCCATACGGCCGTGTAAGCCGGTAAGAAAGCGTCGCAAAATAATGTCCTTGTCGACGCCGATCACGGACTCGTACGGGCCGGTCATTCCCGAGTCAGTCTGATAGGCAAGGCCGCCGGGCAGGATGCGTGAGTCCGCAGTCGGAATATGTGTGTGAGTTCCGATCATCGCCGTCGCGCGCCCGTCGAGGTGCCAGCCCATCGCCACCTTCTCGCTGGTCAGTTCGGCATGGAAATCCACGAAGCGGATTTTGATGTTAGGATCAAGCGCCGCTAACAACTCGTCCGATTTGCGGAACGGACAGTCAATGTTGGACATATGTGCCCGGCCTTGAAAATTAAGCACGGCGTAAAGAACGCCGTTTCGCGCCTTGCCCGTGTATACGCCGCTTCCGGGCAAGCCGGGTGGATAGTTCGCGGGCCGCAAAAGACGCGGTTGATGTTCGTAGTAGTCGTGAATCTCGCGCTTATCAAAGCTGTGATTGCCGCCTGTAAGCACGTCAATACCGAGCGCAAGTAACTCTTCGGCAATGAGTGGGGTTATTCCAAAACCGCCGGCGCTGTTCTCGGCATTCGCAATGATAAGGTCGACCTTATGCTCGGTAATGAGCCGGTTCAGGTTCTCGGCAACGATGCCCCGTCCGCCCGAGGCAAAGATGTCGCCGATAAACAGGATTTTCATTTCTAACGAAAAAATGAAAAACGTTCCCGGCGAGAGTTTCCGCTCAACCTCCGTCATTGACCCCTAAGAAAACAGGGGGGAATCCTCCGAGTGCCTTTAGGCTTCTCCATGGCATCTGACGATGCCGGAGCCTGCACACCGGCACTTAATTCGAGTGGGACTCCATGACATTGACTATCGGATCAATTTTTTGGAGACCGAGGGGACGCTCTCGCGGGGAACGCTTCACCTGAAGAATAGCGAGAACCGTGCCCGTTCGCAAGCGGGAGTTGTCTGGGTCACGCCACCTGCAAGCGTTCCGCTATCTCTTTTTCAGATATCGCGCCTTCTTTGATAACGCGCCAATACGGCTCAGTGATGTCGACCGTGGTAGCACCTTGACCGGCGCACAAGCCGCCATCGAGAACCAGATCGATACGTCCATCCATGCTGGCGAACAGCTCAATTCCGCTGCAAACCGTCGGCTCACCAGATATATTGGCGCTGGTCGCAATGAGCGGGTGACCGGCTTTTTCGATGATCGCGTTCAGGACGTTGGACTTCGCGTGACGCACGGCCAACCGTCCAGTATTACCCGTCACTTTGAGGGGGACCTTAGCCGCAGCCGGCACAATCATCGTCAGCGGCCCGGGCCAGAAGTGCCTGGCCAAGATATAGAACCGGCTGTTCAGTTCTTTTGCCAAGTCCTCCGCCATGAGCGTGTCGGCGACAGCAAGGGGCAGGGAACGAATGTTCTCTCGACCCTTGGCTGCGAAAACTCGCCCGACGGCGCGCAGATCGAATGGATCGGCAACGATTGTATAGAGCGCGTCCGTAGGTACGCCTACAAGTCCGCCGCGGCTGATTTCGCGGACAGCTCTATCGATCGCACCCGGATACGGGTTTTCAACGTCGACGTCGATTAGGTCGGTCGCCACGGAAGATTAGATTAGCGAACGCGTTAGCGTTCGCCCAATGCCTCTGCGACCTGGACGGCCATCTCATAACGGCCAAAAGGAGCGCTAAGCTGTGCGCCCTGCACCATCGAACGCACACGGGCGCACATCTCTTGCGCAATCAGAATACCCTCGGCCCGGGCTTTGTCGGCGCTATCTGCATGGCGCATCCGGTCCATGTACGATTGCGGCACCGGAACGCGCAGCTCATTCACCATGAATTCGGCGTTGCGAAAACTTGTCAGCGGCCAGATGCCCGCAATGATCGGGATTTTATATTGCTCTGTGCGCTTCAGAAACTGCTCGAGCAGTTCAAGATCGAAGACCGGTTGAGTAACGACGTACTCAGCGCCCGCTTCTACCTTCCAGGCAAAGCGTCGAAGCTCTTCGTCCATATTCAGAGCGCCTGGATTCGCGCCGACGCCAATCAGAAGGCTGGTTTGCGATCCAATTGGATTACCGCCGATATCCAGGCCTTGATTGAGATTGTTGACGATGTTGGTCAGCCCAATTGAATCCACGTCGAATACTGCGGTGGCGTCTGGGTACGTGCCCATGCGCGGGGGATCGCCGGTGATGCAAATCAGATTGCGCACGCCAACCGCGTTCGCGCCTAACAGTTCCGATTGGATGCTCAGTATGTTTCGATCACGGCAACAGAAGTGAAGAACAGCTTCAATTCCCGCTTGCTGCTGAATCATCTGGCAGGTGACTTGAGCGCTCAACCGCGCGCTGGCGCGAGGGCCGTCCGGCACATTGATGCAATCGATTCCCGCATCGCGGCACAGTCGAGCGCCTTCAATTTCCTTGGATGCGTTAACGCCCCGCGGTGGCAGAATCTCGATAAACGCAACGAATTTGCCGGCAGCCAATTTCGCGCCAAGCTGCGATTTGTCAGGTACACGAACCTTCGCCAGCCGCTTTGCCTCGGCTTTTGGCTCCTCAGTAACGGTTACTGCCGCGCGGCGCTGAACCGGCTGCAGAGATCTCACTTCACTACAAAGCAGCTTGATATGTTCTGGAGTCGTGCCGCAGCAGCCGCCGATCATGCGAACGCCCGCTTGCAAAAAGCGGCGAGCGTACTGCGCCATGTATTCCGGCGAGCACAGATAAATGTTGCGGCCTTCGACTGTTGCCGGAAGGCCTGCGTTCGGCATCGCGCTCAGCGGCTTGTTCGTAAACGCAAGCATCTTTTCGATAGTTTCGAGCGCCACTCTCGGACCGGCTGAACAATTAACGCCGATAACATCGACAGGCAAATCGTTCAGGATGCGCGTGAACGTTTCGGTGCTGGTCCCATCGCGCAAGTTGCCGTCGTCTTCGACGGTGACTTGGGCGACAAGCACCATCTCCGGTCCCGCGGCATCGCGCACCGCAAGAATCGCCTCGCGCAGCTCATTAATTTCGTAGAAGGTTTCAAGAACGAACAGATCGATGCCAGCGCCCAGCAGCGCATCGGCCTGTTCACGAAAAATCGCACGTGTTTCGGAATAAGACGTAGGGCCAAGAGGCTCAATCGGAATCCCAAGCGGACCAAGCGCTCCCGCAACAAATGCTTTTTCACCTGCCGCATCTCGCGCGATGCGGACGCCGGCTTCGTTGATGGCGCGCAGTCTCTCGGCGAAGCCAAACGCGGCGAGACGTACTCGGTTGCCCCCGAATGTGTTGGTTTCGAGGACCTCCGCGCCGGCCTTCACGTACTCCTGATGAATTTCTTTAACTAAGCCGGGCGAAGAGAGATTGAGCTCGTCGAAGCAGCGGTTGATGAAGATGCCTTTCGAATAGAGCATCGTTCCCATTGCCCCATCGGCGACAACGATCTTGGATTGGAGCTTTTTTCGGAACTCAGCGGCCCGAGTTTGAGTGGGGGGATCGGCTACAGGCATGTTGAAGCGTTTGGAAACACTACGATTCAGAAGCTTCCCTTACAGCTTGTGGTGGCTACTGGTTTACCAAGATTGTACCGCTTCGGCGGAAAACATCGTAATCCGGTCTCCGGGCGACACGCCCAGCGCGTCGGCGGCGCTTTGCTGATTCATGCCGACCTCCACGAAGCCGGAACTACCGTGATACGCGAACAAAATACCGGTGGAAGCTTCGCCGAAAGTTTTATGAAAGCGATTTACTTTGTGTCGATTAACGTCAAGAATGAAAGTAGTTCCTGATGTACTGGAAAGAAAATTTGTAATTAAATTTCCGAATCGGTCCGCGCTTAACACCACCCCCTCCCAAACACCTGGCTGAACCTGCCGGGGGCTGATGTCGCGGAACCGTTCGGGGTGGTCAAGCACCGGACCGACATCCTCCGGCTTGGCTTTACCGCTAGCTAGAAATGCCGCCACGGGAGAGAAAACATCCCGTCCGTGGAAAGTCTGTGACGGCGAATCCAACCAAAGGCTGCGATTCGTAATCTCCCTTACAACGGCCCGCTTGTCTCGATTCAATATGAGGGTAAGCAAGCCATTGTCGGGAGCGACGAAGAATTGATTGCTGGCTTCGGCAAGGACGGCTTTACGCTCGGTGCCGACGCCAGGATCCACGACGATGACATGAATCGTTCCCGCGGGAAAGAACGACGCCGTTTGGCTGATGGCGTAAGCTCCCGCAAGGATAGAAAACGGCGGCAACTCGTGTGTGATGTCGACAATTGTGGCGTTCGGACAGCGAGTCAAAATGACGCCTTTTATCGTTCCGACATAGTGGTCTGAGAGTCCGAAATCCGTCGTAAGAGTGATGATGGGTGGTGCGGTAAGCCCTGCCATACGCTGCTAGAATTGTAAAAGAAAATCCGTAAATTCCCGAATTCTTCGTCTGCTCGAAGGATTTTTCCTCTCAAATAGTTGCTCTATTTCGATCACAATGCGACGACGTTTGTTGCGCCTGAAGTAGCGGAGGCGATGGACGCGGCAATCCGCCAAGTGTTTGGTAACGCTTCGAGTACACACCGAGCCGGGCAGATCGCACGTGATCGTCTGGAAAATGCGCGCCACGCGATTGCGAAGTTTATTAATGCTACGCCGAATGAGATCGTGTTCACGAGTGGTGGAACCGAGTCGAATAACCTGTCCATCCTTGGGCTAATTGGTGCGAGTCATGGCCAGGTGTTGACCACCACGATCGAGCATCCATCGGTCTTAGACAGTTGCCGTCACCTGAAGAATGTCAACGTTGTGGCGGTTGACGAAATTTCGCGCAATATCACTGATGAGACGGTGTTGGTCTCAGTGATGCACGCGAACAATGAGACGGGAACGCTTCAACCGATTACCGACCTTGCACGTTTGGTCCAGGAGCGACGCGCGGCCGGTCAACGGATTTACTTGCATTCTGATGGCGTGCAGGCAATTGGAAAGATTGACGTCGATGTGCGGGCTCTTGGAGTGGATCTCTATTCCATGAGTGCCCACAAGGTGTTTGCACCGAAAGGCATTGGTGCGCTGTTTGTCAGGCGTGGTGTGCCGCTGCACGGTATTCAGCACGGCGGACGGCACGAGCGAGAGCGCAGAGCGGGCACCGAGAATGTGCCGGGAGCAATGGCTTTTGCCCGTGCATTGGAATTGTGTGGCAATGATAGTCCGCATGTAGCCGGGCTGCGCGATTACTTCGAGGGACAAGTGCTGCGGCGGATAGACGATGTTGAGATTAACGGCGTCGGCACACCGCGCTTGCCCAACACGAGCAATTTATTATTCCGCGGTGTCTCGGCTGAAACCTTAGTGATCGCGCTCGATATGCGCGGAATGGCCGTTTCAACGGGATCTGCATGCAGCAGCGGGTCAGTTGAACCATCGCACGTTCT
>DASREJ010000253.1:0-5548 GCA_035652115.1 Bryobacteraceae bacterium
GCCTTAATGGAATCCAACTCAGCCAACCGGGTCAGACATTCTCCCTGCAACCCTACGGAGTGCTGGATTCCCTGCCTGCCAACTATCCGGGCCGCAATGTACCGGACGTCTCTTTCAACGCCGATCCTGAGACCGGTTACATCGTCTACTACACCTCTGACGTGAATGGATTTCAAATCCTCGAAAACATCGGGGGCACCAGTGCTGTCGCGCCGCAACTAAACGGGGTCGCCGCGCTGCTGAGCCAATATCTGAACCAGCGGGTCGGCTTGCTCCACATCCCGCTCTATCTGCTGGCGCTGACCGGACAGGCTTACGGGGGGCCGAATCCTCCTCTGCACGCAATCGCTTACGGCGACAACTGGTTCTACCATGGCAGCGACGGCTATAATCCCGGGGCCGGATTAGGAACGCTGGACGTCGCCAACTTCGCCAATATATTACGCGACCCGCTTAGCCATCTATGGGACCTATCGTCCGCCCCGGCATCATCTGTGCAATGACGCGTTGAGGGCCGAAGATCCCATCGAGACTGATCTTCTTTGTTCACTGCTGGAAGGTCGCCCCACCTCGAGATTTGGCTGACGGACTAAGGGCGACGCTGGCCGCAATCCATACACGGGACAAGGGAAATGCGCGTTTCTATCTAGGGCCCCGAGCTGCGAAGGCGCGACTAGAACGACAGCTTCAGCGCAAGCTGAATTTGACGCGGCGGATAAGCGCTCGAAATGGTGCCGAACGCCGTGCTCGTAATCGTAGTATTCAGGCCGCTGAAATTCGCAACATTGAAGGCGTTAAAGAAATCGCCTTGCAAGCGGAGATCAAAACGTTCCTTGATAGGAAAGTGCTTGGCCAAAGACAGATCATACGACT
Organism: Bryobacteraceae bacterium; assembly: GCA_035652115.1. GTDB lineage: Bacteria > Acidobacteriota > Terriglobia > Bryobacterales > Bryobacteraceae > Bog-105. The sequence goes on from DASREJ010000253.1 coordinate 874, forward strand.
GAAGGCCCGGCCCTTCGATTGTGTTGATACCGAGGTCGCCGTAGCGCCCGTTGGGAGCCGTAGCGAAGGCGGCTGCATTGACCCAGTTGTTCACGTTTTGATTTGCGGGATAAATGACGCCGCCGACATAGTCTGAGCGGCGGGTTCCGGTTGAGGTATTACCAGTCACTGTCGAATAAGGTCCGCTTTGGAGGCGAATTACACCACTCAGTGCCCAACCGCCGGCCACCTCACGAACGAGGACCGGCGCTTGCCGCAGTTGAGCCAGATTCCAAGTAAAGGTTGCGACAAAGGCGTGGCGGCGATCGAAGGAAGTGGGGCCGTAATTGAAGTGACGATTTTGATAATTTTCGGAATTGTCGCCTTCACCACTCGAATCGCCGAGCGCTTTCGACCAGGTATAACCGCTCGTAAATATGACGTTGCCCGCGCGCTTGGAAACGAACACCTGCAGCGCGTGATAATTCGACGTTGAATCGCTCTGATACTGCTGAATGGAGGTGTAGCCCGGATATGGGTTGAAGTAATTCGTGTTGAAAGAGGGATTGGCGGCAACGGCTACGAGGTTCGGGAAGTTGATATTCGGCTGGCGCAGCAGGTGACGTCCGAGTCCGCCCACGTAAGTGGTCTCAAGGAAGAGCGCAAGCGGCAGTTCTCTCTGGACGCTAAAGCTGTACTGCTCGACGTATGCTGACGTTATTTTGGGATTGATCGCGGTGATAGAACCAACCGGGAGAGTGTTTGCGGGAGCACCGCTAGTAGGATTGGACAGATTTCCGTTGTCAAATTCGGTGATTTGAAGAATCGGCGGCACATTGACTTGTGAGAAGGTCACATTGCCTTCCGGACGGTTGTAGAAGATGCCATAACCGCCGCGCATCACGGTCTTCTCATTCAATTGATAAGCGAACCCGACACGTGGACCAAAGGTATTGCCTGAACTATACAGGCCACGAGGCGCACCGGCGGGAATGGATTGAAAGAAAGTGCTTGTCGAGCCGGGGACACGGCCCTGCTGATCGGTCGGGACGCCGCTGCCGGCGCGGATGAGGCCATTGTAGGGATTTCCAGTGCCAGGAATGATGGCGCCGGCTGTGGTGAGCCGAACCGCTTGCGCAGGATTGAAAAGAGACTGGTCGAAGTTGGCCATATTATTCGCTTCCGTGTACATGGGCTGCACGTACTCGTAGCGAACGCCCAGCTCCAATTTGAGCTTGCGATTCACATTCCAACTGTCTTGTACGAAGGCCATCGGCTGCGTAAACCGGAAAAATCCAACCGGATCAGAGCTGGCCTCTGTGTAGGACCTGAAATTCCCGAGAAGCGCATCAGCGAGTGCATTGCCGGTGGTGATGGTATTGCCGCTCGTGTTAAACGAAAGATTGCCGGTGTAATAAGGACGGCCATTCTGGTCAACGCGGTCGCGCACGACAGTAACTCCAGCCTTGAGCGAATGCGCGCCTAACTGGATCGAGATGGTGTCGCCGACGCTGATATCTGTCGTTGGCGACATGAGCGCAAAGTTCGGACCCTGAAATCCCGCATAGTTAGTAATGGTCCCAGCGGGAATACCGTCGGGGTATCCGCCACCGGGATAGAGTTGCGGAAACTGAAATCCATAAGTGCTGCGCTCCCACGTGTTGCCCGCCGGCGTTATGTGTTGCGAAACCCAGGTGGCATTGACACGCGCTTCGTTAACGAGGGTCGGAGAGATGACCCAAGTGTGCGCCAGCAACAAACTTTCGCCGGGGCGGGCGCGATTTGTCGGAGTAGTATTTAGAATGCCTCCGTTCGAGAAGGTGCCGAACGGATCGAGGAGCGTGTTGCTGTCCTGAAGCCAGCGGAAATAAGTAGTTTGATTGTCGTTGATGCGATAGTCGGCGCGAACAATGTCCTCGCGGTAGTTGAGCGGATTGAGCGGAAACAACGTGAGGTTGTTGGCGATCGGCTGATCGATGAAAGTAGCGCCGGACTGACGCGACAGCAAACGATAAATATTAGCGATTGCCGCGCCATCGGGCGTAATCAGCGACGCAATATTGTTGCCCGGTATCGGAGTCTTGGTTCCGGGAAAGAAAAGCTGGGCCTGCCCGGCGAAATTTCCATTTAGCAAGGCCGTGGAGGGAACGGTAAAACGTGTCGGATTCTGCTGCTGGCGCAGGCGTTTCCATTCTTCGCCAACGAAGAAGAAAAGCTTGTCTTTGCGGATGGGGCCGCCGACGTCATATCCAAAGTTATTAAAGCGCAGTTCCGTCTTCTGAGCGGAAAAGAAATTGCGAGCATCGAGCGCATCATTACGGAAGAACTCAAAAACTCCGCCATGGAACGCATTGGTGCCGGATTTCGTGATGATGTTGTAAGCGGGGCCGGAGAACCGTCCGTACTCAGCGGAGAAATTAGACGTTTGGAGTTTTACTTCCTCGATGAAGTCGGGGCTGACATTATTTACCAGACTGCTATTGGAACCGGCGACGGAATTATACGCGCCATCAACGGTAAGGTTGTTGGAATCCGCACGGTTTCCATTGATGGTTTGATTATTAGCGGCGAGGCTGGTAGTGACAGAAAACTGGTCGGGGTTAGTAACTACAGCGCCCGGCACGAGCGTCATAAGCTGCACATAATTACGACCATTCATGGTTAGGTTGTCGACCTGGTGCGAATCGATGACGCGAGACAACTCGCCAGAGACCGTGTTCAATTGTTCGCCAGCGGCTGCGACGACTTCGACCGATTGACTGACGTTGCCGATTTGGAGAGTGAAGTTGGCCGTGATGCGGCCGTCGGCGACCAGTTGGAGGCCGCGTTGAGTCTGAGTTTTGAAGCCTTGTTTGGTGACATCGACTTTATAAGAGCCGATAGGTAGTTCAGTGGCGTTGTAAAAGCCGTTTGTATCGGTCTGCACCGTGCGAGCGGCGGCGGTTTCCAGATTTGTAACAGTTACCGTGGCATCTCCGACGGCAGCGTTGGAAGGGTCTGTGACAAGGCCGGATATTCGGCCCGTACTAACTTGACCCACGACAGGCAGGCTTGCGAGAAGTAACGCGAAACCGCAAAAAGACACAATACGACGAAACCGTAAATGAGACGGCATAAGACCCCCTGCGTACTGGTATAGCAAATAGTAGGTTTTGCCATACCCGCGAGTCGATCTTAGATAGCATGATCCGCCGGTGTATCGACGCCGCTCCAAATCCGTTGCGATGTCCAAGGCTGAGGCGGCGCGCTCCAGAAGGGATCCCCTTCCGGTAAACCCAACGGAAGTAATGCGGCGGAACAAAGATACAAACTTCCTGTAGAGATATAACTTTCTGCGACAGACGGCTGATGTCCGCAGAATCCGACGCGCAGCCAGCCGTGCTCATCAAATGTTCCAGGCGCTTCAATCATGCGCCGGATGACCGCGGTCAATGCGCAGCGGACCTGTTCCGGCTTGATGGTATCGGGAAGCTGCTTGTGCAGCGACATCATCGCCAGGAGATGGAAAGCACCGAAGCGATAACAGAGTGAGCGTCCGATAGCGGGATAACTGGCATCGGGGCCAATCAGGCGTTCCTGTATCGCGGCATAACGTTTTGCTCGCGCCAGAATGGCAGGCTCGAACGACTCCCAGGATTTGGATTTTCTTGAAACCGCCGTCAGGACCTCCAGCAACAACGGATGAATGACGAAGCTGTTGTAGTAGTCCCAATGAAATTGCGGGCCGTCGCCGTACATGCCGTCGCCTTTGTACCACTCCTCGTGCTGCCGGATTGCATAGTCGACGCGCATTTCGTCCCACGGTTCGCCGGCAAAGCAGAGAAATGCCTCAACCGTTGCGCTGAACAGCAGCCAGTTATTGAAGCCCGGTCGAATGATTCGGCTGGAACGCAGGGCGTCGATCAGTTTGGTCTTTGTGTCTGCCGTAAGCTTTGCCCAAAGCTCCATCGGCGCGCGCAGTACCGCCGCTGCGAGAAAGGCCGCGTCGACAACCGGCTGTTGGCCTTTCGAAAAGTTCATGTAATCGGGGGACCCGGGGTCAACCGCCGAGGCGATCGCATTACGCGCAAGACCGGCATAGCGCTGCCGGAGATTGGCCTCTGATCCTGTGCTCTCCGTCAATTCCAGCCAGGGCGCTAGGCCCGACAGCAACCTGCCGAAAGCTTCCAGATAAGTGTATTGCTTGCGGTCGGCGACATTATTATGCGGCGCTTCGACCGGCATTGTGGCCTTCAATTTCTGCTGGCTGAGCGCCATGAGGACCGGCTCGGCGATCCGGGTGAGTACGGACAGCCAATACGCGCGGTCGGATGGTTGCGTCGGAGCTGCATCTGCGCTTGCGATGAGGGCGGCGCTTGTGAGTGTGGATGTGCCGATGAACTTTCGGCGAGACAAATCTGACATGGCAGTCGCTAGCTAGTCTACGGCCCGCGCTAGTTCAAAAGTTCGAAATTTTTCTTCTGCCGCCCGTTCAGGCATTTACAGCCAAAATCGATTTCTCGAAGTTCGTTTTTGACTTTTCGTGTGCTATGTTCTGGCAGGCCTGCGATGAGGGTGCCTCCTCGTCCCAGGCTATTTTTGTTTCGGCCTGGCAGTTCGGGCGGTGCTTGGATCGCAGTAACGGATTCGCCAAGCCGCCGCACGAACGTTGCCGGGCCACAAACCATTTAGGAGCCCGAACTTGTCCAAAAAGAAT
>DASREJ010000254.1:0-19253 GCA_035652115.1 Bryobacteraceae bacterium
AAAGAACGGGCCGTCCCGTTTTTCGCAGATCTTGCACGGCTGCATTCTTCAGTGCGGCCTGCGCTCCTTCCGGATGCACAACAAGTACCGACTCGCCGTGCCCTGGGAACCACATCCCTGGAACTCGATCTCCAACGCCTGGGCGGCCAAGAACAATTGACTCGCCGTTCTTCTTGCTGAGCACTTTGTCGGGCCACTCAACTGCCAAAACCGCCTGCAGACGCCGCTTTAGCTCCACCGGTTTTGCGGTTTGGCGCTGACGCACCGCCATGTCTTTCCATTCCGCAAAAATCTGGTCGTACGGCAGAGCATTTTCATTCAATGTTCGCCCTTCGAGTGCCAGCATGTCCTGCAACATTTCGATCCGGGTGTTTTTCTCCTCAAACGAAGTGCCATCCGGCTTGTTCAAGATCTGCTTTCCAAAGAATCGGTAGACAGACTCACGGTTTTGCTTGTTGAAATTGTGCGGCGCGTCCAGCATAAATGACTGTACGTTTTCCGGTTTTCCGTAAAGCTTGTAAATTTCGCGAATTGCAGGAAGCTCTTCTTTCAACATGTTGCGTGTCCAGTCGCCTGTAGCCGCCATCATGAGCATGGGTTTCGGAGCAAACATCGCGGCGATCTCAACGTTATTTGTCCCAAGCCTCAATCCGGGCGAGTTCTCACAAGTGTCGCCACCTTGCATAATGAACGACACCATGTTCGACGGCGCGGCGTACTGCAATCGATCGTCAACGGCCGCCAGCAGAAACGTCTGCGTTCCTCCTCCCGAAGCTCCTGCCATCCCGACGCGCGCAGGATCAACATCGTCTAGAGACGACACGAAATCTAAAACCCGCATGGAATTCCAAAGCTGCAGGCCGAGCGGAGTGAAAGACCAAAGCTGCTCAACGGCGTTTCCGAAAGCGTGCGGCGTTTGGATAGTGTCGTTGTATCCCACCATGTCCCACGCAAACACGACATAACCCTGTCGTGCCATGTTGATCCCGAACGACGGATTCGAAGCGACCTCGTCGTTCTGGAGCCGTCCGTAAGCCCAGTGGCCATGGGCTTTCAAAATCGCCGGAAATTTGCCGCTCCGCCCGTTCGGCCGGAACAAGTTACCGCCCAAGTAATAGCCTGGCAGCGTCTCCAAAAGAACCTTTTCGATAGAGTAGCCATTGCGCTCGATGTGTCCGAAGATCTTTGGATGAAGCGGCGTGCGATCCAACAGTGGGAACAATCCTGCTGCCGCTAAAATCTGCTGTCGCAGATGAGCCTTTCGTGTCTCCCATTGCGCGAGAGTCATGTAGTGAGCCATCGCAAAATGGGTATTTGTTTCCGGCGTATTCGTATTGCGGATATCCTGCTCGGGTATCTGGGCGTTGGCAGCGGAGCATAAGAGTAGAACGAAAACACATGCTGCAGAGGTCCGGCTTCGGCTTGGCATCAGAATCTATTCAAGGATCATATTGCAAGAAAGTTTGAACAAAGCAGAGTGACGATGAACATAAATCGAAGAGCATTTCTGGGAGTCGCGGGCGCGGTGGTGTTGTCTGGCGCGCGAAAGCCTCAGTTCCAGCGGTTGGCCTGTAATTCCTGGCCGTTTCGTGGCTATTTCGATACGCCGCAAATGCACCGATATCGTGATTCGAAATACCCGCTCCTCAGCCAGGCCGAGTTCCCGCAGTTTCTGGCGGATCATTTCGGCATTCATAATGTCGAGTTCTTGCCGCAACATTTTGTAGATACAGATCCTGGGACAATCGCAAAAATAAAAGAAGGTTTGAAGAAAGCAAACTCAGGCTGCTGCAATCTGATGGGAGTGCAAGTTGCCGGCGGTGTTTTTGTGAACAACGCAAACCGTCAAACCATAGTGCAGGAAGCGGAGCGCTGGACCAAGGTGGCCTCGGCGTTAGGCTCTCCGTCCATTACTATTGCGCTGACGGGCAGGGGGCGAGTAGACGCTCATACGGCCTCCGGTAATCTAGCGCCTGCGACCGACGCGATTCGCCGCAAGGGAATCAAGGTGCTCTTTCACAACGACGACATGCAGCGCGAGAACGCCGATATTCTTACTTCTGTCATTCAGGAACTCGGGCGCGATCGAACGGGAACCTGCCCTGACTTCGGCAACTTCGCAACAAAATCCGCCGATTTTGCGCTCGAACAGCTTCGCGCTTTGGCGTCGTACGCCTCAAACATCTGTCATGCCAAAGATGGAATTGCGGAGAACGGCAAGTTCTACGCCGACAATTTTCCCGCCTCGATGAAGGTGATGCACGATGCGGGCTTTCGTGGCGTTTATTCGATTGAGTTCGAAGGGTTGGGCGAGCCACTCGAAGGTGTGCGCAAGCTGAGGGATCTTACCGAAGAATATTTGCTTCGCGCGGCGCGTTAACTAAATAGATTCGTTGCGTGTGTGAAATACTCCGGGAACATGATCGTGCGTATATTCGGAGCAGTTGCCGCGTTTGTTCTTGCATTTTGTACTTTGGCAATAGATAAAAGCCGCGGGGCTGAGAACGGCGAGCCGCTTGAGCTTACCTCACTCTTAGGCCGAAAATTATACGGCCTGCCTGACGATGGTTCCATTCGCGCTGCAAAGAAGGCAGTGGCCACAAATCCAAAAGATGTGGCGCTTATACTACAACTTTCCAAGGCCCAAGCCGCCAGGCGTCAGTATCGAGAGGCCGTAACCACTTGCACGTCCGGTCTTGCTGTTGCGCCTGTCAATGCCGATTTACATTTAGAGCGCGGTCATCGAGAACTCGGTCTGCGCGAATTTTCCCAGGCCTTAGTTGATCTTAAGCGAGCGGTGGAACTGAATCCGAAACAACTAGAGGAGTTCTATCATTTGGGCTTAGCGCATTATTTTCTCGGGCAGTTTGGCGAGGCCGCTCAATCGTTCGGCGATGCTTTAAAGCTGGCGCAAACGTCGGATAGCGTAATTGATTGTTCGAATTGGCTATACGTGTCACTGCGGCGCGCCGGTCAGGCTGAGGCAGCCGCACGCGCTCTGTCCCGCATCACACCCGACATCAAAAACAAGGAACCGCATCTTCTTTTTTATCTTCGGCTGCTGCGCTTTTATCAAGGCACACTTTCAGAAAGCCAGGTGATGCCTGCGAAACCGGCTGGCGCGAACGACATTGAAGGGGAGCTATCCTTCGACACCGTGAGCTATGGCGTCGGAAATTGGCATCTCTACAACAACAATGCTGACGCCGCGCGCGCGATATTTCAAAAGGTTGTAACAGGCTTTGCCTGGAATAGCTGGGGATTTATCGGTTCTGAAGTATGGCTGGCGAAAAGTAGCGCCCGGCAATGATCGCTGTCCAAGTACGCCAGAGGGCGGCGCTGTCTTAAGCCTGACCGGTCGCGCGGCGACCTTGAGGTGAACTGAAGTTACCGAATTCCAGCGACTGTTTCGGCCCTTGTGAACCGTTCGGAGGCGTCTCGAACCATTCCACGTAACGCGAAAAGGGACGTTGCTCGCCTGCACGGAACTTGTCTCGCACCGTGACCACAACGCGGTAGCCCTCCTTTAGGCGCGCACTCCAGCGCGATTCCAGATCGTGATAACTGCCGCCCGGCCCTCGAAACGCTTCGTGCAGAGCCGTAGGCGCAAAGGTGTTCATGTTGGGGTTTTGCAAGCTCAAGTTACGTTCATCGCCCGGAGGCCCGAATTGAATTCCGATGAGATGTCCGGCGTGTTCGCCCGTTCCGCTCGAAATCAGCCTCTGGGCGGAAACGCTACGGTGAGTCATCACTTGCCCGGGGACGCCTAGCTCGCCTGAAGCTTCTTTATAGGAATAGCTGCCCTGACTCCATTTCCGAAAAGTGAATCGATTACTGATATCTGCAAGCATAAATACGCTCGTCTTTTGATGAGACCACAAACCTTAGATGCTGTAACAAAACTCTGATCTGCGTCGGCATTTGGAGTCGGTAGATGGTCATCTTCCCGTTAGCGCGTAACACAGGAGACTCTGGGAGAATGCGAACTGACTTCTGGTTACGCAGAATCTTTAAGCTCCTGCGCGCGATAGCCGGAAGAAGGCGCGGATATCTTCGACGAGCAGGTCTGGCTGTTCCAATGCGGCGAAGTGTCCGCCCCGGGGCATAACCGTCCAACGCCGCACGTCAAAGGCTCGCTCGACCCATGTACGCGGCGGCATCGGAAGCTCGCGGGGAAACAAGGCAACCCCAACTGGAGGCGCCACACGCTCGCCTGGGTTGAAGGTGAGCGGTGCAAGTCTGTTCTCCTTATAAAGGCGCAAAGATCCGTTGATGTCATCGCCGAACCAGTAAAGAGAAATATCAGTCAGCAGTGTATCGAATCCAAAAGCCTGCTCGACGTCTCCATTGCAGTCACTCCAGTTGCGGAACTTTTCGACGAGCCACGCTGCGAGTCCCACAGGCGAATCGGTCAGCGCATAGGACAGCGTCTGTGGTCTAGTGCTATGCAGATGCGCATAGGCGCCTTCTTCTGCACCCCAACTAGCGACCTTGTCCAGGTATGCTTGCTCTTCCTGCGAGATAGGTGGAAGCTCGTGTCCTAGGTGCGGGCTGTAGCTGCCAGGAATGAAGTTCAGATGTAAGCCGAGCACCTGCTGCGGAAAGAGTTTTGCCGTCCACACCGAGACGCTCGCACCGATGTCCCCACCCTGCAGAGCGAAACGGGCGTAGCCAAGTTTCGCCATCAGGCCTCGCCAGAGATCTGCGATGCGCCGCGAACTGACGCCTTTTGTTTTGGGGGCCGGTGAGAAACCGTAACCGGGCAGGGAGGGCACCACGACGTGAAACGCGTCGGCCGGGTCACCGCCATGCGCTTGCGGATCCGCCAAGAGAGGAATTACCTGCTCCATTTCCGCGAAGGAACCTGGCCAGCCATGAGTCAGAATCAGAGGTAATGGCGCTGGCCCGCTTCCTCGCACGTGTACAAAATGAATTTCCTGACCGTCGACTGTCGCCATGAACTGCGGTAAGCCATTGAGGCGCCTTTCTTGCGCTCGCCAGTCGAACCTGTTCAGCCAATATTCAGTGAATCGTTGCAAGAACTGCAGGTCTGTGCCGTCGCTCCACCCCTCACCGTCTACAGGCTTGGGCCATCGAACCGCGCGTAATCGCGAGCGGAGGTCCTCAAGTCGTTCATCGGGGATGTTTATCGTAAAGGGACGAATGGACAACTATCGGTCCTCTCAAGAGTAAGGTTAGCCAATGACGCCATCCCATTTCATCCTTCGTTAATAACGCGTTGTGATAGCTTGTTCGGCGGAGCGACTTTTCGCCAACGAACCGGTTTTCATGACACGAGTTACGATCTTTTTTTGCTCTTTGGTAATGCTTGGAAGTATGTCGAGTGCTACTGCCGCGGATGCTAAGCGCTCCGTTTTGCTCGTTGCCAATCAAGGCAGCCGGGATTTGAGCGTCATGGATCCCGTCTCGGAGCAACAGATTGCGGCCATCCCCGAAGGCGGCGTGACCGGGCATGAAGTGATCGCGTCGCGGGACGGCCGGACGGCTTATGTGCCGATGTACGGCAATTCCGGCGTCGGCAAGCCAGGCACCGACGGTCGAAACATGGTGGTCATCGACATTGCCTCGCGAAAGGTGACCGGCAACGTAGATTTTGGACACGGAGTTCGACCGCATTGTCCAAAATTCAACCCGAAAGATGGATTGCTTTATGTGACAACGGAACTCGACAAGTCCGTCACGATTATCGATCCAAAAACACTGAAGATCGTGGGCTCGGTTCCAACAGGTCAGGACGAATCTCACATGCTCGCCATTTCTTCGGACGGTCGCCGCGGCTACACCGCCAACGTGGGGCCCGGCACTGTCTCGGTGCTTGATCTGGAGAATCGCAAGACAATCACCGTGGTTCCAATCTCGGGAAACACACAGCGAATCTCCATCACTCCCGATAACAGCATGGTTTTTACCGCGGACCAGACCAAGCCGCAATTAGCTGTGATCGATACGTCCACGAATCAAGTGAAAACTTGGATTCCGCTTCCCGCGCCCGGCTATGGAACGGCGTCTACGCATGACGGCCGCTGGCTGTTGGTTGCTGTTCCAAGAGCAAATACAGTCGCAGTAGTTGACCTGCACACGCTGAAAGTAGTGCGCACTATCGATGTGCCGAAGGCGCCTCAGGAAGTTTTGGTTCGGCCCGACGACAAGGTAGCGTACGTCTCCTGCAATGCGAGCGCAAAGGTTGCTGTGATTGACCTAAACAACTGGAGCGTCACAAAGCTGATGGACGCCGGAAAGCTTGCCGACGGCCTGGCATGGGCGGCATCGGAGTAATTCGATAGGCAATATCTCAGCATCCGCGCTTTCACGGCGGCGCTTTCTTCAAAGCTGCGCCGGTAATTTGGCACTTTGCTCCGTATTAGGAGCGAAAGGCCGCGGTCAAAAATCGGCGCCTCAGCATGGCCCCGCCACGCGCGTTCTGCCGCTAGACCAAGGTTGGCTCTTCGGCGGAGCATTCGAAGGAACTGCCATGCAACGCCAGTTTGACGACGCGGCATTCACATATGTAGATCTGCCGCACTGCGTGTCGAAACTTTCCTGGCAAAGCTGGGATCCCGCGCTTTGGGAGAAGATCTGGATCTACCGCCGCCACTTCGCGTCTCCAAAGGAGTTTCATGGCCTACGCGTTTTTCTTGAATTCGACGGCGTGATGGTTGGCGCAACGCCTTCGGTAAACGGTCACGATTTGCCCCAACACTTGGGCGGATATCTTCCGTTCCGGCACGAAATCACAAACTGGATCGAAAAGACGGACAACGTGCTCGCGTTGAAGGTGGATTCCCGTTGGAGCGATGTTCCTCCCGAGGGTGCACCGGTTGGACCGAAACGAGTCGATTATCTGGAGCCCGGCGGCATTCTTCGCCCGGCTCGCCTTATCGCGGTTCCTCAAATCTTTATCAGCGATGTTTTCGCCAACCCGGTGCGGGTGTTAGCGTCCGATCGTGCCGTCGAAGTAGTTTGTTCGTTGAATGCGGCGCTCGCCATCGATAAACCAGTTCAAGTCCGGGCGCAATTGAAGGACGGGAATCGAGTCATCGCTGAGTCACAAGAAACGGTAAGCACCGAAAAAGCCGGTCAGAGCAGCGTCAAGCTTACTCTGTCGAATTTGGGCAACGTTGCGCTCTGGGATGTAGACACACCACAACTCTTTGACGTGGTCACGACACTGTCGGTTGGGAACAAACCTATTCACGACCACACCGTTCGAATTGGTTTCCGCGACGCGCGATTTGAACTCGACGGCTTTTTTCTAAATGGCCGGCGGCTGCAATTGTTCGGTTTGAACCGCCACGAATTGTTTCCCTATGTGGGCTTCGCAATGCCGCGGCGCGTCATGAGGCGTGACGCCGAAATTCTTAAGCACGAATTCAACTGCAACGTTGTGCGTTGTTCTCACTATCCGCAATCGGAGGCGTTCCTCGATGCTTGCGATGAACTCGGCTTGATGGTTTGGGAAGAGCCGCCTGGCTGGGGATACCTCGGCGACCAGCCGTGGAAGGAATTGTTGGTCCGCGATGTCGGCGATATGGTGACTCGCGATCGCAATCATCCTGGGATCGTTATTTGGGGAGTTCGAGTCAACGAGTCGCCGAATGACGTGGAACTTTACCGCCGAACGACGGCACTTGCCAAATCTCTGGACGGGTCCCGGCCCACCTCTGGATCCATGACTCCCGGTTCCCGAAAAGACTGGGAGCAGAATTGGCACGAAGACGTATTTGCCTTTGACGATTACCATGCCGCTCCCGTTGGGGGAGTCGGCATCGAGCCGCCAACACCGGGAGTTCCGTACATGCTGGCGGAGGCAGTGGGGCAATTTAATTACGGCCGCGGCAAAGGCTTCGATAATCAGTACCGTCGTGCAGGCGACGTAACACTTCAGCAGCAACAAGCAATCTGGCACGCTCAAGCGCACAGTAAAGCAGCAGCAGATCCACGGCAGTGCGGCGTCATCGCATGGTGCGCCTTCGATTACGCCAGTTTGATCAATGCTCACAAAACGGTGAAATGCCCCGGCATTGCCGACACCTTCCGCATCCCGAAACTCGGCGCATCGTTCTATCAGGCGCAGGGTGATCCCCAAGTTCGCCCTGTTATTCAGCCCAGCTTTTATTGGGATTTTGGCCCGCAAACACCCCACGGCCCCGGCGAGAAAGCCGCGATCTTTTCAAACTGCGATCGTCTGGAATTGTTTGTGAACGGCCAGCGGCATTCAACGCTCCACCCGGATTCAACAAACTATCCGCATCTGAAGCATCCGCCCTTTTTTGCGAATCTCTCGATTGACGGGGCTGGCTATCCTGAGCTGCGTATTGACGGTTATATCGGGAGCGGCCTCGTCCTGAGCAAATCGTTCTCGTCTGACCCGGATCACGACCGTTTCGTCTTGAAACCGGATGATGCCGAACTGATCGGAGACGGAATTGACGCGACGCGAGTAATTTTCGAAGTCGTGGACAAGTTCGGCGCAACCAGAGCATTCGGCAGTGGAGATGTCAGCTTTCAACTCACAGGCCCTGCGTTTTTAATAGGCGATAATCCGTTTTCACTTGCGGATACCGGGGGCGTAGGCGCAATCTGGGTGAGAACCGTAGCCAATCGCTCTGGGAAAATACGTCTAACTGCCCGGCACTCCAAATTAGGAATGCAGTTAGTTGAAGTCCGCTCGCGTTCATCTCCTCGAACTTAGTCGCGCGGCTTCAAATATGTTTCGCGCGCGGACAGCGTCCGTCCGATTTGGGAGGCTTACTCGCGCGTTAGATCGTCTAACCGCCAATTCAACCCGGTTGTTTCCAATAACAAGATGGTTTTAATAACTTGGTGTAGCAGGTGCGGCTATTGGAGTCATGCAAGTCGATCGCAGACTTTTTCTCTGGTCCGGGGCGGCGTTCGGAGCGTTGTCGTCTGCCCGGACAGCCGATAACGAAAGAATCTACCATTTCGCCACCGGTGATTGTGATATCAGTATGGCCGTCGAATTCTTAGATAATTATTCGACAAAGGGCTTCTGGTTCAAAGAACAAACCGCACAGCGGTCATTCTGTCTGTCCGGGGCCGGTCAAGAAAATCGCACCTGTTTACCGGGCTTTGCCGGGTCAGTCGCGATAGCTCGCTACCGCATTCGATCCAGTTCAAAACTCCCCAAGAGTTTCGGCCTGATGGAACGTGTTCGCACAATTGACCAGGACAGCCGTCTGATGCTGAGCGCCCCGTTTGAACGCACAATTGTACTCGAAGATGGAGTCGCAAGTGACGTTCAGGCGTTCGGTTATGACTCGGACAGTTTGTCTCCGGACATATCCAGTGAACTTGCTGCGACCAACGGACCCTGGCGGCTTCTTCGTCAAGACATTTACTTGCGAGATCAAGACTCTTTATTCCTCGTGCTTCATTGGAAGCACAGTCTAAGCGCGATTCGTCTGTTCGACGTCATCCCGGGAAGCAAGACACGGTTGATCGCGGAGCCGAACGATACTCATCGCAAGGGTAGATAAACTACAATGGCGGCTATGGCCCGACGTTACCTATTACGCGCGGCTCTTATAATCCCAGTCTCACTTTGCCTGATTGTTATTGCGCTAGGCCAGTCTGCGCCGGAGGAAGTTGTCTTCGACAGTGACGGTTTGCAATTGCGCGGTTTTCTCTGGCGGCCTTCGGGCAATGGTCCCTTTCCTGCAATCCTATGGAATCACGGTAGCGAGAAACGGCCTGGTTCGCACCCGGCACTGGCTAAGTTCTACACCCAGAATTCGTACGTCTTCTTTGTGCCACACCGCCGCGGGCAGGGCCGTTCGCCGGGAGCTTATATTCAGGAACTGGTCGCTGAAGTGCCCCCTTCGCAACGTTCTGTGCGCATGGTAGAACTCCAGGATCAGGAGGTGAACGACGTGATTGCTGCTCTCAAATTTCTGAAGGCACAGTCAATTGTGGATCCGAATCGTATCGCTATTTCCGGGTGTTCCTATGGCGGGATTCAAACCCTCTTAGCAGGAGAACACGAGCTTGGAGTGCGTGCGCTGGTGCCGTTTGCGCCTGGCGCCATGTCGTGGGACAGAAACCCTGAGCTGTCAGGCCGGCTGCGCCGGGCTGTAGATCAGGCCAAGGCGCCTGTATTTTTGTTGCAGGCTGAGAACGATTACAGTGTCGCGCCAACACGTGTTCTGACTAAAGAAGCCGGCAAGAACGGAAAGGATTTCCGGTCGCACATTTATCCCGCTTTCGGCAGTACGCACCAGGACGGACACTGGGGCTTTTGCTCTACAGCAACTGACGTCTGGGGCAATGACGTCCTTACATTTCTCGATAAAGAGATGAAGAGCGCGAAATGAATGTGCGCCGATTCGGACAGAAATCTCTCAAATGGGAGATGCGAGCGCGCGAGTAGCCCGCATACACTCTCGGTTACCGGCATTGACGAGGTGCGAGGTCATTGAAGGAAGATGTGTCGATCTTCGTCTTCAGAGGGCGTATATATGGAATGGTTAAGGAAACTCGCAAGGTGCGTTCTGGCCAGCCTGGTGGTAGTGGAATCGATATATGCCCAGCAGCTGAGCGCGGCAGAGGCGATACAGCAACACATTGCCGCGCTACCGGCTAAGGCACATGTGGTCCTGCATCTCTCAGACGGACACACGATGCGCGGCCGCATCGTGAGCCGCAACAATCAAGATTTCGCTCTAAAGCTGGACAACGGAGGCACGCCGCAAACGATCGCGTACCAACAGGTCACCGCCGTGGAGGAAGTCAGCGGGCAGCACTCAAAAATGAAGTGGATTGTCATCGGCGTTGTCGCGGTGGCCGCCGTCGTGGTGGCCGTGATTGCCATCCACGCGGTGCATTCTCCAACCATCAACGGAGTTTGACGGACCAGGCGCATATCCGGTTCATAACGGCGATTCGCCATTTCCAGAAAGAGGTAGGAGGGAACGATGGACGTACCCCGGGCAGACGACCTCAATGGTTCCCACATCGCCTGTCATTCAACGTGTGGGAACGGGGACTCTCATCACTGTTAAACTCTTAAGACACATTCCACGTAATCAGGGAGGCTCTATGGCGGTTTTGTTGAACAACGGGAATACGGCCGATAACTCCATCGGCTTGGTCGCAGTCTCAAGTTGGCAAGGCTGGTTGAATCACTCGCCCAGAAATACCGGTTACGAACAGGTAGGAGCAGGAGTGAGTAACTTCACTCGATTCCTGTCTACATTTACTTGGAGTTCGCCGAAAAGCGCATTCGGCTATGTGAAGAATGGACATACGGCCTTGCTAGCAAGAAGGGCGGGTGTTCTCACGCACGTAGTGGGATTCAACCCGAACTCATTTTTTCTTGCTGGCCTGCTGCAGACGATAAAAGGCAATGACATTACAGTTGAAGGGCTTTGGTACGACGATGCGCCGATGGCCAGTGATCCCACCGCGATCAGCTACGAGATCAACGTGAGTGCCGAGCAAGCTACTAGGTTTGGTACGTTGATCGGCTCGCTGGTGGGACGCTCAGATTTGGGACAGCATGGGCCCGCAACGAATTACTTCTATAGTTTTCGACCGGCGAATACAGAGCCTTCTGTCGACGGTATAGTCGGCAACTGCGGAAACATGGCGTTATTGCTGCTTTGCCAATTCTTACAGGAAATTGGAAAGAATCAGTATACGGAGATGCTGATTGGCTGGGTGAACCAGAACCAGGCGACGCAGAATTTCGGTCAAGGGCCACTGATGGGCGCAATCGGATCTGGCTTTACGCGCTGAGCGCGATCTTTCAAAATCAAACTGCAGTTTCTGTTCAGCCCCTCAAATGCATCATCTCGATACTGCTGCACCGGGTGAGTGCGTTAAATCAGCAATTTTTCAGAATTCGCGTGTAGAGTGAACGACGGGGCAAGGGATTTGCATGCATGTTTCGAGACGATATCTGATTCTTGTCTGTGTGACTTGTAGCGTCTCGCGCTTCATCTTCGCTCAAAGACCGCCTACAAGTGCGCAACCCAGCACCGCACGGCGGCAGTACGCCGGTTCGGCCATGTGCAGGCCTTGTCATCCCCAGATCTATGCGCGCTGGGAAAAGACGCGGATGGCCAACGTGGTTCGTGACCCAAGGCAGCATCCGGATGCAATCCTGCCAGACCTGTCACAGCAGGACCCTTTAGTCACGTTCAAAAAAGATGAGATTGCCTTCGTTTACGGAAGCAAATGGAAACAGCGTTATTTCAAGAAGGTCGGCGATGATTATTTCGTTCTTCCGGCGCAATGGGATGTCACGCACCAAATCTGGCGACCCTATTTCGTGAGGAATGGAACGGACTGGTGGGCTCCTCTCTATCCACCGGACAACATGAAGCGGCCGACTGGCCCTTTATGCGACGGCTGTCATTCGGTCAACTATAACATCAATAACAAAACCGTAACGGAATGGAACGTTGGCTGTGAAAAATGCCACGGCCCAGGCGGCGAGCATGCGGCGCGTCCTTCCCGCTTAAATATTGTGAATCCAGCTCGTCTCGATTCGGTTCAGGCGAACGACACGTGCATCCAATGCCACTCGCAAGGGCAGCCCCTGCAGAACCCGATCGAGGGTAAATACTACGACTGGCCCGTGGGATTTCACATGGGCGAGAAGCTACAGAATTATTGGAAACTCGAAGAACATAAATTGGGCGAGACGACATTCACGCATTTCGCGGATGGCACCGCGCACAAAAACCGCATGCAAGGCAACGATTTCGTTCAAAGTGTCATGTATGCGCGCGGCGTAAAGTGCTCCAGTTGCCACGATGTGCACGGAACGGACAACGACGCGCTGCTAATCAAGCCAGCCAACGTGATCTGCCTCGAATGCCATGGGCCTGGTTCGCCTAACGGTCCACACGTAAGTACGATTCAAGAACACACGCACCACAAAATGGGAAGCGCAGGCAACGAGTGCGTGGCCTGTCACATGCCTCGAATCGAGCAGACAATTGCCGATGTAAACGTCCGAAGCCACACCTTCCGATTTATCAGCCCGACGATGACCGACAAATATAAGATTCCCAACCCCTGCACCGATTGCCATAAAGACAAGTCCACGGTCTGGGCGATGCAGCAATTGAAAAGTTGGTCACCGGTATCACCGTGGCGGATAGAACAATGATTGGCAAAGGACTGTTGCAAGCAGTACGTCTGCTCGTGTGAGCAACGGTTGCTCACCACCGGATCGACACGGCCTCGCCCTGCGCGTTGCCATTTTCCGCCACGATGAGCTTGCCGTTCGCTGCGCCCATGCGGTCAGGTCCTTGTCAATTGGGCATGGGGATCGACACTGCCTTACCCGCGCCACGCTCGGCAATCCAGATCGTGTTGCCGGCAGGTTCCACGCCGGTCGGCGTTTTGAGACCTTCTTTGATCACGGTGACACTTGCCTTGTCTCCATTGACAGTGATGGCGGAAATTCGCCCGTTGCCGTTTTCCGCTACGATGAGCTTGCCGTTCGCCGCGCGCATGCCGTCAGGTCCTTTTATCGGCTGATCCATCCAAATATCGACAGGCGCCTCCGCCTTGCCTGAGGCGTCCACCGGGATGCGATAGAGATTGTTCGAAATGACGTTATTCACGTAGAGCGTGCCATTTAAGAAGGTGATGCCGTCAATGCCCATCAGCGCGCGATGTTCCAGGAATAGTTCCGCCGTCGCCGCCCCAGCCGGCAGCTTATAAATTTTGCTGTTTGCGGTGTCGGTTATATAGAGAGCTTTATCGGGTCCAACGGCAAAGTCGTTGCAGGTGCTGTTGTCCCCTGGAAGGTTCCAACGGATCTTGGGCGCGCCCGTGGAGAGGTCGAAGCCTCTGAGTGCAGTGTGCCGCTGCACTGGAGTAGTATTGGGCACTGGAGTCAATTGGCAGGTCCACAACGTGCTGGTTGAAGCATCTGCCAGCATGCCGAAGAAAAATGTTCCCGAACCTTCAGCACTGGCGTCGATAAACTTCTCCGCGGTCGAGCCCCCGGGGCTCACCTTATAGACAAACGGTGTGCTGGCGCTGCCGACGATCAATACGCCGCCCGGCGCTACGGTGAGGCTTTCCGGCTGTGACTTCGCGTCGCCAATCAAAATGTCAGCAGCCAACACCGTTTGAGCAAAGCCCGCTATCAGAGCAACGCAAACAGAAATGTGTCGGACGTTTGCGAGATACATGATCAGTCTCCCGGAATCAATCAATCTCGATTACTTCGGCGTCACATGGATCAGCGCGCCGGGATTGGCGTCTTCTAACATCCACAGCGAGCCGTCCGGACCTTCTTCCACATCGCGGATGCGGCGTCCCACGTCCCAACGCTCGGCGGTCTTGGCGCCGCCATGGCCGTCAAAGATAACGCGGATGAGCGCCTTGCTCTCCAAGCCACTGATGAAACCGTTGCCGTCCCACTGCGGAAAGGTTTGCGTGCCGTGATAGAACATCAAGTTGCCAGGCGCGATCACCGGCACCCAATAGATCACCGGCTTCGCCAGGTCGGGCCGCGTGTCCGGGTTGGGAATTGGTACGCCGTTGTAGTTCATTCCATAGCAGACGAGCGGCCAGCCATAATTCTTGCCCTTCTCGATCAGGTTCAGCTCATCGCCACCGCGCGGGCCATGCTCAAGCTCCCACAATTCGCCGGTGGGAGAAAACGCCAGGCCGTAGGGCGTGCGGTGACCGCTGGTCCACGTTTCAGATGGCGTCAGGTTAGGGCCGGGAAACGTATAAGTGCTCACCACCTTCGCGGTTTTGGCGGCTTCGGTATCACTGGGCGGATCGATCAGCGGAATAGTGGCGGCCCCGGTTTTGCCGAAGTTGGGATTGCCAGGGGCAGGCTTGCCGTCTAGCGTCAGGCGCAGGATCTTGCCTTCAGGCTGATTGGGGTCCTGGGCCGGGGTCATCCGCTGGCGATCGCCAACGGTGAGGAACAGATACTGGCCATCGGGCGAAAAGGCGATCTGCGCACCTTCCTGGCCGCCTTTGCCCTTCGGCATCTGGCGCCACAACACTTCGAAGTGTTGCAGCCTGGCGGCCTTCTCATTGGCTTGCAGTTTGGCACGTGCCAGCGCCAGCCCTCCGCCGTAGTCACCAGGCTCAACATAGGTGAGATAGATACTTTGGTCAGTGGCGAAATGGGGTGAGAGAAAGACGCCCAGCATACCGTTCTGTCCTTGCCAATAGACCGGTGGCGTACCTGCCACTGGAATTTTCTCGCCCTGCTGGGACACTAGCCAAACAGGTCCGACCTTTTCGGTGACCAGCATGCGACCATCGGGCAGAAAGGCAATTCGCCATGGCAATTCGAAGGTAGCCACCGTGGTCATCGTGAAGGGCAAGCTGGCCTCGGGCTTCTGTTCGCCGGCGTTGACCTGGGCCCAGGCCGCTGCCGACGCGAAGGCAAGAAACCAGGCCACTTTCGCCAATTTCATCGTCAGTTCTCCTTATTTTTCAAGCGCCTACACTGAAGCGTGCCAAGGCGCCATTGTCGATCGATATATTACCATTGGGCTTTTCGGGCGAAGTCACAGCTCCATCCGGTTCTGAATGCTAAGCTGTCGACAGAACTTTCCATTCGGCGCTTCTGCCGGGCCGATAACTCTATATGAATTTTGAGTTTACCGACGAGCAGGTTCAACTCCGTCGCTCGATTCGCGATTTCGCTGAAGCCGAACTCGCGCCTCACGTCTCTGACTGGGACGAGAACCAAACCTTTCCTTATGAGGCTGTCAAGAAGGCAGGGCAGCTCGGCCTACTCGGGGCTATTTTCCCGGAGGACTTGGGTGGCGCTGGGTTCGGCTACATCGAATACGCCATCATCATTGAGGAACTGGCTCGTGTGGACCCCAGCTTCGCGCTCATCGTCGCTGCGCATAATTCGCTCTGTACGAACCACATCTTCGTCGCAGGGAATGACGAGCAGAAGAAAAAATACATTCCGAAATTGGCCGGTGGAGAGTGGATCGGCTGCTGGTCGCTTACCGAGCCCGAAGCCGGATCTGATGCCGCTGGCACCCGCACCATTGCTGCAATGAAAGGCGGCGAGTGGATTATTAACGGTGGCAAGACGTTCACCACCAACGCGCACTATGCGGATGTGTGCGTGGCCATGGCCGTGACGGATCGTTCGGCTTCGGCCCATGGCATTTCGGCTTTCATTTTGGAGAAGGGCACACCGGGGTTCCGCGTCGGCAAAAAGGAAAACAAGCTAGGCATGCGCTCTAGTGCCACCGGTGAAGTCCTTTTCACGGATTGCCGCTTGCCTCAGACGCAATTGCTCGGTAAACCCGGTGAAGGCTTCGTCGACAGCCTGCGTGTTTTGGACGGCGGTCGTATCTCTATTGCTGCGCTTTCTGTCGGACTTGCGCAGGGCGCATTCGACGCCGCACTGAAGTACTCCAAACATCGCAAGCAGTTTGGCCGCTTCATTTCGGAATTTCAGGCGATTCAAGACAAGCTGTCCAACATGGCAACTTCCATTGAAGCCGCTCGCTGGCTTACCTATTGTGCGGGGGCAAGAAAAGATAAAGGTAAGCGCGTCACGAAAGAGTCGGCGATGGCGAAATTGTTCGCGTCGGAAATGGCCGTCACCGTCGCGGATCAAGCACTGCAGATTCACGGCGGCTACGGTTTCATCAAGGATTATCCGGTTGAAAAGTTCTATCGCGACGTGAAGCTCTGCACTATCGGCGAAGGCACAAGTGAAATTCAGCGCCTTGTGATCGCGCGCCAACTGCTAAAAGAATAGTTTGGCGTTCGTAACCTCTCATTCCGATCTCGCCGATGGAGTCATCGCGGGCGACACCCGCTCGCTCGCTCGGGCTGCCACGCTCATTGAAAGTCAAACGGCAGCGGCCCGGCAACTCATCGCCGGTCTGTTTTCGCGCACCGGCCACGCCACGATCGTCGGAATCACCGGTCCGCCAGGTTCCGGAAAAAGTACCTTGGTGGACGGGCTTGCCAAACTTGTCCGCAAGCAAGGGCGCTCCGTCGGTATCATTGCGGTTGACCCAAGTAGCCCATATACGCACGGCGCAATTCTTGGCGATCGCATCCGCATGCAGGATCATCACGACGATCCCGGGGTCTTCATCCGTTCGATGGCTACTCGCGGTCGCCTCGGCGGTCTCGCGCAAGCGACTCTCGACATGGCGCTGTTACTCGATGCCGCCGGCCGTGATGTGGTGTTCGTTGAAACCGTGGGTGTCGGGCAGGATGAAGTCGAAATCGCTTCGTTGGCCGACGTTACGGTAGTCGTGCTGGTTCCTGGCCTTGGCGACGACGTGCAAGCAATTAAGGCGGGCATTATGGAAGTGGCGGACGTGTTCGCAATCAATAAATCGGACCTGCCTGGCGCCGAACGCCTGGAGCAAGAGATTCGCGCCATGCAAAGCTTGGGCTCCGATGCCCAGCGCGATAATGCTGCGCCCATCCGCCGCGTGATTGCCGCAGAAAGCACGGGATTAGAAGATTTGATGGAAGTAGTTGAAACGGTTTTTGAGAAACGGCAGCGAAAGGGCGCGCGTACCGAAACATGGGTGATTCGGCTACGTGAGTTGCTGCGCGACAGCCTTATGTCCTCGCTGTCGGAAGAAGGCCTCGAATCGCATGCTCAGCGCGTCGCGATGAAATTGGAGGATCCCTATACCGCGGTGGACACTCTGCGAAATGTGATCATTCATGGGCATTGAAATCGACCATCTCGGCATCGCTGTTTCAAGCATCGACGAGGCGCTGCGCTTCTACGAAGATGCGCTCGGAGTATCTGTAGCCAGCCGCGAAACTGTGCCACAGGAACGTGTTCACGTAGCGATGCTGCCGTGCGGCGAATCGCGAATTGAATTGCTGGAAGCCGCCGACCCCGAATCAACCATCGCGAAATTCTTGAGTAAGCGCGGTCCGGGCCTGCATCATATTGCCCTGCGTGTCGACGATCTCGCCGGATCTATCGAGCGGCTAAAGGCGTCTGGTGCGCGGTTGTTGAATGATCCGCAAACAGGCGCAGGTGGCCACAGATATGTGTTCATCCATCCGGCATCGGCGGGCGGTGTCTTGCTGGAGTTAATTCAAAAATGAACAAACCGCGAGCGTGAGCGGTCAGAGGGAAAATCTATTGGAACAAAAAGCTACCATTGGCATCGTCGGCGGGAGTGGTCTCTACGCCATGCCCGGATTTGAAGCGCAACAGGAGGTCCGCCTACGCACGCCATTCGGCGACCCTTCAGATCCCTATGTTGTGGGTACATTAGAGGGCGCTCAGGTGGCATTTCTCGCCCGCCACGGTAAAGGGCATCGCATCTCGCCGTCGGAACTCAATTTCCGGGCCAACATCTACGGAATGAAGATGCTCGGTGTCGAACGCATTCTGTCGTTGAGCGCGGTTGGCTCGCTCAAGCAAGAACACGCGCCGCTCGATTTCGTAATTCCCGATCAATTTGTCGATCGCACTCGCAACCGCATCTCTACGTTTTTCGGTCGAGGCGTCGTAGCGCACATTAGCTTTGGAGACCCCGTGTGTCCCCAGCTATCGGGCTTGGTCCACAATTCCGCCGCGCAACTCGGCATCAACAGTAAACAGGGTGGGACCTATCTCTGCATGGAAGGTCCGGCCTTCTCGACCCGCGCCGAATCGAATCTATATCGAAGCTGGGGCATGGATGTTATCGGCATGACCAATCTCACGGAAGCCAAGCTCGCGCGCGAAGCGGAAATCTGTTACGTGACAATAGCCATGGTCACTGATTACGATTGCTGGCACGAAGAGCACGACGTCGTAACTGTCGATCAGATCATTCAGACGTTGACGCAGAATGCCGCGAACGCCTGCAAGCTGGTTCGCCACGCCGTTGGCGCAATGCCCAAAACACGAACCTGCAAGTGCGGATCTGCGTTAAAGCACGCCATCATCACGGACCGTGCGGCTATTCCGCAGTCGGCCAAAGACGAATTGGGGTTGCTGATTGGCAAGTACACCGGCAACTGAGCTTGCGGAAGAAATCTTAAGCGATTGCCTCGCTTACGGTACGTGGCCATCGCGCGCGCTCGACACCTTGATTGATCGAGCGTTGGATGAAGACGACGAATTTGTCGCGCGCGCTGCAACTCGCGCATTGTTCTCTATCGTTATTGAGCGCTTTGCCGATTTATTCGAGCCATCGCTCTGCGAAGTATATGCGCGGCTTTTTTCGCATGTAATTTCGCGCGCGCTGCCCGAGTACTCGGCTGAAGATCTGCTCGTTCGT
>DASREJ010000255.1:0-5140 GCA_035652115.1 Bryobacteraceae bacterium
ATCTGATAGAACTGGCGGTAGCGGCCTTTCTGTGGGCGCTC
Source organism: Bryobacteraceae bacterium (assembly GCA_035652115.1). Taxonomy (GTDB): domain Bacteria; phylum Acidobacteriota; class Terriglobia; order Bryobacterales; family Bryobacteraceae; genus Bog-105. The sequence goes on from DASREJ010000255.1 coordinate 42, forward strand.
GCGGCGAAACATCGGCCCGATGTAATAAAGCTTTTGTAGCCCCGGCGATTGATCCAAACGGTGTTCGATGTAGGCGCGTATGACAGACGCGGTGTTCTCCGGACGCATTGCGAGAACGCTACCGTCACGATCTTCAAACGTGTACATCTCTTTGCTGACGATATCGGTCTCTTCGCCGACGCTGCGCGAGAACAGAGCCATCTCTTCAAGAATGGGCGTACGGATCTCGTGATAGTTGAACCGCTGAAACGTGCGGCGCGCGACCGCTTCTACCTGGTTCCAAATCTCGCTCGAAGGAGGCAGGATGTCGCGCATCCCTTTGATGCTTTGGATCAACGCTGCTCTTCCTTATAGATGGCGGTGATGCGGACGTAGTTGTTGCAGTTCTTGCGAAACCGGACCTGCTCATCGGCTGTGACCTCGCGCCGAACTTTGGCTGGAGTGCCCATGACCAGCATGTTTGGAGGAACTTCCATCCGTTCCGGAACCAGAGCGCCTGCCGCAACAACCGCACCAGCGCCGATCTTCGCGCCGTTCAACACAACTGCGCCGATACCGATCAAAGCTCCATCGCCGACTTCGCAGCCATGCAAAACAACTCTGTGGCCGACCGTAACCCGGCTGCCGATGAGAAGCGGATAAAGATCGTGATCAACGTGTAAAACCGTGTTGTCCTGAATGCTTGTCTCATCGCCGATCCGGATGTAGTTCACGTCGCCGCGAATCGACACATTCAGCCAAACGCTGGAGCGTTCGCCGATAACCACATCGCCGATAATTTGGGCGCTGGTATCGATGTAACAGGATTGTGCGATACGCGGCATCTGGCCGCGATAAGGTCTGATCATGAGGTTGCTGGCAAACGCGAAGAATTGCGTACTTGCGGAACTGCCCGAATGACCGGCAGAACTATCTTTTCTTGTCATCGTAGCAGTAACAGACGCCTTTCTCGGCCAGCACAAGAGCGCGCAAGATGGCACTTAGAATGAAAGTCATGCGAATTGCCGCGGTAATTGTCTGCGTGGCCGGGTGGCTCGGGTGTTCATTGGCCTTCGGCGCAAAGGCTCCATTTAGCTTCGACGCCATGATGAAGATTGCCCGCATCGACGAACCGGCATTATCGCCAGACGGCAAGATGGTGGCGTTTCAAGCGCAGACGGTAGATCTCCCCAATAACACGAAGCCGGTGCAGATCTATGTTGTGCCGCTGGATGGGGGAACGCCGCAACGGATTACGAATGAGGGCAACAACAGCCGGCCCAGATGGTCGCCAGATTCCAAGCGAATCTTTTTTATGTCCGATCGCGGCAACGCGTCGCAGATCTGGTCGATGAACGCGGATGGTTCTGATGCCCGGCAGATCACAAATATTCCGACCGAAGCCGATGGCCAGATCGTCTCGCGGGATGGAAAGTTTTTGGTGTTTTCGTCAGACGTTTATCCGGCTTGCACGCCCGCGGGCGTTGTTCCCGGTGTGGACTACGATCCGGTTTGCAACAAGACGAACTTGGATCAGGACGCCGCGAGCAAAATGAAGGCACGCGTATACACATCGCTGCTCTATCGGCACTGGACGGCTTACCAGGGCCGGCGAAGAGAGCATATTCTAATTCAGGCGCTCGACCCCACAAACAAGGTGCGCGATCTCACGCCGGGCAATTTGGATGTGCCCCCGTTTTCGCTTGGCGGCCCCGAAGGGTACGCGCTTTCGCCCGATGGCGCACGCGTCACATACGTGAGTAATACCGATCCCGACTTAGCTACCAGCACGAATAGTGATCTGTTTACAGTGCCGGTGACCGGCGGACCCGCGCAACGCATCACGACGAATCCTGGCGCCGATGAAGGGCCGGTCTATTCACCGGATGGGCGATACCTTGCGTATCGAACTCAACTGCGCGGCGGCTACGAGAGCGATCAATGGCGGCTAGCTGTGATGGACTTGCAGAGCGGCCAAATGAACACACTGACCGATTCGCTGGACCGCTGGGTGGAATCGTACACTTGGTCCTCAGATTCTAAGCGCATCTTCTTTACCGTGGATGATCACGGCACAAATCCGCTGATGATGATTCCCGTTACTGGCGGCGCCATTCGGACCATCGCCCAAGGTCCAACCTCGGTTTCCGCCATGCAATTTACGCCAGACGATCACGCGATGATCTATATCGAGCAGAGTGGCTCGAAACCTCCCGAAATCAACAAAGCTACTTCGAAGGGAGGATCGGGTGTTCCGTTGACTCGTTTGAATGACCCGCTGCTTGATCAGTACCAACTCACCGCGCTAGAAAAAATCACAGTCGATGGCGCCGACGGCGCGAAAGTGGACAGCTATATCGTTAAGCCGCCCGACTTTAATGCGGCCACGAAATATCCGGTTCTGTTTGCGATTCACGGCGGCCCTGAAGGTGATTGGGGCGAGTCATGGAGCTATCGCTGGAACGCGCAAGTGTTTGCAGCCACAGGATTCGTGGTAGTGATGCCCAATCCGCACGGTTCGATCGGCTACGGACAGAGCTTCACGGATGCCGTGAACGGCGATTGGGGAGGCCGCGCTTACGACGACATCATGGCGACCGTAGACTACGTCAGCAACTTGCCATATGTCGATAAAGACAGAATGGTCGCGGCGGGTGCATCTTACGGCGGATACATGATCGATTGGATACTCGGGCACACGGATCGATTTAAAGCGCTGGTCTCGCATGCCGGTGTCTACGATCTGCGCAGTGAAGCAGGAACTACGGAAGAATTGTGGTTCGTCAAATGGGAGTTTCAAGGCTTCTCCTGGGAGAACCCGGATCTGTATGCAAAATGGTCGCCTAGCTCTTACGTGAAAAACTTCCGAACGCCGACGCTTGTAACTCAGGGCGAGATTGACTATCGTGTACCGGTCGGACAAGGACAACAGCTCTTTACCGCTTTGCAAGAGATGAAGATTCCGTCGAAACTTGTCCTGTTCCCGGACGAAGGGCACTGGATTCTGAAGCCGCAAAACAGCCAGTTTTGGTATTCGACTGTCATTGACTGGCTAACGCAATACTCAAAGAAGATTCCTTCCGAGATCAAGACGGGGCCCGGCAATTAGAAACGCTCGGACGATGATCCAAACCGCCCTGCGCAGGAAACCTCTGTTTGCTCTCATAAGCACGCGGCTATTTGCCTTCCTGGCCGTGTTGGGTCCGGGTTTCATTACTGCCAACGTAGATAACGATCCCGGTGGCATCCTCACCTATTCGCAGGCCGGCGCACAGTTCGGATACAAGCTTCTCTGGACCTTAATTCCGACGACAATCGCGTTGATAGTCGTACAGGAAATGGCTGCGCGCATGGGCGCCGTTACGGGCAAAGGTTTGTCAGACCTGATTCGTGAAGAATTCGGCTTGCGCGCTACGTTCTTCACCATGCTGGTTTTGGGCATTGCCGACTTCGGAAACATCATCTCGGAATTCGCTGGGCTCGCTTCGGGCATGGGGATTTTTGGCATCAGCAAATACCTGGTCGTGCCGTTGGGAGCCGCGCTCGTTTGGACCCTCATCGTTCGCGGGCGCTACAAGCCGGTAGAGAAAATCCTGATTCTCGCGTCGCTCGTCTATTTCGCGTATCCGGTCTCTGCATTCTTTGCCAAGCCTAATTGGAACGAGGCGCTGAAGCAGACATTTGTTCCGACGCTAAGTAGCGACCCCGCATATCTAGTAATTATTGTGGGGTTGATCGGCACCACCATTACGCCTTGGATGCAGTTTTATCTACAAGCGGCTGTGGTCGAAAAAGGCGTCGATACCCGGCATTATGGGCTTTGCCGGCTGGACGTGATTACGGGTTGCATTGTCACAGACGTGATTGCGTTTTTTATCGTCGTGGCTTGCGGTGCGACCATCTACCATTCGAATCATCCCGAGATCACAGATGTTGCACAAGCGGCGATGGCGCTGCGCCCGTTTGCGGGAAAATTTGCGTCACTCCTTTTTGCCGTGGGATTGGTGAACGCATCGCTTTTGTCGGCGGCTATTCTGCCGCTTGCGACTTCTTACAACATTTGCGAAGGCTTAGGTTTTGAATCGGGCGTGGACAAGCGCTTCTCTGAAGCGCCTGTTTTTTATTGGCTGTACACGCTCTTGATAGGCGGTGGCGCGGGAATTGTTCTAATTCCTCACCTACCGTTGCTGAAATTCATTTTGCTTTCCCAGGTAGCAAACGGAATTCTGCTGCCGTTTGTACTCGTGTACATGCTCAAGCTGATCAACCGGCCAAGGCTGATGGGCGCGTATAAAAACAAACGTTGGCAAAACTGGATTGCCTGGTCTACCGCGGTCGTGATGATCGCGTTAACGGTAGCGCTGATTTACAACAGCCTCGTCTAAAGAGATCTTCATGCGGAAACGTCTTTTGACGGGGTAGCGTTTTAACTGCAACTTACGTCAAACTTGTTAATAGCCTGTTTTGACGATACCGACTATTCCCGCAGCGCATGAAAGTCTCGAACTACCCTTCGAGCCTCTGCCGCAATTTCGCCAACGCGCTCTCGAAGAATCGCCTGAACGGGCAAGCAATGGCGGCAAGCGCATCGGTATCTTTATCGTTGCTTATAATGCGCTGACAACACTAAGCAAAGTTCTGAGGCGAATTACGCCGCAAGTCTGGAAAAACGTCGAACAAGTCGTGGTGTTCGATGATGCCAGTCAAGATGCCACATATGAGCTTGCGGTTGGAATCCAGACGATGACAAAGCTGCCGAAGCTGCGAGTGTTGAAACATCCAAAGAACCTCGGGTACGGCGGTAATCAGAAATCTGGATACAAGTACTTCATTGAACAAGGCTTCGATATCGTCGTTCTGCTGCACGGGGACGGTCAGTACGCGCCCGAGATGTTATCGCACATGTATGCTCCGTTGGTACGCGGAGAAGCTGATGCGGTATTCGGCTCGCGCATGATGAAGGATTTCGGCGGCCCTTTAAAAGGGGGCATGCCTCTTTATAAGTACGCCGGTAATCGTGTATTGACGATGTTCGAGAATCGCGCGCTGGGACTCAATCTGACTGAGTTTCACAGTGGATATCGCGCTTACAATTTGCACGCTTTAGCGCAGATCAACCT
>DASREJ010000256.1:0-5400 GCA_035652115.1 Bryobacteraceae bacterium
ACTTCCTCCGGCACGAACGGAACGTGAAGACCTGACTGAAGTGGATGCCCGTTCGGCAGCTTGAGACCTCGAAGATCAAATTTTGACAGATTTATACGATTGTTTCTTCGGCAGCCAGACGGCAGCTATGAGCATGGCATCGGCCGCCAACGAAAACTAATGAGAACAACAGAAAAACAAGCCAAAGTGTCCAATTTAGGGTTGGCCAAGCCAACTAGAACCCAAAAACCCGGCCCAAATTGAACCTAACTCGGCCTAATTTGGGGAAGTGGAAAACCTCGTAGGTGCCTTAGCGACTGCGATCAATTCAACAAGTTACGTTGGAAAATTTGGTACGCCCGGTAGGATTCGAACCTACGACCTTTTGCTCCGGAGGCAAACGCTCTATCCAGGCTGAGCTACGGGCGCATTTAAGGAATCTACTTCTTCGCTAACGCAACATGTGTGCCGGTACTTGCTTTTGCCGACGCGGAGGGATTCGAGCCGAGCAATTCTTCAATGTGCTGCCGCACGGCATCTTCTTTCATCAATTTGTCCCAAGTTTCGTCTTCCCGCGCGGGCGTCTGATAGCGAATAATGCCCTTGCGATCGATCATTACCTGCTGCGGCACCACGAAGTAATTGCTGGTCCACCCCATGAAGGAGATCATTTGATCTCTCAAAACCCAGCCAACGGGGAAATTGACCTGATAGTCCTTCGCGAAGTTCGCCACCAGCAGGTCCGCGTTATCGTTCACTGCAACGTCGATTGCCTGAAAGCCACGGGGCCCGAATTCATGCTGGAACTTCTCCATCACCTTCGTAAATGCCTGGCAGTGCGGACACGTTGTAAAGATGAACTGCAGCGCTACAACTTTGCCACGGTACTGGCTCAATAACTTAGTTCCCTGATCCGGCACGTTGAACGCGAGCTCAGGAGCTTTGCGCGCTTCCTGAGCCGATAATTGCCCACCTACTAAGCCGGCCAAAGTGACCGCTATCGCCAATATTCGTCTCACAGGGATCTCCTTCTAAAGTTTAACGTAAGAGTTGTTATTCAAAATTCGCGCTTCATGAGCGGATGCCTTAGCGCTCCGGGTGGCGTTTGCCGCTTTGGACCGCCGGTCGAAACACCACCTTAACCGGACTCTTCGCCATTGCGGCATCTTGCAAACGGCGCCATTCCGCAGCGTCGCCAAGGCCTTCCACACTAGTCACAATAACCCCCACAAGCCGGGTAATAAAGTATCCACTGTCGCCCGTTCCCGCAGCCATGGATTCGTTCTCAGACGTTAAATCGCAGCGTTTCCATTTCGCTCGCAGAACTTTTTCATATATATGGAAGAAGCGATTCGCTTCTTCAGGCGAGTCCCATTCGGACGCATACTCTAGCAACGGTTTGCGATCCTTCCCCAGGCCAATAATTTCAAATTGACCGCCCCGTAAATGCGGAGCCAGACTGTCCGCCAGCTTCTCAGTCCCGTATTGGCGCAGCAAAATCCGGTGATCGAATTCGCCTACCGATCCTTCCGTAATTTCTTTGCCCTGATCTTGCAAACTCACCGTAGGCAGTGCCGGCTTGGTCGGCTTTTGGTTAGTGAAATAGCGCTCAGGGTGAATGATCTGAGCCGAATCCGCCGGTGGGTTTTCGAACACAGCCGCAAAAGATCTCTGGCCCATCTTTTTGTGAACGGCGTCGAAGAACAAAGTCCCTTCCGAATAAGGAAACAACAACGACTGCTGAATATACAGAGGGGACGATTTTAGAATTGGAAAATCAGCCATCGAGCCGTCATCGGAATCGGTGACGTCCTTCAACATTTCAGGCGTCGGCATCGGATCCTTGCCCGCTTCTTTCAAGTCGTAAGCAATCATTAGCCAGGAAGCTTGACCTTCCACAACGGCTGTATGCGCTAAATTCTCGTCATCATTTGAGGGCGTTTCATCCATGAACTTACCCAGATCGAAATGTTGATCCGCCAAGGCATGCGAAAGCTCGTGCGCCAGGGTTGTGATTTCAGCGTTAAATGAAGACCCTTCCAACAAGTACAGCTTCTTATTGTCATAGTCATAAAACGCGGCGGCCTGTTCGGTGAGGAGGTCGATCGTCGATTTTTTCAAGTCGAAGTCCTGCGGCACCAGGCCGAACATTTTGAGCGCTAATTCATCTGCGCGGATCTCTTCCGGCCGCAGCGTCTTCTTGATGCGCTTTGATAAGAATTGCCGAAGTTGCTTTTTGTTCATCCGGCCGTACGGCACAGGATGCTTTTCGGAAAGGCCGCTTATCTGTGACAGTGTTTTGACAATCGAGTCAATCTGCTCGAAAGCCGGATTTGCATTCGTTTTTGCCCGCGCAAAAACAAGCGCGGAGGCAACAAGAGCTAGGGCAGCAGTGAGCGTGCGGCGGCGCATCAATTTTATGGAGAAAATGCTAGTTCTAGCCTAGCCGATAGGACGGCTCTGATCTACGGCAATTCACTTCAAAGAAGAAAGCAACGCGCGAACTCCGTTCCACAGAATTCCGACGCCTATGCAAAGCAAGATAAATGAGCTGAGGCGTACTACCACGTTCATTGCGGTATCCCCGACAAAGCGCGCAATGCGCTCCGCGAAACGATAGCTCAAATAGACAGTGGCAGCCACCAGCGCGGGACCGATTAGCGCAGCTAAGAGGCGAACCAAGCTGCTATCGTGCGGCAACTCGTCGGCCCCCAGAGTGATGGCCACGGAAATCGAACCCGGGCCGACAGTCAGCGGCAATGTCAACGGATAAAACGCGCGGTTCGAAATATCCTGCTTAGTTATTTTCTTTTCGGAGCTGGCGCGCGCCTCCTCCGGCTCGCGTTGTAAGAGAGTCCATCCTGTCGCAATCACCACTAAGCCACCGCCCACCTGCACAACCGGAATGGAGATTCCAAAAAAATCTAGGATGTGCGTTCCGACCAGCATCGATACAGTCAGCAACCAAAAGCTGTTCAATGCAATCTTCCAAGCCAACATCGAGCGCGCGTCCGTCGAATAGCCGGGCGTAAGGCTAAGAAAGATTGGGGTGTTCCCGATTGGATTAACGATCGGAAACAACGCGCTCAATATGATCAGGCAGCTTTTCAGTAACTGAACCAGCGCCGCGGTGGGCATGAGAATTCCAGAATAAGCTGAGTGCCGGCCGATTCGCTTGCGATGTTATTCTGAAATCGCTCCCCCCGCCTTTCTTCATGGATTTTCTTGCAGGTCTAAATCCGCAACAACGTGACGCTGTTCAGCACGTGGATGGTCCGCTATTGTTGTTGGCGGGCGCTGGCAGCGGCAAAACCCGCGTTATCACTCATCGAATTGCTCATCTGATTGAGAATCATCACGTGCCTGGACCGGCCGTACTGGCGGTGACCTTCACCAATAAAGCCGCCGACGAGATGCGCCAACGTGTTTTGAGTTTGCTTACCAATACGACCACCGCGAGCACGCCCGTCTTATCTACTTTTCATTCATTCTGCGTACGGATGCTAAGGCGTGATGGGAATTCCCTGTCGGATATTCGCACGGGCTTCACGCGGCAATTCACAATCTACGACGATGATGATCAACTTGCCTTAATGAAGTCGATCTACAAGCAACTAGGGCTGGATGAAAAGTTCATGCAGTACCGTGCTACTTTGTCGCGAATCAGCCATGCGAAAAGTCACAATGAAACCCCACAGGACTGGTACAAAGCGGCGACAGATCCGAAGCTGACACGCTTAGCGAAAATCTACGACGTGTATGAAGAGCGGCTGCGCCAGGCGAATGCGCTGGATTTTGACGATCTGCTGCTCGAATCCGTCCATTTGCTTCGCCATGATGAGGCGCTGAGGCACCTTTATAACCGGCGCTTCGAATTCGTCATGATCGACGAATATCAGGACACGAATCGCAGCCAGTATGAATTGATGCGCTTGCTCACAGAGACCCGTCACAACGTGGCTGTCGTAGGTGACGAGGACCAATCCATATATGGATGGCGCGGTGCTGACATTCGAAATATTCTTGATTTCGAACGCGATTACCCTGAAGCGGTGGTCATTCGTCTGGAGCAAAATTATCGCTCGACGAAAAATATTCTGGAGGCGGCTAGCGCGGTCGTCGCCAACAACAAAGAACGCAAAGGAAAATGGCTCTGGACTGATTCCGATTCCGGCGCGAAAATCGGCTACTATGAGGCTCCTGATGGAGAGAACGAGGCCCTATTCATCGCGGACACCATTGAGAAACTGCTGAGCCGCAATCCGCTGCAACGTGTAGCAGTTCTATATAGGACTAACTTTCAATCCCGTCAGATAGAAGAAGCTCTGCGACGATACGGGCGCAAATATCTCGTCGTTGGTGGATTTAGTTTTTATCAACGCGCCGAAGTCAAAGACCTGCTCGCCTACCTGAAAGTCACTCTGAGCCCGCAGGATTCCATCAGTTTGTTGCGCATCATCAACACGCCGGCGCGTGGAATCGGCAAGGGCACCATCGACCAGATAGAGCAATATGCTCTCGAAAACGGAATCAGCTTATGGAATGCATTGCCACGAATGCTCGAAGCGAAGCTCTTTCCGGCTCGCGCCGAATCGGCGATTAAGGCGTTTCTTGCATTGATGAGCGATTTGACCGAGGCAGCGAAAACCAAGCAAGTTCCGGACATTTTGCGGGAAATTCTGGAGAAGACCGGCTACGAAATGATGCTGAAGGCCGATACATCGCAAGATTCAGAGTCGCGGCTCGGGAACTTGGAAGAACTCGTGAACGCGGCAGCCGAAGCGGCGGAGCGTGGCGAGACGGCGGCGGAGTTTCTGGATCACGCGGCCCTTGTATCGGATGCGGATTCTGTCGATCAGCAGGCTGCGGTTTCGCTGCTAACGATTCACAACGCAAAGGGGCTTGAGTTTTCGAATGTCTTCGTAGCCGGGCTAGAAGAAGGCATTTTCCCGCATAGCCGCTCGCTTGCCTCGGAAGCTGCCATGGAAGAAGAACGGCGGCTTTGCTATGTCGGAATGACGCGTGCCGAGAAGCGTTTATATCTGACTTGGGCCCGTTATCGGCGCAGGTATGGAAATTCGCAGCCAGAAGTCTGCCTGCCTTCGCGCTTCTTGAACGAAGTTCCGCCGAGCCTTCGCGAAAGGCTTTCGCCCTATCGCGAACGCTACAACGAAGAAGTAGATCTATTCGCCGAACAATCCGATGTCCGTGAATCCGTAAAGCGGAATCTCTATACAGGCCGCACCTATAACTCCGTAGAGAATATTGCCCAATTTTTTGCCGAGCGCGGAATGCCTCCTCCTTCCGGGTTAACAACACGCGCGCAGCAGCGCAACAATGGGGGAGCCGCGCCCTCAACCGGAAAAGCATCATCCCCTGCTGCAGCGAGCCCGGCGAAGCAACCTGCGGCATCAAAGGCCG
>DASREJ010000257.1:0-9205 GCA_035652115.1 Bryobacteraceae bacterium
GGATCGCTGCCGCCGGGCTTGACCCTAAATTCGTCGACTGGCGCGATCACGGGCACGCCTACCGCAACAGGCTCATTCTCGTTCGTGCTTCAAGTGATCGATAACAGCCCAACGCCACAACTGATAAACCAGAATTTCACGCTGACCGTTGCAGGACCCGTCGCGCCGAACTTTCAGCGGTACACCATTCCCACGAGCGATAGTCTTCCTTCGGCCATAGGGGCCGGACCAGATGGCGCAATGTGGTTTGCCGAGAGCCAAGGCAATAAAATTGGCCGAATTTCTTTGTCGGGAACAATCACCGAGTACGCCATACCTACAGCGGATTCCTATCCATTGGGAATTGCGGCAGGGCCGGACGGAGCGCTCTGGTTCTCGGAATCGGACGGCAACAACATAGGTCGAATTACGACTACGGGCGTCATCTCGGAATTTCCAGTAGGCTCCAGTGATCCGCCTGCTGGCATTACCCTGGGGCCTGATGGCGCCTTATGGTTCGCAGAGTCAGAGTCCTATACCTTTGGTCGCATTGGCACCTCAGGCACAGTCGAACAGTTTGGCCTGCCTGAAAGCGAATTTTTTTACAATGTCGCCAATACCGTTGCAGGACCGGATGGCACGCTTTGGTTTACTGATGCGGGGAACGACGAAATTGGCCAAATGACACCCTCCGGTGAGGTCACCGAGTTTCCAATACCCACGCCGAACAGCTCTCCATCGGGCATTGCGGCCGGACCGGACGGCGCGCTTTGGTTTACCGAGTCAGATCCCGTCGCAAACAAGATTGGCCGTATCACCACCACTGGCGTCATCACCGAATATCCAATACCAACAGCGAATAGCTCTCCAACGGGGATTGTTGTAGGACCTGACGGAGCACTGTGGTTTACGGAAACCAACGCCAACAGCATCGGCCGGATTACTACATCCGGAGTCATAACGGAATTCGCCATCCCAGGCGCAAGTGGCCCCATCGCTATTGCTCTCGGTTCAGATGGCGCTCTTTGGTTCACGACTAACGCAAACACGGTGGGACGACTCTCGCTCGTCGGGGCTCTGGGCCTTACGTGTGACTTTTCTGCACAAGCGCGGGCGAATGCGGTTTACTCGGCAAACTGTACCGCATCGAATGGCGCCAACCCTTATACCTACTCGATAACCGCTGGAACATTGCCTCCTGGCCTGAGTCTGAATGCGTCTACAGGCGCAATTACCGGAACGCCCGCGAGTGTCGGCGTTTTTTCATTCACGGTGCAAGCGACGGACAATAGTTCGCCAACTCAGACCGCAACTTACGCTACGAGCAGCTTTGTTGTCCTGCCGCCGGTGTTAGTTCTAACTTGCACGGCCCCTTCAAGTGCTCAAGCCGAGACGGCTTACTCAGGAAGCTGCGCAGCATCCGGCGGTACGCCGCCCTATACGTTCTCCGTTGGCTCTGGCACCCTGCCGCCGGGATTGAGCTTTAGCGCGACCGGAACACTCGTCGGTACGCCGCGACGTTCCGGAACCTATTCGTTTTCGCTGCAGGTCACCGACAGCGAATCGCCGGTTCAATTGGCCGCGCAGTCTCTCAGCATCACGGTCGCTCCCCCGCCTTTGAGAATCGCCACCGCCGCTGCTCCCAATGGCACAGTTGGATTGGCTTACTCGTTAACACTCTTGGCCCGGCACGGCGCCGCGCCCTACACCTGGGCAATTACCTCCGGCTCGTTACCCGCTGGATTGAGTCTGAACACCACCGCGGGAACCATCACTGGTGTATCGCGCACTGCCGGTTCCTCCACGTTCACTATTAAGGTCGCCGATAGCAGTTCGTCTTCGCAGGCCGTAAGTCAGGCATTCACCATATCCATCATTGCTGGCCTGACCATCACGACAACAGCGCTTCCCAACGGCACGTCGGGTATTCCATACTCCGCAAGCGTAGCCGCTCAAAGCGGAACTGCGCCCTATACCTGGTCAATCGCCGCTGGCGCATTGCCAAGCGGTCTGACTCTCAACGCGGCGACCGGAATAATCACCGGAACGCCTACCGCATCCGGCTCTTTCCCGTTTACTCTAAAGGTCACCGACAGCAGCACGCCTTCGCTGGCCTCCACGCAGCCATTGTCCATCTACATAACACCTCCGATCGCAGAACCCGTCAGACCCACTTTTTCTCTTTGCGCATCATCAACTGAATCTTCGGTCTGTGCGCCTCTTCCCGCCGCGCAGCCACCCGCCAAAGCGATAAACGTCACGACGCAACTGAATGAGCCTACATCCGTCGCAATTAGCGGAACTTTGACGCTGACCTTCGCTCCCAACGCAGCCGATCTTCCTGCGGGCTATATGGACCCGGCCTTGCAATTTGTAGATCCCACCGGCAAGCAACTCGGAACCACGTACATTTTTACCGTTCCGCCAATGGCAACCAGCGTGTCTCTGCCAGACATTCAACCTGGAACCGTAGCCGGTGCGATTACAGTCACGATGATAGTCGGCGGTCAGGAATCGGCAGCTTCAACAATCACCGTCGAGCCGCTCGCGCCAGTTATCGAATCCAACAGTGTTCAAATCCTGAACATTACTGCGAACGGCTTCGATGTCGAATTGATTGCAAACTCCACGCCGCGCGATATGACGACCGCCACCCTCACCTTTGCCGCTGCGTCCGGAACCCAAATCATCGGCAACGCGACGTTCTCGATTGATATCAGCTCCGCCCTCGCGCAATGGTATTCGAGCACGCAAGGCCAATCCTACGGCAGCCAATTCGCGCTCACAATTCCGTTTACCTTCAGCGGCAACATGAGCGCGCTTCAATCCGTAACGGCGACGCTCACAAACTCCATCGGCACATCGAGTTCTATCACTGGCTCACAATAGGAGCACAGAACTAAAGCCGAGGTTTCCGGCGCATGGCATGGCGGAAATGCAAAATCGCGATTCGCTTTTCCGTCTCGTCGATACGGTAGTAGATGTGAAACGGATCGTGGGACAATCGGCGGATTTCAGGTCGGCGTTTGACGCGAAGTCCCATGTGCGGCGCTTCTTGCAATAGGTTGATGTAATTTCGCATAGACCGAAGAAATCGCGGCGTCGTATCGGGGTGCTTTTGCCAAGACCACTCGATCAGATTTTTCCAGTCGTCTAACGCTGTTGGCGAGTAGACAATCGTGAAAGCCATTCCTCTGTTCGTTGCAGGGCGTCCTCAGAAGAAAGCATTTTTACGCGTCCTTGATCGATTTCTTCGCAACGCTCATCGAGAATCCGAAGGGTCTCTTCATCTTCTTCAACTAAATCATTGTTCTCGAAAGGATCGAACTCGTAAGCGTCGGCCATTGACTTTCTGTTCTCACTATAGCCTGCTCCTACCGGTTGCTCGAACCCGCCGCTCCCCCGTTCGCCTGTCCCTCCGCTATTTTCTCTAGCATCTGGTAACGCGGCCGTACGGTATCTTTCGCGGCATGCGGAGTCACGCTCGTGCTTTGCACCAGGTGCATGAGTTCATAACCGTTTTTCTTGGTATTCTTCGGCCACTTTGGCAAGCCCGCGCCGTTGGGGTCGCCCTTCTTTGCGAAGTTCGTCCAATAAGACGAAATCATGTCCGACAGCTTCCGGTCCGCGTTCGTCCAGGGCAGGTCCTTCGAGTCCAGCGTTTCGAAAACGTACTCAATGTCCGCCGAATGATAAGCTCCCCGGCTCGGCTTCCCTTCTGGTTGCGGAGGCGCCTGCTCGAAATGATAGCGATATACGTCCGAATCTCCGGTCTTCAGTTGTTCGTCTAACCACTTCCACGTGCTATAAGCGATGAACCGGTCCCCGGCAAGTGCGCCTGCCGATTCTTTCATCTCCATCTCGGTCACTGCCGGATACAGCTTAAGCATGTCCTGCGCGTGCTCGCCGTACAGCGTCTTTATCTTGGCCGTGTAATTCTCAATCGTTTGCGGCTCTTTCCCAAAAAACGCGGCCGCCGACTGCTCGTCTGTATTCCAGCCTGCAAGTAGCGCCACATGCGCCTGCTTGCCCTGCGCAAAGATTTCCTTCGGTGATTCGGGCAAGAAATAGCCATCCACGTTCGGCCAGAATCGAAAATCCGCCCGGTGCTGCTGCGCCGTATCCAACAGTTCCTTGGCCGGCATCGCGCGCAATGCATCCAGATCGGCCGCCCCTACCGCTGTAGCGAAACGGCTGCCCTGCCGCTCCGTCTCTTCCAGCGGCATCGTCGGAGCTATCAACATAAATAGCGAACCGCTCTCGCCGATCGCGCCCTTGATCAGGTTCTTAGATAGCGGTGACGCCATTTGCGCGCACACTGAAATCGAGCCTGCGGATTCGCCGAAAATCGTCACCTTATCCGGGTCGCCGCCAAACGCCGCGATATTCTTGTGAACCCAATCTAGCGCCGCCGCCTGATCCATCAATCCATAGTTCCCCGACGCATGCTGCGGCGATTCTTTTGTCAGCTCCGGATGCGCGAAAAATCCGAAGATGCCCAGCCGGTAATTCATGCTGACCACCACAACACCCTTCTCCGCCAGCTTCGACCCATCCTGCCGCGGCTCCGATGATGCCCCCGCCGCGAAGCCTCCGCCGTAGATCCATACCATCACCGGCAACTTCGCGCTCGCCGACGTCGCCGGCGTCCAGACGTTTAGATATAGACAATCCTCGCTCGGTCCCGAATCGCGGAAAATCATGTCCGAATAGATCGGCGCTTGCATGCAGCGAGCGCCAAACGTCGTCGCCTTTCGCACGCCCTCCCACGCGGCCGCCGGTTGCGGCGCTTGCCATCGGAGTTTGCCCACCGGAGGCGCCGCGAACGGAATGCCTTCAAATACCTGTACTTTCCCATCCGCGCTCGGCATGCCTTCGACGGCGCCGGATTGAGTCTGTATCTGCGCCGGCAGCGCTCCGTATGTCGCGGCTGCCGCAGCCAGCAATAACACCGGCCCCAACGCGGTTCTCAATGTCAAACGGAACATATCAGGAGCACCTCCCAAAAGGCAAAACCAGCTTTCCGTGTCCTTTTATATCACCCGGTCAGCTCACAGCGTTTTGATTTTGATATTGCGAAAGTAGAGCTTAATTTCGGAATCGCCCTTTTTCTCGGTTCCCTGCAGAGAAACGTGCCCGCTACGGAAGGTTCCGAAATCGGGCCACTTAGCGAACTTACTGTGCGCGACCAGTTGACGCCAGGCATCGTCCCACAATTGCGTGGAAATCGCTTGTCCGTTTTGGATTAGCTGCAGGTGTCCGTGGTCTGCGATGATCTCGAATTGGTTCCATTCGCCCGCATCCTTCACCGTGTTGACCTTGGTCGATATGAGGCCGTACAGATCGCCAGACCGTCGCAAGATCTCGCGGCTATCGGGCACCGTGCACGAGAGATCGGCGATTTGCATTTCAAGCCCTGTGTCATAGGTCTGCTTATATTTGGGCGACTCATGAACATAGAACATGACGCCGCTATCGATGCAAGGTTCTGCCTTCCACTGTAACTTCAAATCGAAGTTTGCATACTCGCCGTTAGTCACCAGATCGGCGTAGTCCTGCTCCGGGTCGCTGTTACCTTTTTTAAGCATGATGGCGCCATCTTGAACGGACCAATCCTTCCCGGGATTTTGCTCTAGATACGAATGCCAGCCATTCAAGTCTTTGCCGTCAAAAAGCAACTGCCAGCCGTCGGCCTTTTCCTGCGGACTTAGCGTGTTCTCCTCCTGGGCATTCACTAGAGCGGAGAGCAGGCATCCACTCGCAATTAGGATCGCGATTCTAAAACTGTTTCGACGTGTCATTCCTTATCATTCTGTCTCGCGCGGCATGGCGCGCGCGAGCAGAAGAACGGCGCCGCAAACGACAAGGTATCTACAAGTAGCGCATAGCTGATGACGATTCGACACCATTTTCGATGCTGCCATCGGTCAGCTACCCGTTTGGCTACAGCGCGTGGCCGCCAACGTCAGTGGCCCAACTGCGCTTTTTATCCTGCAAAATATCGGGAATCCCGACCGTCGGCAAATCGTCATCAAGCGTCTCAAGTACCTCAAAATCAAATGCCTCCTCGCCACAGGGCATTCCACTCCTTAGCGGCTTCTTTTCGATTTACCTTCGATCCCACAGCGTTATCGGTCACTGCAATACATTGAACTGCGAAACAGGCAATGCAGGCTCTTGTTCTTTCTTCTTCAACATCGCGCCGATCTTCACCGATGCCTTAAAGATTGCGCCCACCGGGACAACTCCGCCCAATTTATGATTCGCCACCGCTGCTAAACCCATCGAGGCGACACAGCCACATGATTTGCAATCGGGGTTGCCTCCGAATTGACACGGCGTAATCTTGGTCTTCAGGTCCGCGGAGATGGTCTGCGTGGTCAGCGCAAACACACACTCGTCCGGCGAGTGCGGGGGCGACTCAATCTGCCGGATGAGCCCTTCCGGCATGTCGAGCTTTGGAAACTGTTTTCGCAATTGCAGCAATTCGTTCATCGCCTGATGCCGCTCCGAAATGGTCAACATTTCAGGCAGATCGTCTCCAATTTGGGGAGTGAAAAGGCTGAACCAAATCTTGTTCACTTCGGGCCTTGCCGTCCAGAATTGGAGGAATTCAGCCAAATATCCCGGCCGTTTCATAAGCTGTCCGGTAATGGTCGAGTGAACGGTGATTTTCTGTCCTGCGATGCTTTTTAGGATGCGCTCGTACGTTGCGGGCTTACGTCGGCTGTCGTGTTCTGGCTGCAATCCATCAATAGAGACGACGACATTGACATGGGGAAGAGTGGCCCAGGCTGGCGGAAGAGCGCGAAATGCACTCGTCACAATTTGAACGTGGACCCCGCGCTTAACCAGGAGCGGAACTAAAATTTCTAATTCTCGATAACGTACTAACGGATCACCGCCCACAATCGAAAGGTGCAGCGGACGCAGTCGCGCAACTACCTCAAGAACGCCATCCACCAGTTCCTGACCTTTTCGATCGTTTAGCTCGCGCAGCGTGATCCCTCCGCCCAAATGCCCCTGCTCGTATGCGTAGCATCCCGGGCACCGCAGTGGACACTCGCGGGTAATCTCAATTGAAAGGGACGGTCGTTGGCCGGTTAAGATTTTTCCCCATGCCTTAATAATTTCTGAAGTCTGCACGAATCACGCTTTCTGTTCTGTATTGATTTGCATCGGTTAGTGATCTTCTTGCGATTCGACGCTAAAAACACGAAAATCGCACCAGGCGACCCGCGGCAACTTCGCGATAGGTCAGCCATTATAGGACAGCCACCTTCGCGCCATCTTCGGCGAGACCGTGACTAAGTTCAACGTTCGATGGAGAGCGTTACGCGGTAGGCGGGGAGGTGTCGGCGGCCTGACGCAGGATTAGCGTGACGCGGCGGGGTGCGAAGTCTGTAATCTTGGCTAAGACATACTGAATGCGGTCCCACCGCACCAATTTCCAAGCCGCTGTAGTCACTGGCGTCGCGATGTACGGCGCAGCATGGCAGGCGGATGTTAGTAAAGCCGTTTTGGCGCCCTGATTCAGTAGCTCTGGACAATCCGGTACTCGATCCAGAATGGAAAGGAGTAAGAAGATTGATGCGGTAACCGCAATCAATCTCGTGCATCGGTGTGCAAGATCCAAAAGACTAACCCTATTGTATCTCTGCAAGGTGTCAAGCAAGGTCAGGATTCATTGACTTCGCTTACATAGTCACAACATCCGTTGTCGATTACGTTATGGGCGTGCCCTTCGTGCAAGGGATACTGGCGGCGCGCTTTGACTTTGTTTTCTGTGTCGCGAGCTTGGGCGAGATCGTGGGCCAACTCCATATCAGGAAGAAAAATACGCCTCGCATCGGGAGTTCAGGATCAACCACCGGACCACAAAACAGCTAAAAAGAAGCACCAAAACCGGATCAAACAGATATGAGACCAAAACCGATCTGGGACCGCCTGAACGTCGAGCTGCTTGTAACGCAATTTGTTGCGTGGCTACCCTCGCTCCTCGCGTCGGTACTGATTCTTTTCTTTTTTTGGCTGTGGTTTCGCCTGACTCATAAAACCCTTCGCCGCCTTCTTCATAGAGCAGGTCTGGAAGAGGCTTTCATCGGGATGCTGGTAGGAGTTTACCGGTTCACGATTTTGGCTATCGGCATCATCATGGCCGCCAGCCAACTCGGTATCAACATTGGCGCGGCACTGGCTGGGCTAGGAGTGTTAGGCCTCACCATTGGGTTTGCCGCAAAAGACTCCTTGAGCAACATCATGGCCGGTTTTCTGATCTTCTGGGACAAACCCTTTCATGTTGACGAGTGGGTTACGTTAGCGGACCATTATGGCAGGGTAGCGGAAATCACGATGCGCACGACGCGTGTGCAGACGCGTGATAACAAATGGGTGATCATTCCCAACGCTACCGTCATCGATCAAATCATGATCAATCATTCAGCGCATGGCAAGACGCGCCTCCAAATTCCCATCGGCATCGGATACGGTGAAGACGTGGCGAGCGCCCGCGCGGTGATTCTAGACGTCTGTGCGCATGCCGATTACATCCTGAAAGATCCGGGGCCAGCGGTCGTGCTCAACGATTTGGCGGCCTCAACGGTAGATCTGCTGGTGTTTGCATGGATAGCGGATGCGGCCAACGAAAAACCCCATTTTTTCGCGCTGCTTGAGGCGATCAAGGCGGCTCTCGACAAGGCGGGCATTGAGATACCATGGCCGCAGCTCGATTTGAGAGTGCGCTCGATCTCGCATGAGGTGTTAGCGCAAATGGGAGTGCCGGAACGACGTTCCGAGATCACGGCAAGGTGAACCAACCGAAGGCGCGGCTTGCTTCTGATCCGGTAAAGTGGATTTTCGGTCGCCTTTCAAAGCTAGTTACGACAACCGTTTCGGAAACGCCGGTAGCCGATCACAGGAATGACTATCGCGGCAATCCGGCGATGGATCTCAGGACTTGTAGAAATTTTTCCTTGTCTTCCACCCCCCAACCGTCGAATCGGATCTCGTTCACGCCATCAATACACGCGCCCCCGCGCCGGGCAAGCGATCAGTTCAACCGCGCATCCCAGATGTGAAGGGACTTATCGGGAGTGATCCCCGAAAGCTGGGTTCACGGCACGTCATGAACACCTTCGACCTCCGGTCGCATCATTATGACGGAATTGCATTACCGTTCCGTGCAACTTGTAAGACTCACGGGCGATTTCCTGCCGTTTCGCGTCAG
>DASREJ010000258.1:0-16755 GCA_035652115.1 Bryobacteraceae bacterium
TACTTTGAGAAGTACGGCGAGGCGGTCAGCATGGCCCCCACGGAGTAGCTTCGGCTCTCGTTTCCTCAATTGTCGACCTTTTGAGTGGGATGACGGAGTCTGGACATTTCGCGACGTACCGTTCCAATCAGTCGTTCGCAATGTGCATCGGCCGTCGGATCTTCAGCCTCGCGTGTGTTTGGAAGCTATGGGCTCGTTTTTACAAGAAGCTGAGAGGCAAAGCCTCGCGGGTGGAGCTAATGCCCCGTAACGGAATCTCGAACCGCTCCATACTGCTTTCCCCACGCATCTGTCATGCGATTTCGAATCTGCCACAACTCAGGGAAAAACTGGACGCGCAGCCCGTTTTCGAGCAGTTCAACCGATCGTCCCTTTAGGGACTTCGCGCCCAGTCCGATCGTGCGATGGATCAGTTGCAGGTGATGGTAGCGAAATTTTTGAAAGAGTTCATCGAATTCAGCCAAAGCCTCGGCAACAACGTAAGCATCGGAATGGCTGTATTCACTGTCGTAAATCTTCTCAACCGTTAAGTTGTGATTGTCGAGGTAGTACTTCTGAAACGAGTCCCACAGCGGCTGATGCATTTTGAGCAAGACGCGAAATCCTGGCGATTCCTGGCCGCTGCCATGGCCAAGCTGTAGTCGGATTTCCTGATATTCTTTGGGCGACATCGTTTCGAGCAGAATCAATTGGTCGGTCATGAGCTGCAGCGTCACCTGCACGCGCCGGAAAAGTGTGAGCACCCTATTTGTGTTTTCTTGCTGTATGTAGTCGTCGATATCTAGCAGCGTGAAGCCGATCAGCTTCATCCAGAGTTCCTCCACCTGATGAACGATCTGAAACTGCAATTCATCACGATTACAACATTCGCTAAGTGCTTTTTGACAGGAAAGCAGTTGGCGCGTATTCAAGTAGACCTCGTAGTCGAAGATCCCCTCGCCGTTCATGAGCGAATAAAAATGATCGCGATCCATATGTTTCAGCAGGAGACCTCGCTAATAGAGGTTTCCCTTTACTCATCGGTATTCTACGTCCGGTGCGGCGGGTCCGCGAATGCGCCGCCGATCGCCAGGTATCAATTTAGAACAAATAGCGCAGCCCCAATAAGACGCGGCGCGGATTGTTTGCCTGGCTCGTGAAGACGCCGAAGTTCGTCGGACTGTTCAGATTGAGCGACGGATTGTTGAAATTGACGACGTTGAATAAGTTCAGAAATTGAGCTGAAAACTCGAAACTCTGACGCTCTGTGATCCGCACCTGCTTGATGGCGGAGAAATCCACGTTCCAGCGTGGAAGTGCCCGCAATTCATCGAACGGTATCTGACCGTTCACGCTCAACAATGGCCGCGAGCAGGAGTTGAAAACCGCCGCCGGATTGCCAAACAGATTTAGCCCGCTGCCGCCCGTCGCCGGATTGCCCGAAGTCCCGATGTTGTTGGCGCCGGCGACGCCGGCGTTTTCACCCTCCAGGCCTAGGAGGTTGGAACTGCAGATTGCGGCGGTGCCGTTGCTTTCATAGGCTCCATAGTCGCCATCGGCGGCAATATGCATCGGAGTTCCCGTAAAGAAGGTGAAAATTCCCGAGGCCGACCACCCGCCGATTACACGCGCAAGAACCGGATTCGTGAGGCGGTGGGCTCTTCCAAACGGCAACTGATAATACCACCAGAGGTTGACTACGTGCTGGCGGTCGAACGGCTCAGAAGACTTATCAAGGTTCAGATTGAAGGGACTGTTGGCTGATGAGCCACTCTGCTGATCTACCCCCTGATTTCCGATGGCATGACTCCAGGTCCAATTTGCCTGGAACTGCAGTCCGTTGGACAAGCTCTTGACTATGCTGACGAATCCAGCGTTGTAGTTCGAGAATCCTTTATCGGTGATTCCGTAGGACTGGAATGACTGGATATTGTCAACTGGCACGGGAGTGACTTTGTCGAACTCATCCAGTGAAAAGGAGTTGATAGAGCCGTTGACCAAATCCGTCGCGTCCTGCTTGGCGACCATTGCACTGCAGTTCGGGAAACCGGCTGCCTGGCACTTGGACAACCCAATCTGATTATCGAAGAAGGGCTGGCTTGGAACCGCGTTGGTGGCCACTCCATTCCTCAGCGCCACTGCAACGGCGTCAAAGGCCTGCGCGTAGGTTTGGCCGCTGAGCTTATCTTTCATCAGATAATCGCTGGAATTGAAGGCGATGTCCTGTGGCAAATTGCGGCTAAATCGCCCGATGTAGCCGACTTCAAGGACGGCGCGACCCGGCAATTCACGCTGGATCGTGAGATCAATGCTGTGATCGTGGCCTGGAATGGCAAAAGGATCGAGACCACTTTGCATGAACAGTCCAAACGGAGCCGCGGCAGTTCCACTTGCTACATAGGGGATTGGCTCCGTCGTCGGGGCGGGAATGGGAACGATGTTGCCGTCAGTACCGATTCTGAATCCGTTGACAGGAGTGGTCGCAGCATTCGTGCAATTTACTTGTCCGCCTGTCAGCACCGGTCCGCCACATGCATCGACATCCAGTAATCCACCGGTAGTCAGAGGTAAAGACACCTGGTTAACGTCACTCATGCGGTCATAGATCATCGCATAGCCGCCGCGAATTACCGTTTTCTTGTCGCCGAAAAACCAGTTGTGGTACGGCACTTGCCAGGCCACCGAGACGCGCGGCGCGAATTGATGCCAATTCGTTGTCCGCAACGTGCCGGTGTAGGGACTGGGCAGATAGTTGACCGGCGTGACGCCGAACAGCGGATTGAATGCTTGTCCCTGCGCAACGCCGTTGTTCAGTGAATTCGCGCGTTGCGATAAATAGCCCCAATAATCTACCGGAGTGTTGCTCGCAGCGTACACTAGCACGTCATACTTTCCGTCTGCCTCGGTGGGTGAAGGCTGTGCTCCCCAGTTAAGACCCAACGTGATACTCAGTCCCGGCTTTGCTTGCCACACGTCTTGAATAAAACTATTCACCGAGTTGATTCCAGTTCTGGAAAAAGCCGCGGTGCCCAATGGATTTGGCTGGAACGAACCATTTCGCGTAATTACCTGGGAGCTGCGGTCCACTAAGCCCAACATTGTGGTGTAGAGCTCATTCCATCGCAACAGGTCGGTCGAGCGCAGACAGTTGGTAGTCACTGCACCGCCGCACGGTGTGGGTTCGTAAGCTCCGCTGACGGTCAGATACTCGCCGCTTCCATTTCCGGTCGACTCGCTGTACAGCAGCGGACCGGCCGTTAATCCTCCGGCAAAATTGTCCGTCTTCTCGAAATAGTCGTTGTTCATGTACCCGGAAGCCCCGAATTGCAAAAGATGTTTGCCTTTCAGCAAGCTAAAATCTTGTCCGAAATACCATTTGTGCCCATCGAAGATGCGCCCGCGCGCGGACTGTGTAGCCAGGTTCACCGGATCGGCTAATAATTTGGACGTGCTGTTGGAGGTACCTGAGCCTTCACCCGCGAGCACCAACGCCTGCTGCGTTCCGGCGACCAAGGGACTGGGAGGCAGGCGATTCCAACCCCACCAATCGCGAAGGTAGGAAGCATGCGTTACTGACGTGAAATTCGGTGTTATTTGTCCCGTCAGCTCAAATGTATAGACGTACGGCAGGATAGGATCGGTGGCGGTAGATCCAGGTGTGCCGAGAATGCTAAATTGCTCCGTGCCAACTCGATCGGTCTTCGCGTAGTGATACGTTGCAAAAGCTCTCCACTTGTCGTTAATGCTGCCATCCAACCGCAGGACTCCGAGATTTTGCTTGATGGGTGTGGGAGCGTTGAAGGTGTACCCCGCAGTGTTCAGCCCGTCACCGAGCGTCGTATTGTTTCCCGCTGGATACAGAGCCAATTGGCTCTTTACTACAGAGTTGAACCCCAGATTACGCGGGTCGCACGAGCTACCGCCACAAGCGGTGGTAATGCTTCCAGGCAGAAAGGAGTAGCTGTCCACATTGCCGGCCGCGTCTCGAAATTTGAGTACGCCGGCTCGCATGGATGCAGTGGGAACGACGGCATTGAATAAGGTGTCGTCATAGAACTGACGCCCTTCATAGTTGGTAAAGAACCATACCCGGTTTTTCCAAATCGGTCCTCCGACGCTGCCTCCAAAGCGATTATCGACACTATGCGGCTTATGAAGATGATTGAAATTGTTCGTCCATCCATTGGCATTCAGCCCGTCGTCGTTGTGATACTCATAGAGGCTGCCGTGAAATGTGTTGGTGCCGCGTTTGGTGAGCAGCGCCACCTGTCCGCCTGAGGAACGCCCAAATTCGGCATTGGGATTCGTCGTCGCAACCTGAAACTCCTGCGTGCTTTCGATAGGCACCGGAACCGTGGGTGAGGGACTGGGCTCGCCCGGAGGCGCAGCATATGAATTATTTCCTTCGAGATCGCTGGTGATATCGCCCCCGTCGAGGTTGAAAGTGACCTGCTCGTCACGAGCGCCGGCGATCTGCCCGCTCGGACTAACTGCCGGCTGATAAAACATCAGAGCGCTGGCGCTGCGGGTAAAGACTGGCAGCTCTTCGAGAGCTTTCCCTCCCAATACTTGACCCACGGTTGCGCTGGTTGTTTGCAGTTCCGCCGTGGGCGCTTCCGTGACGGTGAGAGTGGTCTGGGTGCTGCCGACCTTCAATTGCGCATTTTGTGTGTACGACTTCAGCACTTCCACCTTGATGTCGCTGACAACCACCATCTCGAAGCCCCTGGCGTAAAAGGACAACCGGTAATCGCTGGGAGAGACGGCAGGAAACACATAGTAGCCTTGGGCATCGGCGACTGTCTTAGTTACGCTGTTGGTGCCAATCTGCTCTAGCGTGACATCCGCACCCGGAAGCACAGCACCGGAACTATCAGTCACGACTCCGGAAATAAGGCCGGTGGTGGCTGACTGTGCCTGAACTGGCGCTGGAAATTCCGTTGTCGTCGCGATGAAGAGAACTGCAACACCCAAGCGCGAAAGAATATCTTTCCCAAACATGAACACCTCCAACCAGGTAGTCGCACTGATTGGCGTTTACTGTATTTCATGAACCGTGAAATGTCAAGCGCAAGATTTGGTAGTAGAATGGGCGAACTGAATATGGTTAACCATCGGATTCGGCACGTCTGTGCCCATCTATCCACGGGCGCAATGGTCGCGATGATACTCGCATCATCGGGCTTTGCCCAGACGATCGATCAGGCTGTGTTTGATGGAATGCGCTGGCGTCAAGTAGGTCCCTTTCGTGGTGGACGCGCCGAAACTGCGACTGGATTTGTAGGAAATCCACTTGTCTACTACTTTGGCGCCGTCGCCGGCGGTGTTTGGAAGACGACAAATGGTGGCGCTTCCTGGACTCCAATTACGGATCGCCAGGGAATATTCTCGATTGGCGCCATCACAATAGATCCTTCGAATCCCGATGTCCTTTACGTCGGAACAGGTGAACCGTGTCTGCGCAATGACATTTCAGAGGGTGACGGCGTGTACAAGTCCACGGATGGCGGGAGGAACTGGGCCAATATCGGTTTGCGGGATTCCCGTCACATTGCCGGCATATTGGTTGATCCCGAGGATTCGAAAACTGTTTTCGTCGCAGCGGTGGGACACGCTTTCGGCCCCAACGACGAACGCGGCGTATTCCGGTCGCGAGATGGCGGCCAGACCTGGAAAAAAATCCTTTACGTGGACGATAAAACCGGCGCCACCGATCTGGTGATGGATCCGCACAATCCAAAAATCCTGTTTGCGGCGATGTATGAGGTGCGCAGAACCGCCTACAGCATGATCAGCGGAGGGCCGGGCAGCGGATTATACAAATCAACCGACGGAGGCGACACCTGGCAGCACATCGAGGGACACGGACTTCCAGGCGGCATTCTCGGAAGAATTGGTGTTGCCGTTTCGGGAGCCGATTCGAATCGGGTATATGCCATGATCGAGGCCAAAGAAAATGCGCTCTATCGTTCTGACGATGGAGGACAAAACTGGCAAATGGTCAACGATGAGCCGATCTGGGTGCGGCCCTGGTATGGCAATCACGTGTTCGCAGACCCTAAGAACCGAGACGTAGTTTATATCCTCGACCTGGGAGCGATGCGTTCGGGCGATGGCGGACACAAGTTTTCCAACATGCCGGTTCCGCACAGTGACGATCATCATCTCTGGATTGATCCGGAGAATCCCCAGCGCATGATTGAGGCCGATGATGGCGGAGCTTCCATTTCACAAGATGGAGGCGCTACATGGAGTCCGGAAAACAATCAACCCACAGCGCAGTTCTACCACGTGGCTACGGACAAGGATTTCAACTACACGATATTCGGCTCGCAGCAGGACAGCGGCAGTGTGGCCATTCGAAGCCGCAGTGATTCCGGTTCCATTTCTGATCGTGACTGGCACTCTGTTGGTGGCGGAGAATCCGGGTTCAATTGGCCTGACCCTCGCGATTCAGCGATTGTCTATGGCGGCGATCATAACGGTCACTTTACGCGTTACGACGGGCATACGGGAGAGGTACAGGACATCGCCCCCTGGTTTGGCGCGCGCGCGCATCCCCCAGCGGAACTCAAGCACCGGTTTCAATGGACTGCGCCGATGCTGATTTCTCCCCACGATCCTGGTGTGCTCTACATCGGCGGAGAGGTTCTGTTCAAGAGCACAACGGGTGGGCAGAGTTGGACGATTATCAGCCCCGACCTCACGCGGAATGATAAATCGAAACAGCAATCAAGTCCAACTCCGCTTACCCCAGACAATTCCAGCTCCGAGTATTACGACACGATCTTCGCTATCTCTGAATCGCCTCTGCAAAAAGGATTGATCTGGGTAGGAAGCGACGACGGACTGGTGCATCTCACTCGCGATGGCGGCAAATCCTGGAGCAAGATCACCCCTCCGCAGTTGCCGGAGTGGGCTTGCGTCAACATCATCGAGGCATCCCCATACAGTGTGGGCACAGCCTATTTGGCTGCGGATCTGCACTTTTCAGATGATCGCCGCCCGATGATCTTCAAGACGGTTGATTACGGAAAAACCTGGAAGGAGATTACGCACGGCATTCCCGCCAACGATTATGTCCATTCCATTCACTCGGACCCGGAGCGCAAGGGATTGCTGTATGCCGGAACCGAAACGGGAATTTTCGTCTCCTTCGACGATGGTGAAAACTGGCAATCGCTGCAGCTAAATCTGCCGCACACTCCGGTATTTGACACCGGGATTCATGGCAATGATCTGATCGCCGCGACACACGGACGCGCGTTCTGGGTGCTGGACGACATCACTCCGCTGCGGCAGGCTAACTCGCAAATGACGAACTTGTCCGCATATTTGTACAAGCCGGAAAGCGCGGTTCGCGTGCACGGCGGCGGTGGTGGCGGTGGACGCGGGGGCGGCATGGTCGGCCAGAATCCTCCCAGCGGAGCAATCATCGACTACTATTTGAGCGCGGCTCCCTCTGGCCCGGTCAGTCTCGACATTCTGAGCTCCAGTGGCGATTTGTTGCATCACGTTACCAGCGCCACAGCAGGGCAGCAGCCGGACGCTCCCGACTCCCGCGGCCGCAGGCGAAACAACGTAGCAGGCAGTTTGTCCGCGCATGCTGGAATGAACCGCTATGTATGGAATCTGCGCGTGAACGGACCAGAGCCGCTGCCCAGCATTGTCGTCATGGAGATTCGTGGAGGACCGGCTGTCCCGCCTGGTGCTTATCGCGTGAGACTTACGGTGGACGGTAAGCAGTACACCGCGCCGCTTGACATCAAGATAGATCCCCGTCTGCATGTCACCCAGGCGGACCTGCAAAAGCAATACGATTTTGCAATAGAGCTTCGAGATCGGGTAACTGAGGTCCACCGTTTGGTACTGCAAATTCAGCAAGCGCGAGCCGGACTCGAAGCCGCTCGCAGCAGCGCGGACAGCTCGAAGCAACAGACCATCGCAGATCTCGACTCGAAACTGGATGCGTTGGAACAAAGATTGACTCAGGTCAAGTCCACCAACTCGAGCGCAGCCCTCGTTTACCCGATCATGCTCGATGCGCAATACGCAGATCTGGGCAACGTGCTGGAAACAGCAGATTCCGCACCTCCACAGCAGACGTATCAGGTATTTCAAGATTATGAGCGGCAACGGAAGGACATCGAAGCGCAATGGAAGCTGCTGGAGCCGCAAGTAGCGCAACTCGCACCGGCTGCTACGGCGCAGCACTAATTCACTGACATCGTTCTTGAAGCGCAAACAGCAGAACAGTTACCGGTAATTGGCAAAGGAGTTACGTCGTGGTTCGTTATTCAGTTTCGCGGGCTTATACCGCTGTTCTTTTTCTTCTTTTCGCTTGGGGTCCGATTGCTTCGGCGCAGGTGGATCCAAAACTGTATCAGACATTGCGCTGGCGCTCGATTGGGCCAGATCGCGGCGGGCGTGTAACAACGGTAGCCGGTGTGCCCAACGATCGTCTGGTGTATTACATGGGTGCAACGGGCGGTGGTGTATGGAAGACTGTTAACGCCGGTGTAACTTGGACTCCGACCTCGGATCGCTATTTCAAGACCGGTTCCGTAGGTTCGATAGCAGTAGCCGTTTCCGATCCGAACACGATCTATGTGGGGATGGGGGAAGCTTGTCTTCGCGCCAATATTTCCCATGGCGACGGTGTCTACAAAACCACTGACGGCGGCCGCACTTGGCGCAACGTCGGTCTGCGCGACACCAGCCAAATCGGCAAGGTGTATGTGGATCCTACGGACGCAAACCTGGTATATGTCGCGGCGATTGGCCACCCATATGGGCCGAACCAGGAACGCGGCGTGTTTCGCTCAAAAGATGGCGGACAGACGTGGGCAAAAATTCTCTTTGTGGATGACAAAACCGGCGCTGCCGACATCGTTGCGGATCCTGCCAATCCACGCACGATGTACGCCTCGACATGGCAAGTGTTGCGCACTCCCTGGGACATCTATGAGTTCGGTCCGGGGAGCGGCATTTATAAGACCACGGATGGCGGAGACAATTGGACACTTCTGAAAAACGGTCTGCCGAAGAGCCCAATGGGAAAGATTGGAATCGCAGTTTCTCCGGTCGATTCGAATCGCGTTTGGGCCACCATCGGAGGCGATGACGGCGGCATTTATCTTTCTGACGATGCCGGACAAGATTGGAAGCTGATCAACGGCAGCTTCGAAATGCATTCACGTCAGTATTACTATGGCCACATCTTTGCGGATCCAAAGGAGCGCGATACCGTATACACGTTCGTGGCCAAGGATTTCTACAAGTCTACGACTGCCGGAAAAACCTGGACAACGATACAGACTCCTCACGGCGATTATCACGACCTTTGGATCGATCCGAAAGATAACCAGCGCATGGTGAACGCCAATGATGGCGGCGCCACCATTACGTTTGACGGAGGCAAGAGTTGGACCTCCGAGATGAATCAGCCAACGGGGCAGTTCTATACGGTTCGCGCTGACAATGATTTTCCGTATCACGTGTATGGTGCGCAGCAGGATGACACCACAGTTTCGATCTCAAGCCAGGCGATTGGCGGGGCAACCGGCCGCGGTAACCTCGGTGGCTCGCCGGATTTCACGGAAGTAGGCGGAGGCGAATCGGGATATGTAGTTCCCGATCTGAAAAATCCGGACATCGTTTATGCCGGCGCATATTGGGGCTTACTGACACGGTATGACAAACGTACCGCCATCACGCGCAATATCTCTGTTTGGCCGGACATGCCAGGTGGACGCAGCGGTGCAGATACAAAATATCGTTTTCAGTGGACTTTTCCGATTGCAGTCTCTCCGGCGGATCCGAG
The DNA here is from genome assembly GCA_035652115.1 of Bryobacteraceae bacterium. GTDB lineage: Bacteria > Acidobacteriota > Terriglobia > Bryobacterales > Bryobacteraceae > Bog-105. Next base: position 9,803 of record DASREJ010000258.1, read on the forward strand.
TGCGATCTATGTCGGTGGAAACGTAGTGTTCAAATCCGTCAACCAAGGTCAGACTTGGAAGAGCATCAGTCCCGATCTCACCAGAAATGACAAGACTCGTGAGGCGGGAGGACGTCTGGAAGACATCTATGACACCGTCTTCACGATTGCACCATCGCCGCTCGACAAGAATGTGATTTGGGCCGGCTCTGATGACGGATTGGTCCACATAACCCGCAACGGCGGTGACACTTGGAGCGATGTCACTCCGCCCGGCGTGCAGCCGTGGACCAGAATGAACGTTATTGAGGCATCACCGCATGATCCCGCAACGGCATACGTCGCGGCGAACCGTTATCAGCTCGATGACTTTCGACCGTATATCTACCGCACCCGCGATTATGGCAAGACCTGGACATTGGTGGTGCAGGGCATTCCCGAGAATACTTTCGTGCGTTCTGTACGGCAAGATCCTGTGCGTTCCCAGCTACTCTACGCCGGTACGGAGACGGGCGTCTATGTCTCGTTTGACGACGGAGAACACTGGCAGAGCCTGCAACAGAATTTGCCTGTAGTTCCGATAACCGATCTCACCATCAAAGATGGAGACTTAATCGTTTCCACTCAAGGGCGTTCGTTTTGGGTAATGGATGACATCAGCCCTTTGGAACAACTCAGCGGCGATATGAATGCGGCGTTGCATTTGTTCCGTCCACGCCCTGCTTATCGCGCCGGCCGGGGCCGCTCGTTCGGCGGCAGCGGGACGCTCGATCGCGTGCTCGTGGATTACGAACTCGCTAGCGCACCGGCACAGCCGGTTACGATCGAGTTTCTCGACGCCAGCGGCAAGCTGATCAAATCGTTTTCGAGCGAGCAAAAAGATGCCCCCGCTCAAGGAAGAGGCAGGCGTGGTGCGGGCGGACGCGGCGGTAACGAAGCCGCTGTGCGTGCGGAGGAAGGACTGAACAGATTCGCTTGGGACATGCGGTATCCGGACGCGACTGGTATTGAGGGAGGTACCTTCCTGCTGGGCGGCAACTTGCGTGGTCCGGAGGCTGCGCCCGGTACTTATCAGGTGAGGATCACGACCGGCGCTGTTACTGCTACACAGAAGTTTGAAATTCGAAAAGACCCGCGTGTTCCTACAACCGATCTCGATTATCGAAAGCAGCTCACGTTTCTGCTCAATGTACGTGACCGGCTTTCAGAAACAGACGACGCAGTCAATCGCATACAGAAAGCCCGGCGGCAGGTGAATTCCATTTTGCAAAAGGCCGGCGCACAAACCTCATTAGTTGATGAAGGCGGAAAGCTGAACGCCGCTTTGAAAGCTGAAGCCGAGCAGCTCTTTCAGCCAAATTTCACCGGCTTTGACGATCAGACGCTCATCTATCCATTAGGGCTAAATAATCGTTTTGCGGCGCTCGAAATCTACGGTCAAGGTAACTATGCGCCAACCGATCAGGAGATCGCGGTTCTCCACGAATTGTCTGCGGATCTCGAGCGGCTTTTGGCGAAAATGAAGCAAACTCTTGAAGTTGATCTTCCCGCTTTCACCAAAGACTCAGAAGCAGCGGGAGTAGCAGAAGTGATCCACAATTGACCGTAAGAAGTTAGGGCGGCAATGGCCGCATCCCGATTCCCAAGCATATCCACTGAAATGTCACACTCGGGGGAGGTGGGCTGCGGTTGCGCTCAGGAACTTATTAATGATATGCGGCAGCAGGGCTGCCCGAAGGATAAAATACGCCGAGAACACGCATTGCCAGTGGGCCCGGATTCTCAAGACAATGAGGAACACGAACAGGCAAATAGATACTGCTGCCTGTTTCGAACGGAATCGACTCCTCTGCAACGTGCAAAATGCCTTTTCCCGCCAGGATGTAAATCACCTCCTCATATTCATGATGGTGAAAAGGCGCGGCACTTGGCGGGATCCAGCCGACAAATTGGGTTACTTGTTGACACCCCAACTCTTTGTCCACCATGAAACAGAATTCGCGGCCTGCCGTGGCGGGCAGCTTTTCACGATTTCCGACGTGAACTGTCAATTCTGGCTTGCTGCCTAACGGTACGCGAGTGCTGCTTTCGTTCTTAATCGTGCGATTCGGATCTTCGGGGCATAGCGCGCTGACAATCATCAGAGGAACTGCTTCCGCATTCTGCACGCTGTATTCCGTTCCAGGAGGAATGAAGACGCCAGTATCGGATGCAAGGTCATAGGAAAAGCCGTTGACGTGACATTGGCCTTTGCCTCGGACCACATACAGCACCTCTTCCGATGACGGATTCATAACAGCGGCGGAATGCCCGTTTTCATACACATTGATGCTTTGACTGACTTCCTTCGCTCCGGTCGTACGGCCAATGCGAGAGATAGACGTCCAGTTTCCAAGCGCGTCGTCTGGGTCCCCTCGCCGGGCTGGAAGAGCAAGACACCGTTTTTGAGAACGTGCACGTTAGCCGTTGAGTTCTCGAAGTGCGTTGTAGACCTCGGAGGCGTGTCCTTCCGGCCTAACGTTACGAAAGATTTTCCTGATAACGCCGCTCTCATCGATGATGTATGTCGTCCGTTCAACCGCCATCATTTTTTTCCCGTCGATGACACGTTCCTTCCAAACACCGTATGCTTCAGCCGCTTGGTGTTGTGAGTCGGCCAGGAGTTTAAAGGGCAAATTGAATTTATTGCGAAAGGCCGCCTGTTCAGAAGAGCCGTCCGGTGAGATGCCCAAAACTACGCTTCCGGCGGAATTAAAGTCGGCCATGCGGGTTCGAAACTCGCATGCCTCGACGGTACAGCCGGGGGTGTCCGCTTTAGGATAAAAATACAGAACCACCTTCTTTCCGCGCAGGCCGATTAACTGAAACGGTGTACCGTGGTCGTCTGAGACGGCAATGTCCGGCGCGAGATCGCCTTCTTCGGGAACCTGTTGCATTTGATTGAACATTCTATCCCAGGCTCGTGACATTTCAGTTGACACTACCCGGCACTTATGACATGATACTTCCGAAATTCGCTTTGCAAGGAGCTCGCAATTGCCGGGTCTTCTGTCTCCATACCGAGTTGCTTGTCTGCTCCTTGCGCTCGCGTTGGTGCGCCACGGTAGTGTGGTTGCGAAATACAGCAATCGGTGTGAGGTAGCCTAGCCGGTTGTCGGGCCTGTTACACGCAACCTTGATCTCTGCGGTTCGGTGTAGCTGCATCGCCGAGTAAAAACGCTACATCTATGCGACAAACTATGACTTCGAAAGAGATTCAGCCCGCCAAGGTGCGCGCCTGCTTCCCTGCGTTGCAACGGTCAGATTTCATTTTTTTTGATAATGCGGCAGGAGCACAGATTCCGCAACTGGTACTCGATGCCGTAAATCGCCATTTGCTGGAGTGCAATGTGCAACGTGGAGGGCGTTATCAGAAGAGCCGTGAAGTGGACGCATCAATTGCGGGAGCGCGAGAAAGCGTAGCAGTGCTGCTCAACGCCGCCGATCCGGATGAGATTGCGTTTGGCATGAATGCAACCTCTTTCATCCGTCTCGTCAGTTTGGCAATCGGTCAGACGCTCCAGCAACGAAACGAAATTGTCGTCACAGACATGGATCACGAAGCGAATATTGCTGCCTGGCTCGCGCTCCAACGCGACGGCGCAACGTTCAGATGGTGGCGCATGCGGGAGGACGGCAACCTACACGTGGAGGATTTGGAACCGTTGCTGGGTTCCCGGACTCGCATCGTGGCTCTGCCGGTGGCATCAAATGCGATCGGTTCCATCGTAGATGTTGCCGCTGTATCGAAAGTCGTTCACCGCCACGGTAGCGAAGTATTCGTGGACTGCGTCCACTACGCGCCTCATGGAGTTATTGACGTTCAGGCGCTCGGCTGCGATTATCTGGTGTGTTCGGGATACAAGATTTTTTCGCCCCACATGGGATTTCTTTGGGGTCGACGCGAAGCGCTGCGAAAACTGCCGACGTTCCGTGAAGACTTCATTCCGGATGAACCTCCCGGAAAAATCGAGGCGGGAACCTTTATCTACGAAAATGTTGCCGGCATGGATGCCGCGGTCCGCTATATCGAACAATTGGGCGGAGAGCTTACCGAAAATGGAAATAACTGCTCGCGCCGCAATAATCTTCTCGCCGGCATGAAAGCTATTCGAGACTATGAGGAAATGCTTTCTATCGATTTCCTGCGCGTCTTGCGCGACTCGGGCGCGGAGATTTATGGAATACGCGACGAACACCGCCTCAACGAACGCGTTCCCACGTTTTTCTTCAATTTGCCGGGAGTATCTCCACAACGAGTGACAGACACCATGGCGGCCGCTGGAATCGGAGTTCGTGATGGGCACATGTATTCACCGAGGCTCATACAGCGTCTCGGTCTCCGCTATCCGGAAGGCGGAGTTCGTGCGTCGCTGGTGCATTACAACACGAAGGAAGAGATCGCCCGGTTCGGCGAGGTGCTGGCGACCGTAACTCCGGATGCCTGATCAACCTTCTGCACGACCCTTCTCGCCTTCCGACACACTACGACGCAACCTCACGCAGCGGCAGCTCAGCATGCTGGCGATTGGCGGCGCAATAGGCGTCGGTCTGTTTCTAGGCAGCAGCGTCACCATCGGACTGGCCGGACCCGCCGTTTTGCTCTCGCACGTATTCTGCGCCATCATCGCTATGATTGTGGCCTACGCGTTAGCGGAAATGGCCGTCGTGCATCCGGTAGCCGGATCTTTTGGCGTGTATGCCGACAAGTATCTCGGAAGTTGGTCGGGTTTCGCTGTAAGGGCAACGTATGCCGTGGTGCAGATTATTGCAATCGGTGCTGAAGTGACCGCCGTTGCTATCTACTTTTCGTTCTGGTTCCCCAATGTTCCGCAGTGGCTCTGGGTTGTTGCCGTTTCGATTGGCCTTGTTGCGATCAATACGATGCAGGTGGGCCGCTTTGGCGAATTTGAGTACTGGTTTGCCTTGATAAAGATACTCGCGATCATTGCGTTCATCGTCATTGGATTCCTGCTGATATTCGGCTTCGGCTCCAGGCACGGTATCGGCCTCTCCAACTTGAGCGCACACGGTGGATTTTTTCCCATGGGGTGGAAAGGAGTATGGCTTGCGCTCAGCCTCACATTGACCAGTTACATGGGTGTCGAAATCGTCGCAGTGACTGCAGGCGAAGCCGAACAGCCGGAAAAATCGATTCCGCGTGCCATGCGCACCATCGTCTTTCGATTGATTCTTTTCTACTGGCTCGCGATGACAGTCATGCTGGCAATTCGGCCTTGGAATCAGGCTGGAAATGCATTGACCAGCAGCCCTTTTGTACAGGCGTTTGCCACCGCCGGTATTCCTTACGCCGCCACCGTGATGAACCTGGTCGTGATCACGGCTGCATTGTCCAGTTCCAATACGGACCTGTATCTGACTACACGAATGCTCTTCTCGCTGGCCCGCGGCTCTTATCTACCGCACTTGCTCGGGCGGCTGAATCAAAATGGAGTGCCTGGCCCGGCTCTGGCAGTCTCATCCGCCGGAATGGTCGCTGCAATTATGCTGGCTATTTTCTCTCCGGGAAAGGCATTTTTATTGCTGTACGGAGTCGCTGTCGCCGGCATGTTCTTTGTATGGTTGATCATTCTGACTACGCACTTGCGTTTTCGGCGCGCGCTCGGTAGCGCCAGAGTGGCGGCACTTCCAATGCATTTGCCTTTCTTTCCCATATCCACAGTGCTCGGAGCGTTGGCGCTCATCGCGATTGCACTCGATACCTTTTATGTCGATGGGCTGCAGTACACTATTCCGGAATTTCTGGCATTTCTGCTCGTAATTTCGATTTTCTACCTCAAAACAAAAAGACGCATTCGTGCAGCCCAGGCGCAAGTGGCGTAGCCGTTTTTTCAGGACCTGCGCAGGCTGTCCTTAGGCAAAGAAGATATGCGATACTTCTTCCTGGGTGCTCCTCGAAATAGCGAAAAGATCAGCGTCTCAGCCGCTCTCGGGCCAGCCGCAACTCAATAGAATCGCATTCGATCGGATCAAGCAGGACATTATTCGCTGCGCTTTACAGCCCGGTAAGCAGGTCACGGAAGCGCAATTGGCAGCTCGATACGCAATGGGCAAGGCGCCTATTCGCGCCGCGCTCCTGGGGCTATGCCAAGCCGGATTTTTGCGCGCCATACCCCGTCGGGGATATGTGATTATACCGGTCACCGTGCGTGACGTTCAGGACATTACGCAAGTTAGGCTGCTGCTCGAACCCACTGCTGCTCGTCTGGCGGCCAATAGAATTGCGGCGGAACAGTTAGCACGCTTGAGCGCCTTGTGCCAGGTTCGCTACACCCCGGGAGAACGCTCGCGGGAGACAACTGTTACGGCGCATCGGGAGTTTCACCTCCTGATTGCCCGCGCATCTGGAAACGAAAAGCTGGCAGAACTCCTTTCAGGCTTGTACGACGAAGTCGAGCGGCTCATCCATCTTTGTCTGTCGCGTGTAATTCCCGACGAAATGCTGGGCTACCGCCCTTTGGTAGAAGCGCTTGCTACCGGCGATGGCGAAACGGCGTCACGGCTGATGATTGAGCAGATTGAGTTGGGACGGAAGCGAATCATGGATGCGCTGCTATCTACGGCTCCCGACGCAGAAGTCAACATACGCGACCGATCGAACAAGAAGGAGTTGAGCCTGCCGGAGTTCGTAGATCAGCTCAACGAAATCCTGGCTGTTAGCCCGGGAAGCGAGGTGCCGTTTCGGGTCGCCCGGCGCTTTCCACGGCTCTTGCGGACTAAAGATCTGTTGACCTCCGAACAACGTGAATCCAGTTCACATTCTTACCGGAGACATGTCCTGTTTGAGGATCCTGACGGGCGATATACTATCGAAGCGCGGGTCTGGGAGGCCACACAGACTACTCCGCTCTATAGCATTCCGTTCTGGTCCGTCATTGGTATTTACGAAGGCGAATTGCGCGAAAGCTGTTATC
>DASREJ010000259.1:0-6029 GCA_035652115.1 Bryobacteraceae bacterium
TAGAAGCAGTTCTCCGGCAGTGAAAGAGCACCCTGCGATGGGGTGCTCTTTTTTATTTAGACGTTTGTAGCACAGGCCGTTTGGTGGCCGTTGTGCGCGCTAATTATGGCTCAATATTCTTGACTGTGTCGCCAACCTTGGGCTGGCCTGCGCCGGTAAACGTACCAACTGCCGAGTTCTCGTCTACTGACGTGATCTGCACTTGGCCGATCTGGTCCGCGAGGCTGCGCAGCGGCTTTCCAGTTACTGGATCTTTGATTACCTTCGTAACGCGAGTCACGGCAAGCCGGTCGCCTACTTTAAGTCCGTTCTTGCTGCCCACATTAAGCACAAGATTATTGCCCGTAGCATCGGCAACCACGCCGTTGATCTGAACCGTTGTGTGAGGAAGAGTCGTAGCCTTCGAATCCAGATTCTGCCCCAGTTGAGTTACGGCGCCCTTTACGGCTTCACCGAGAATTGTCTGGCCGAAGTTCGAGCTACCCATATCGACGTGACCGCCGCCGCCGGCGCCCCAGTCGCCTCCGCCGCCTAACAGGTTGTTGTCAGATCTGGATGACTCGCCGTGTCCGGTCGCCGAGGCAAGGATTTCAGCGGTATTGACATCGATGAGGCGAGCTGTGACTTCAACGACAGCCTTCGATTTTTTGGTTCCAACGTTCCCCAGACCGTATTTCCCACCCCAGTGACTAAATGCTCCTCCGCCGATATTCTTGTTCTGGTCATCGCGGCCAAACTGCGTAATATCGCCGGTAATGATCGCATCAACGCCCAGAATCCGGCCGATTTTCGCTGCGGTGCTGGAATCGGCGCGGTCGCTATTCGAAAAATTTTGTTCCTTCAGGATCTTATCCAGCGCGTTCCGCTCGATGACGCGGTAAGTGCCGTCGTTTACCAGTTGATTGACCAACAGATCCGAAATGCCCTTACCGATGTCCTGATTCGTGCCGAATATGGCTTGCACGCTGGTCATCACAGTGCCATAGTTGAAATCCAACACAGCCACTTTCTTCTTCTCGGGTTGCTGCGCCAGGACAGGCGCAATGGAAAGCGCAACGGCTACGGTTGCTAAACACAGTTTCATTGAGTCAGTTCTCCTATCTACCAAATTTTGCTTCGAGGACAGTTAACTGTTTTTCCGCACCGTCCATATATCTACGTGCGGCCGGCAGATCATTGCTCTGAGAAGCGCGATCCGCCGCCGCCAAATAGTTGTCTAGCCGGTTAGCCGCGCCCGCAATTTCAGGGCTGACTTCGAACCCGTCGGCAGCTTGCTGGCGGCGTAGATTGTTAACGCTTCCTCGGATTGCATCCGCTCGCGAATGCAGCTGCATAAGACTTTCCTGAACTTTATCGATTTCTTCCTGGGATGGACCGGCTGGAACCGGCGGAGCCTGAGCCTGAACCGCCGGAGGCGTCGTGACCGGGGGTGCGGAACTGACCGGCTGCGGTTTCTGATCGGCTATCGATTGAGTTGATGAATCGGCCGCCAGCTTTTTGGACGGCGCCCGAACCATCGTTTTTTGAACCGGTTGGGTAGCGGCGTTAACTGTTTGGTTCTGTGCGGCAACATCGGCAGCCGCTTGCTGCACCGCGGGCTGAGGAGCCGGATTGGGCGCGGGCTCAGACGGGGTGTTCGCGGCCGGGGTGGGTTGAGTACTTACGGCATTTACCGCTGCGACCGAATTCTTCGTAGCTGCCTTACCCCTCCAAAAATGCGGCATAGCCACCGCCGCCGCAATCAGGACTAGCACGCAGGCAACCGCGCCAAGCGCCATCCAAAGACCTCGATTACTGCCCGGGGAAGTGGAAGCCGGTAGAGACGGAGGCGCGGAAACCGGATTCGGTGCGGCCACATTGGCTGCCACCGTCGGAGCCTGAGCTGCGGCTTGAGCTCCTTTCAGACTTTCCAACGCTTTCCGAAAGGCCTCGGCGCTCTGGAACCGCCGCATCGGCTCTTTTTCGAGCGCCGTCATAATAATGTCGTTCAGCGGCTTGGGCAGCGACGGATTCAACTCTACCGGAGCGCGCGGAGTCGTATTCAACTGCGCTTCAAGAACCGCATAGGTGCTCTCGGACTCAAATGGCCGCCGGCCTGCGGTCAGTTCATAAAGCACTACGCCTATCGAATATAGGTCCGACCGGGCATCCACGGTGTTTCCCCGCACCTGCTCGGGAGACATATAAAGCATCGAGCCCATGGTGGTGCCGGCGCGCGTATGCATCGTGTCCGTATTGGATTTCGCGATGCCGAAATCCATGAGCTTTACCACCCCGTGGGGTGTAACCATGATGTTCGAAGGCTTAATATCGCGATGAACTACGCCGTTTTCGTGCGCATAGCCCAACGCGGCCAAGGTTTGGGTAATGTAGCTCAGGACTTCGTTCAAGGGAATCGCACCCTGCCTCGCGCGCTGCGAGAGTGTGAAGCCCTCCACAAACTCCATGATCATTACTAATTGGTTTTCGACCTTAAAAGCCGTATGTAGCTTGGCGATATTTTGATGGTCGAGTCGGGCGAGTGTGCGGATCTCACCGCCAAACCGGTCGCCTAGTTCCGGCTCCGCTGCCAGATCGGCCAGCAGAACCTTCATCGCCTCGATGCGATTCGAAATGACGTTGCGGACACGGTAGACCCGCCCCATGCCGCCCTTGCCCAAAATGTCTAGAATTTCGTAATCGCTTACGACTTGCCCAACTTCGAATCCCATAGAAAGCTCCAAGTCCCCGTTAGCAAATCATAAGCCAAAGTACTATAAAAAAGTCACGCGCGCGCTCCAAATTCGCGGAAAAGGGAGACTAACCAGATGAGTAGGGTACGGGTACTCGTAGGAACACACAAGGGGGCGTTCATCCTCGCCTCGGACGGCAAACGGCAGGATTGGCAGATCAGCGGCCCGTTTTTTGGCGGCTGGGAAATTTATCACATGAAAGGATCTCCGGCCGATCCTGACCGCTTATATGCTTCGCAGTCCACTTCCTGGTACGGGCAGATGATGCAGCGCTCCAATGACGGTGGCCAAACATGGGAAACGGTCGGGAATAAATTCACCTATGAAGGTGAGACCGGGACTCATAAGTGGTACGACGGCACTCCACACCCGTGGGAGTTTAAGCGGGTTTGGCACCTGGAACCATCATTGAATAATCCGGATACCGTGTACGCCGGAGCGGAAGACGCCGCCCTATTCCGATCCGAAGACGGCGGACACAACTGGCGGGAATTGCCTGGACTACGGCATAACACCACAGGACCTTCCTGGCAGCCCGGCGCCGGCGGACTCTGCCTGCACACCATTCTGCTTGACCCAAATGACGAAAAGCGCATGTTCATCGCAATATCGGCCGCTGGCGCCTTTCGAACGGATGATGGAGCCGAGTCCTGGCGGCCCATCAATCGCGGGCTCCATTCTCAATACATTCCTGATCCCACCGCCGAGGTCGGCCACTGCGTACATCGGCTCGCGATGCATCCGGCGCGCCCGGATGTGCTGTTCATGCAGAAGCATTGGGACGTGATGCGAACCGACAATGCCGGCGATTCTTGGCAGGAAGTGAGTGGAAATCTGCCCACCGATTTCGGATTTGTCATTGACGTTCATGCCCACGAGCCGGAGACAATCTATGTGGTTCCCATCAAGAGCGATTCGGAACACTACCCGATGGACGGAAAACTGCGCGTTTATCGAAGCCGCACAGGAGGAAACGAATGGGAACCCTTGACCAAAGGGCTGCCGCAAAGCGATTGCTACGTCAACGTGCTGCGCGACGCAATGGCGGTGGATTCTCTCGATTCCTGCGGAGTGTATTTCGGAACAACCGGCGGACAAGTGTACGTGTCATCGGATGCAGGAGACAATTGGATGCCGATTGCCAAGAATCTTCCCGCTGTGCTCTCCGTAGAAGTGCAAACGTTGGCATGATCCGAGTCGTATTGCCCGCGCATTTGCGCACGCTTGCGCGTGTAGATGGCGAGGTGCAATTAGAGGTAAGCGGCGAGGTGACGCTCGAAGCGGTTCTCGATGCATTGGAAGAACGCTATCCGGTCTTGCAGGGAGCCCTGCGCGATCACGTCACGAAAAAGCGGCGTGCCTTCGTGCGGTTTTTTGCATGTCAGGAAGATCTGTCGCTCGAACCGCCGGATATTCGTTTGCCCGACGCGGTCATCGCGTCCGCCGAGCCCCTGCTCATCGTTGGCGCAATCGCGGGAGGGTAGCTGGACTCTCCGCGCCTGTTCGCCATGGCGGTACAACCCAATATCCAAATTTCAAACTATTTTCTTGTACGGACCAAATCGACGAAGCGCCTCCAGGCGATCTTCGGAACCAGACGGCGTTGATCCGCAGGCATCCTATCGTCCATCATCTCTTTCGCGAGCTTTTGTGTTTCTTCAGAGGCTTTGCTGATGTGGCCGCTATCGAACGGAGGATGTGGATCGTATTCGATGACCAGTTGAATCGCTTCCGCCCGTGGACGGCCGGCAATTTCGCCGGCTAACCAAAGCGCCAAGTCGATACCTGCCGAGACGCCGGCGGCAGTAACAACTTTCCCGGATCGCACGATGCGCTGGTCTCGCTGGGGCTTGCCGCCCATAATCCTGAGCACGCCCATCTTGTACCAGTGCGTCGTGGCTGGCAAACCCTTCAGGATACCGGCTGCCCCCAAGATCAATGCGCCGCTACAGACCGAGGTGGTCCAGGTGGTCGTCTCGTGTGCTTTGCGTAGCCATTCAAGCACGTCGTCGTCCACCATTTGGCCCGGCGTTGTTGCACCTCCTGGTACAAGCACCAGATCGGGCGACGGAGTCTCAGCAAACGTATGTGAGGCGCCTAGTAGAAGTGTCTCACCCTCTGTCACCACTGGTCCTACTTCGTTACTGACAAACCGCACATCCGTGTTGGGCATGCGCGACAGCACTTCCCACGGCCCTACCGCGTCAAGCGCGCTTACGCCTTGGTAAAGAAAAATTGCTACTTGGAAGGGTCTATCTTTTTCATTCATCTTTAGAAGCGACGGTGTCGAGCGCGCAAAGGTTCAGCCCGAATCGTCGCGGCTGGCGAGACTCGCACATCGACACTTACTTGCTCGACGTGACAACTCGTACTAGGTCACGGCCTGAGCTGACATTTTGTGATAGAGCGCGCGTGGACGGCGTCGCCACCTACATGGATGGAATAGCGCGCGGGACCGCAGGCTCATAACTCACGAACACATTCCCATTACCTAACTTGCGTGTCTCTACGAGTCTCAGCTCAAGGTGCTTCGTAAGGCCTTCAAACAAGGTCTGGCCGCTGCCGGTGGCGATCGGTTGCACAACAATCTGATAATTGTCGATGAGTCCAGCTTCAGCACATTGCGTCACAACACTGCCGCTACCGAGAATCAGTAAGTCACCGCCGCCCTGCTTCTTGAGTCTTGCCAGCTCCGGCGCAACGTCGCCCTTCAATAGAGTCGAGTTACTCCAAGCCGTGTCGTTCATCGTTCGCGAGAACACGATTTTCGGCAACGTGTTCATCCGGCGCGCTACGGCGGGATCTTCTTGCAAGGCACGCTCAGTAGGCCAGTAACTTCGCATAAGATCATACGTGACTCTGCCGAACACTAGAACCAGCCCTGCGTCCGCATCGTTTGCGGTGAATGCATCGAAATCTATATCCCGATGATCCCGAAACCAATTGATATCTCCGTTCGGGCCCGCAAAATAGCCGTCTACGGTCATATTGTTGAAAACGATTAGCCTTCTCATACGTGTGTCACGGCCTCGCGGCCAACAGAACTGGAGAGTTGCTGCGCTTTGACATGCCGCCTCGGCGGTTCACCCAAAGCCATTTGTATTCGCGCGTGACCTGATCACTGCTCTCATATCCGGCTTCAAGAGCGGCCGTCGCAGCATCCAGTCCCTCGACGAATAGTCTCTCTCGTGCCGCGAACAGCCGTGCGATTGCCCTGAGGTCACCACACGACAGGAATCAGCGCCTTCGTCCTTCCGCGATAAGCCGGATATTGGTCTGGAAAAAGTTTCATCATAT
>DASREJ010000260.1:0-53182 GCA_035652115.1 Bryobacteraceae bacterium
CTGGGCGCGATCGCGTGTCATTGAATATTTGAGCGCGGCGCAACGCAATCTTCCTGCTGGCGTGACCCCGACGCTCGGCCCCGACGCAACCGGCGTGGGCTGGGTCTATCAATATGCGGTAGTTGCCTCGAAGCGCACGCTCGCTGAATTACGCTCAACGCAGGATTGGCAAATACGATACGCCGTCGCGAAGGCGGAAGGTGTGGCTGAAGACGCAAGCGTGGGCGGCTTTGTCAAGCAATATAGCGTTGTGGTCGATCCCGCGAGGTTGCGCGCTCTTAATATTCCTCTGACAAAAGTGAGGGACGCGATCCGCGCTAGCAACAACGATGTCGGTGGCCGTGTGGTCGAACTCGCTGAAGCGGAATTCATGGTGCGGGGGCGGGGCTATATCCGCAACAAAAGCGATCTCGAACAGATTGTGCTGAAATCCGAAGGGGGTGTGCCCGTCCTCCTGCAAGACGTGGCACGCGTCGAGCTTGCGCCGGACGAACGGCGCGGCGTCACGGAAATGAATGGCGAGGGCGAAGCGGTGGGCGGCATTGCCGTGCAACGCTACGGTCAGAACGCGCTCAGCGTCATCAATAACGTGAAGGAGCAACTCGCCCTCATCAAGGCGAGCCTGCCCGACGGCACGAACATCATCCCTGTCTATGACCGTTCCGAACTTATCCTCCGCGCCATAGAGACGCTCAAAAGGACACTGGTGGAAGAAAGTATCATCGTCGCCATCGTCTGCATCGTTTTTCTTCTTCACGTCCGAAGTGCCTTTGTGGCGATCCTGACGCTACCTCTGGGCATTCTCATTGCCTATATCTGCATGCACGCGCTCGGCCTGTCCTCCAACATCATGAGTCTGGGCGGGATCGCCATCGCGATCGGCGCAATGATCGATGCTGCGATTGTCATGATCGAGAACGCGCATAAGCATCTTGAGCGGGCTCCGCCTGGTAAACCGCGTATCGATATTCTGATCGAAGCGGCGAGCGAAGTCGGCCCCGCGCTCTTCTTCTCGCTTCTTGTCATTACGGTTTCGTTCCTGCCTATCTTCACGCTGGAAGCGCAAGAAGGCCGCCTTTTCGCGCCGCTCGCCTATACCAAGACGTTCGCGATGGCGGCGGCGGCTTTCCTGTCAGTGACGTTGGTGCCAGCGCTCATGATCATCTTTGTGCGAGGGCGAATTGTTCCCGAGCACAAGAATCCGGTGAACCGCTTTCTGATATGGGCTTACCGGCCAATGATCCGCAGCGTGCTCAAGGCTAAAGTCCTGACGATCAGCGCTGCAGCTATAATCCTTGTGCTTAGCATTTGGCCTGCCATGAAACTCGGCTCCGAGTTCATGCCCGACCTCAACGAGGGTACGCTTTTTTATATGCCTGTCACACTGCCGGGCCTTTCTATGGCCAAGGCGGCTGAGCTCCTGCAGACCCAGAACAAGATCATCAAGTCTTTTCCTGAAGTCGAATCTGTATTCGGCAAAGCGGGACGCGCCATGACGGCAACCGATCCCGCGCCTCCAGAAATGTTCGAGACGCTCATCAATCTCAAGCCTGAAGATCAGTGGCGGCCGGGCATGAGGATCAGCAAGCTGACGGCGGAAATGGATAAGGCGCTGCAATTCCCCGGTGTGTCGAATGCATGGACAATGCCGATCAAAGCCCGAACGGATATGCTTGCGACCGGCATCAGGACAGTTGTCGGCGTAAAGGTGATGGGTAAAGACCTTAGCGAGATAGAGCGGTTGGCGCGCGAGATAGAGACCGTTATCCGTAAAGTGCCCGGCACGGCGAGTGCCTACGCCGAGCGCGTCATGGGTGGTTATTATCTTGAAGTTGAGCCTGACCGGCAGCAGCTCGCGCGTTATGGTCTCATGATTGGCGACGTACAGGATATTGTCGCCTCTGCCATTGGTGCTCAGACCATCACCACAACTGTTGAAGGGAGGGAGCGTTACGCGGTCAGCTTACGCTATCCGCGTGAGTTGCGCTCCGATCCAGATTCCATCGCTCGCGATGTCCAGGTGCCGATGACGAATGGAGCGTCGATACCGTTAGGGCAAGTTGCGAAGATTAGACTTACGACAGGTCCGTCCAGTATTCGGACGGAGAATGCGCAGCTTGCTGCCTATATCTATGTCGATGTGCGCGACCGCGATCTCGGTGGTTATGTCGCGGATGCCAAAAAAGCGGTTGAAGCGAGTGTCAAATTTCCCACCGGTTATTATCCGGTGTGGAGCGGCCAGTTCGAATATTACGAACGCGCGAAGGCGCGTCTCATTGTGGTCGTACCTTTCACTCTCCTCATCATTCTCCTTTTGCTTTATCTCAACTTCCGCAGAATGACCGAAACGCTAATCGTTATGTTGTCACTCCCGTTTGCTCTTGTCGGCGGGCTTTGGCTGATGTGGTGGTTGGGTTTCAATCTTAGCGTTGCTGTGGCCGTCGGTTTTATCGCGCTCGCGGGAGTCGCGGCAGAAACCGGTGTTATCATGCTGATCTATCTCGACCATGCTCTCGAAGCTCGCAAGGAAGCGGCGGCGCGCGAAAAGCGTAAGCTGACACGCGACGACCTTTATGCCGCGATCATGGAAGGTGCAGTCGAACGGGTTCGGCCGAAGATGATGACGGTGGTTGCCATCATGGCTGGTCTTTTGCCTATTCTCTGGAGCACCGGCACGGGTTCCGAAGTGATGCAGCGTATCGCTGTGCCGATGATCGGCGGCATGGTGTCGTCTACCATCCTGACGCTTGTCGTCATTCCAGCGATTTATGCACTTGTGAAAGGGGTCGCCCTTACTAGGCAAAAAATCCTACCTGTGGTATAATAGCAAAGGAGCTTCCCTTACCAGTCATCGCCAATGCGATCAGTGTTTCCAGTCATTGCTCGCACCTCAGGGCCCCCCAGTTTACTGGAGGAGCTTTCTTTTCAATGCGCAGCAGTGAACCGTAGCCGTCGGCGGCTTTAAAAAGACAAGTGAGCTTCTTCGTTATAAAGCCCTTCGTCTTCAACCTGGACCGTGGAGTGCTCTATATTATATTTTTCTTTGAGAATCCGTCGCGAAGCACGGATAACCTCAGGGGACGTTTTAAGATTGTCGACAACAAGATGTCCACTCATTGCATCGACGCCAGACGTAACTGTCCAGACATGAAGATCACAAACTTTTCTTACACCAGGAATTTCTTCTAGTGATTTACTTAGAGCCTGCATATCAATATGTGCCGGTGCGCCTTCAAGCAGAATATGGATCACTTGGCTCAAAAGTCGCCACGTACGCGGCACGATAAATAGCCCAATGCCTGCGCCGATAATGGGGTCGATTAATTCCCAGCCCGTGGTCATCACAACAATCGCCGCGATGATTACCCCAACCGATCCAAGCATATCGCTTAACACTTCGAAATAAGCGCCTTGGACGTTGAGGCTTTGATCGGCGCCCGCCGATAGCAACTTCATACTGATCAAATTGACAACGAGGCCGACCGCCGCGACGATTATCATGGGTAACCCGAGAACATCGGGCGGATTAAGAAAGCGCTTATATGCCTCATACAAAATATAAATCGTGATAAGTAGAAGCACAATCGCATTTAATAGCGCTGAGAGAATTTCCGCCCGCAAAAACCCATACGTCTTGTCTTTCGTCGCGGGGCGTTGCGCGAAGGCAATCGCGACCAGAGCGAGTGCCAAGCCTCCAGCATCGGTAAGCATATGGGCGGCGTCGGCGAGGAGGGCTAGGCTGCCCGTGAAATAAGCCCCCACAATCTCGGCGAACATATAGGTGAGGGTTAAGCCGAGCGCCCATCCGAGCCGTGAACGGTGTTGCGCCGCTGCCGACCCCGAAGACGGGAGACCATGTCCGTGCCCGGCGTGCATTTGTGTCATTCCTTGTTTGATATTTGAGTTCTAAATGGTAACGGTAGAGACCATTTGAATAGGTAATAATGCGACTGTTTACAGTCCACGGTAATATTATGTCATTGAATTACATCCGTGCAACCACGCTGGGTGCGGTCGCGTACTTAATGTTGGTGCCCTCAAGCGTAGTGGCCGAAACCGGAACGCAAGGAAAGGGCTCTTACAATTTATTCGATCCCACACCGACTGTTTTGTTGCGGGAGCTTTCGACCGATCGTCCGGACACGACTGAGAGTCCTTTCACCGTTGACGCAGGTCACTTCCAATTCGAGACAACACTACTTGGTTACTCGCGCTCACATACTGACTCAGCGGGAACGACAACCAAGGCATATGAATATGGAACGACCAATCTTCGAATTGGGCTAACCAACGCGATCGAACTAAGTTTGATTTATGCTCCTTACGGTATGATGCGTGTTTCTTCCCCCGACCCCACATTGGCGGGACGTTTTTCGGGAAGCGGAGATTTGACCGTTCGCACCAAGTTTAATTTTTGGGGCAATGATTCATTTCAAAAAGCTGGAGAAACCGCCCTAGGCTTGCTGCCTTTTGTGAATATCCCCACTAACAAAGGCAATGGGATTAGCTCCGATTTTGTTCAGGGTGGCGTCATCCTACCATTCGCCATCAAACTTACAGACAAACTTGATCTCGGAATTAATGGCGGTGTGCAATGGATGCATAACGACGATATGCCTGGATATCATAAGGAGTGGATCGTCACCGGTTCGTTCGGATACGATTGGAGCGAAGTAGTCAGTACATATTACGAAATTGCGGCGAATTTCTCGACCCCACAGGGCGACGCAATACAGTTAGGCACGGGCATCAGCTACAAAATTGGAAAGAACCTGCAGTGGGACGCCGGAATAAATTTTGGCATTACTACAGCAGCACCGCGATTAAACCCATTTATGGGCGTATCGGCGCGATTTTGACTTGAAGCTTCGCACCTGTTTTTGCGGTTACATGCCATAACCTTCTATTGATAGCGGTATGAGCGCGTTTTCATAAGCAAGCCTATCCGGGAGGCTAGATCCTGATCGCCTCGATATGTGTCTGCAGGATCGTCACGGAGTGTGGTTGCATCGTTTTTTTTGCGGGGGGTGAATGGAAGTAAATCCGAAGAGTTTGCTACGTGAAGCCGCATTTATCGCGTCCGTCTTTAGCGTTCCGTTCGCGGCGGGCGCGATTATGAGTCGGGCTTGAGTTCACCGAGTTTTTATTTGCCGCCTTGATAGTATTGGCCGCGTTGTTTCTGAAAGTGGGTTACCATTGAGCGCGGTTTCTTTCATGAACGCGATGAACAGTTTCGGGAATTTTTAAGAAATATGGTGCCGCATTCTGTCTAGCGGCTCACATGCGCGTTATCCGAGTGCCTAAATATCAGTTTTGAGCCGATTCCCTATGATTCCGTGATTTGCGGGCTTGTTTCATTGGGGTGTGCGGTCTATTTTGGCGCAGGCATCAATGATGAATCGTAAGTTCCATACTCTATTGCTCCGATCACCGCGCACCTATCTGTTGCGCAGTGTGATCTCAATTATATGCGCACTCTCGTTCATTGTCGTGACTATGACGCATGAAATGCATGGCGCGAATGCCGCGCCCATAGATGGCGTTGTCGTAGTGACAATGGTCGATACTTCGCCGCCCGCATCAGATTTCTCCAAGGGTCTATCCGGCACGATCACGCATTGCCATGTTTGCTTGATGGTCGCAGTAGCCAAAAGTGAGCCATCTATTATCTCCGCACGGGTTGCGGTTCCAGGTATTGAGCGGCTCTCTCAAGAGAGCCGGCCGTATCGCCTTTCTGAAGATACCCCCCCTCCAAAATATACGATCTAAACGGCTTTCGCGGCGCATCAGTTGAGCTGATGCGCGTCTGCTCATCTGTTTTAGGTCGGTACTATGTCTTTTCGCTCGGCGTTCGCATGCGTATTCGGCATGGCGATTATCCTGCTGCATATCTACCCGAGTTTCGCTCAATCGTCAGGCGTACTCACGCTCACCCGTGCTCTTGAGATAGCGTTAGCGGCTAATCCGCGACTGTCGGCAGCGGACCGCGAGATCGGCGTTGCGACCGGCCGATATGTGCAATCAAAGGCGATTCCGAATCCTGAGCTGTCTTTCGAACTCGACAATGCGTTGGGATCAAACGTTTATCGCGGTACCCGTTCAGCCGAATCAACTCTTCAATTGAGTCAGCTCGTCGAACTTGGCGGAAAGCGGCAAGCGCGGATCGCTGTGGGTGCGGCCGAGCTTGATGTTGCGCATTGGCAAAGCGCAGCGGTGCGTCTTGAAATCCTTTCAGAAACGGCGACGGCGTTCGCGGGAGTTTTAAGCGCGCAGCGACGGGTTCGGATTTTCGAATCTCAGATCGTGTCTCTTAACCGGCTCATTCCATTACTTCAGGCTCGCATTGATGCAGGGGCGTCTCCCGCCACCGAAATCTCACGGGCCGAGGTCGCGGCAGATATTGTGCGAGCTGAGCGGGAGCGAGCGCTTACCGAACTTGCAATTGCACGCCGCGAACTAACTACTCTGATGGGTAGAAACGCGCCTGAGTTTCGTTCGGTGGCGGGCAACCTAAATAGTGTGGGAAAACCGCCTCCTTTTCAGACACTGCTACGAGCTGTTGAAAGTAACCCACAGCTCATGCGCTTTACATCACTGCGCGCGCAGCGTGACGCGGAATTCTTATCGGCGCGTCTCAAGCCAATCCCCGATTTGCGAGTTGCTGGTGGTTGGCGTCATTACAAAGATACAGGCGATGATGCCGTTCGCTTAAGTCTTTCCGTTCCTCTGCCAGTTTGGGATCAAAACAGCGGAGGAATTCTAGAAGCGCAAGAAATGCTAGCTAAAACTGATAGCGAGCGAACTGCGAGTAAAGCAGCTCTTATCCTCACGCTCGGCAAAGCTTACGACACGATGACGGGCTCGCTGCGCGAGCTTGAAATTTTGCGAAACCGCGCGCTGCCAAATGCGCGCAAGGCCGCTGAAGGGACCGAAAGCGGTTACAGCCAAGGGCGTTTTACGCTTCTCGACCTTCTCGATGCGCAAAATACGGCAACGCAGACCATGCTGCGTGAACAAGAAGTCCTAATTAAATTTTACACGGCGCTGGTCACGATTGAGGGCCTTACCGGTATTCCACTTCATCTGAATTATGCGAGGCCGCAATGAAGCGATTTTCGAAAAAGTTCGTAGTTGGCATGTTGGTCGCGCTACTCGCAGTCGTCGCAATTTACTTAGTGTCGCCATCTAATAGTACAACGCCTCCTCCCGCAGATGAACATGCGGAGGAAAGGAAAGATGGAGTTCGGACAGTCCAACTGAGCGACGCGAAGATTGAGGCCGCCGGGATCGAACTTGCGACAACAGGAAGTGGCGAAATCCGGGAAACACTCCGTCTACACGGTATCCTTCAACCCAATCAGGAATCGCTCGTACAGGTAACTCCACGGTTTCCGGGCATCGTGCGCGAGGTGTCGCGGCGAATTGGAGACGAGGTCGCGAAAGGAGATTTGCTCGCGCGTATTGAGAGTAACGCCAGTCTCACGACGTATGAGCTGCGCGCTCCAATTTCGGGGACTGTGATCGATCGTCAGGCTGCGCTCGGCGAATATGTTTCGGAACAGAAACCTTCATTCGTCATCGCTGACCTCGGGACCGTTTGGGCCGATTTCTCAGTTTATCGGCGCGATCTAGGGCGCTTACGCATTGGAAACACGATCATTATCAATGCGGAGGATGGCGGCGCTCCCATTGAGACGAAAGTTTCGTACGTCGCGCCAGTAGGAAATAGTGAAACACAGAGCGCATTAGCGCGCGCGGTTGTCTCGAACACCACGCAACGGTTGCGCCCGGGATTGTTCGTGACCGGACGGGTTCTACTGGCCGCAAAACCTGTGGGTCTCATCATAAAGCCTTCCGCACTTCAAACTGTAGCAGAACGCACGGTCGTATTCGTGCGCGCGGGAGACAAATTCGAAGTGCGGGAAGTCGAGATAGGTGACCGCGATCCCGAAAGCATCGAGATCAAATCGGGACTGTCACACGGCGATATCTATGCCGCAAAAAACAGCTTCGTCATCAAAGCCGAATTGGCCAAAGGGGAAGGCGGACATGAACACTGATTCAGTCCGTAAGAGGGCAGGACAATGATAGCCGCGATTATTCGCTTTTCCATTCGCCAACGATTTCTGGTGCTAGTGACGGCGGCCGCTCTTGCGGCATTCGGCGTTTGGAATTTTTACCAGCTTCCGATCGACGCGGTGCCGGATATTACTAACGTACAAGTACAGGTGAATACGAAAGCGGTGGGGTATTCACCTCTTGAAGTCGAGCAACGAATTACTTTTCCCATAGAAACTGCGATGGGCGGTTTGCCACGGCTCGACTATACGCGTTCCTCATCTCGCTACGGATTAAGTCAGGTCACCATCATTTTTAAAGATGGCACCGACATCTATTTTGCCCGGCAGCTCGTCAACGAGCGAATTCAGGAAGCAAAAGACCAGCTTCCGCCCGGCACCGAGATGAGTATGGGCCCAATCTCGACTGGACTCGGCGAAATCTTTCTCTATGCGGTGGAAGCAAAAAAAGGCGCTCTCAAAGCCGACGGCAAACCATTCACACTGACGGATTTACGTGTAGCGCAAGACTGGATCATCAAGCCACAATTGCGCGGTGTGCCCGGTGTAGTCGAAGTGAACAGTATCGGCGGCTTTGAGAAGCAATTTCACGTTCTCCCCGAACCCGCCCGCCTCATGGCCTACAAGCTCAGCTTTCGGGATGTGTTGACTGCGCTCTCGGCGAACAATGCCAATGTCGGTGCCGGTTATATCGAACGCAACGGCGAGCAATATCTCGTCCGAGTGCCAGGACAAGTTCGCACCCTTGAGGACATAAGTGAAATCGTTATCGGGTCGCATTCCGGCACTCCGGTTCGCATCAGCGATGTCGCAGAGGTACGCGAGGGAAGTGAACTCCGAACCGGAGCGGCGACACTCAACGGCAAAGAAACTGTGTTGGGCACCGCGATGCTGCTGATTGGCGAAAACAGCCGTACTGTAGCGCAGCGTACGAATGCGAAACTGCGTGATATCGCGCGATCACTCCCCGACGGCATTATAGCGCGGGCGATTTACGATCGTACGCATCTCGTTGAAGCGACGGTCGCGACGGTCGAAAAAAATCTAATCGAAGGGGCAATTCTCGTCACCGTTATTCTCTTTTTGTTTTTGGGAAATTTTCGAGCGGCGCTTATCACGGCTTTGGTAATTCCGTTGTCGATGCTGCTCACCTTTACTGGAATGGTTGAATACAAGGTTAGTGCGAATCTCATGAGCTTAGGCGCGATCGACTTCGGCATCATCATTGATGGCGTCGTGATCATCATTGAGAATTGCATGCGCCTTTTAGCGGAAGAGCAGCATCGTCGCGGACGACTTCTAACGCAAACCGAGCGCTTCGAAACAATTCTTACGGGGGCCAGCGAAGTCGCCAATCCCAGCCTGTTTGGAATGTTTATCATCGCCATCGTCTATCTCCCAATTCTCACGCTGACGGGTGTTGAGGGAAAAATGTTCACGCCGATGGCGGTGACGGTATTGATGTGCCTTGTCGGGGCAGCACTATGCTCGATCACCTTTGTGCCCGCAGCTGTTGCCGTACTTGTAACGGGAAAAGTGACAGAGCACGAAAATATTCTTATGCGAACTGCCCGGCGCGTTTACGAACCGCTGCTTGATTGGTCAATTCGTTACAAAGAGCGTGTCGTTGCTGTCGCAGTCGCGCTCAGCTTGCTAACAGGAATCGCTGCGTCGCGAATGGGAGGCGAGTTTATTCCAAGTCTGGACGAAGGCGATGCAGCGATCCAGGCGTTGCGAGTTCCCGGTACCAACCTGACACAATCGTTAGAGATGCAGTCGGCACTAGAGAATCGATTGCTAAAAATTCCCGAAGTGAAGGAGGTTTTCGCGCGCGTGGGCACGGCCGAAGTAGCCACCGATCCGATGCCTCCGTCGATCTCGGACGGCTATATTATTCTAAAACCACGCAAAGAGTGGCCAGACCCCTCCAAGAGCAAGGCCGAGGTTGTTGAGACGATCGAAAAGACCGCTGCCGACGTGCCGGGCAGCAATTATGAAATTTCCCAACCGATCCAATTACGCTTCAATGAGCTCATCTCAGGCGTGCGCAGTGATGTTGGAGTGAAAATATTTGGTGACGACCTGGAGGTACTGACGCGCACTGCAGAGCAAGTACAGACTGTATTGCAAAAGGTGAAAGGCGCGGCGGATGTGAAGACCGAGCAGATTGATGGCCTGCCCATGCTCACCATTAAACCGAAACGTGAAGAACTTTCACGTTATGGTATAAGCGTCGCAGAGGTGCAAGGAATCGTCGAGGCAGCGGTTGGCGGTAAGAATGCTGGAACAGTATTTGAGGGGGACCGGCGATATGAACTGATCGTACGGTTACCGGAGTATCTTCGGTCGGATGCAGACGCACTTAAGTCACTTCCTATCCCCCTGCCACCGCGCGAAGGACAAGCTTCGGCGGTTCGCGCTTTATGGACATCATCTCCGCTCGCGAATGTTCGGTATGTGCCACTTTCCGTTCTTGCTGACATCGAAGCGTCACCTGGTCCTAACCAGATTAGCCGCGAGACCGGAAAGCGACGCATCGTCGTTACCGCGAATGTTCGCGAGCGTGATCTAGGCTCATTTATCGCCGACGCACAGGAGCAAATTGGGGCCAAGGTAAGACTTCCAGAAGGGTATTGGATTGGGTGGGGTGGGCAGTTTGAGCAACTCGCGTCCGCCACCCAACGGCTAACCATTGTAGTACCAATCGCGCTTCTGCTCATCGCCGTTTTGCTATTTATGAGTCTTGGATCGGCTGCCGACGCGGCGCTCGTTTTTAGCGGCGTGCCGCTCGCGCTGACCGGCGGGATCGCCGCACTCCTACTTCGCGGTATTCCGCTTTCGATTAGCGCGGGTGTCGGGTTCATCACGCTTTCAGGCGTAGCGGTGCTGAACGGCCTCATTATCATCGCCGAAATCCAGCGATTAAGGCTCGAAGGCAAGAAGATTGTTGATGCCGTACATCGCGGCATCATGATCCGGCTGCGCGCCGTCCTCATGACCTCATTGGTTGCGCCACTGGGGTTTGTGCCGATGGCTATTGCGACGGGGCCTGGGGCGGAAGTGCAGCGACCTTTGGCGACTGTTGTCATCGGCGGGATCATTTCTTCTTTTGTGCTGACGCTCCTGGTTTTGCCAGCGCTCTATGTGTTGCTACGCCGCGAGAATCCTAAAGGGGTCCGCGCGCCCAACCAATCAAAACATCAAAACAGTTTCTGACAGCGTGACATCACTATTGAGGTGCAACATGAGCAAACATTACGATCGAGCTGGGTTCGCGGTTCTGATTACGGCCGCTATTATTGTTATGAGTTTCAACTTTGCATTTGCCGAGTCCGCCAGTCGGCAAAAAGTGGTCGGGCTAGGGGCAGCTTCGTGTGACCAGTTCATTTCAGATGCGACCAAAAATCCTTCGATACAAAGAGATTATCTCGCGTGGGCTCAAGGTTACATGAGTGCAATATTGCTTACTCGACCTGGGAAAGTGGACGATGGACTCGACCTCGCGCCACCAACATTTCCTCTACTTAAACAGCTAGAGTTTTTGCGTGACTATTGCCGAACACATTCGGACGGTCAGTTTCCAGAGGCGGTAGAGGGTTTATACAAAGCACTGCGAAAAGAATTGGCTACATGAGGGTTATCCAGACAATCGGATAGATAACGGTGCCGTTATTGATTTAAGAGAGTGAGAAGGAGCAAGCGGTGCGTTTTCTTTATAAAGCGAACCCCATTAGCCTCGCTGCGGTTCTTATTTGTTCGAATTTTACTCTGAGCGCAATTGCAAGCGATTTGGAATCGCTCGTACGTCTCTTAGTCCCAGCATTTTTGGCCCAAAACTTAACTTTAGTCTGCGCAACCGAGAGGCCTGAATTTCTGGCGGAGTTGAGTGAGAAATCGTCGCTCGTAAATTCTTTTGCGGATCATGTGAAGGCAGAAGTAACAATGGGTATGTCAGAGAATGAAGCGAAAGAAATTCGTATTGTCGCGGCTAATACGGCGCGAGATGAAGTCCTAAGAAATCTAAACGCTGCAAAACCCGAGAAAGCTGATACACGCTTGGAGGAACTCAATAATTGGTGCAGGTCTAGGGCTAAGCCATTAATACTTGAAATTATTAGTGTTCACCAGACGAAGCATGCGGAGTTCGAAAGGAAAGTTGTAGAAGCGAAAAGGTGATTTGGTAACTCAAACCATATAGGAGACAGAATATGGGATTTGACCAATATCATGAGCCTGCAAGCGAGTTGTCGCAAAAGACGCGCACCTTCGCCCGCATGATAGCCTCGCTTATCGAAGAAGCAGAAGCAATAAGCTGGTACGAGCAAAGAATGTCCGTCGAAAAGGACAAAGAAGCGAGGGCAATTATGGAAAATGCCCAACAAGAAGAATTCAAGCATTTTGGTATGAATCTGGAGTTTCTTCTCAGGCATAAAAAAGTATGGAGGACGGAACTCAAAGAAATCCTGTTTACGAAAGGCGATATTATTAAAAGAGGCGAGGCGGGAGAGAAAAAAGTTGACTAAAAATGCGTATTCAGATCGGGCGCGACTATCAGTGTCGTAAATTCTGACACTGGCTGTGGTCAGCCAGTACTTGGATAACCCGGCATTGACGAACGTGACCTCTTTTGCAGCCCGCGATCATGCGTTCGAGCTCAATTTTGAGCGCGGCCAAGCTGGAGATCCGTTGCTCTACCTCCGTTAGTCGCGCACACGCAATCTGGTCCGCCGCGATACACGACTGATCAGGGTTGTCCTGCAAGAGGAGAAGTGCGCGAATGGAGTCGATCTCAAAGCCCAAGCCGCGAGCGTGACGGATGAATTTCAGCCGTCGGAGATCACAATCATCGAACGATCTTCGATTACGCGGGGTTCGAGGCGGCGGTGGCAACAGTCCAATTTTCTCATAATACCTAATTGTGGGCACTTTAATGCCCGTTTCGCGCGCGGCCACGCCGATGGGAACTGCTGATGTCATTTTTCTCTTGCTCCTCTAGTTGCTAGAGGATGTAGCGTCCGGACCGGAATTGGCAAGGGATTGCTCATGACTGAAACCTCAAGCCGGATACGTTATCGCGTGGAGGGCATGGATTGCGCAAGTTGCGCATCAAAGATTGAAACGGCATTGCGGTCGATGCCCGCCATTATCAATGTGGCGGTCTCGGTGCAATCGGGAACGTTGATGGTTGACCATCTGGGCAACGCCAATCTCGCGGCCGTAGAAGGCAAAGTGACGGGCCTTGGCTATAAAATTTCACCCTTAAGCGCAGCGACACCTGCCCAACATGGGGCTCACGAACACGAATCGATATCTGGTAGGTGGTGGAATACTCGAAAAGGCTTGCAGACGATTGCGGCTGGGCTCGCTCTTGTGGTGGCTTACCTTGTTGGCAAATTAATTCCACAGATAGCGCCTTTCGCTTTTGGCGCTGCGATGTTGATTGGACTCGTCCCAATTGCCCGACGTTCGATCATGGCTGCGTTTGCGGGAACCTTGTTCTCGATCGAAACGCTGATGACAGTCGCGGCGGTGGGTGCGCTCATCATTGGGGCCGGTGAAGAGGGGGCGACGGTCGTTTTCCTATTTTTGGTGGGAGAACTTTTGGAGGGCGTCGCTTCTTCTAAAGCGCGGGCGAGCATTCAATCTCTGGCAACTTTAGTACCAAAAACCGCGCTTCTAGAGGCGAACGGCCAAACCCGTGAAGTTCCGGCTGAAAGTCTAGCGGTTGGAATGGTAAGTTTGGTTCGGCCTGGCGATCGAATTCCAGCAGACGGCGTTATCGTCTCTGGCGAAAGCTCAATCGATGAAGCTCCAGTGACCGGAGAGAGCATGCCGGTACGGAAAGGGCTGGATGCCAAAGTCTTCGCTGGCACAGTGAATGGCGAAGCCGCGTTGCGCATTCAAGTAACAGCGGCTGCAGCTGACAATACGATTGCTCGCGTCGTTAAACTGGTAGAAGAGGCACAAGAAAGCAAAGCCCCAACGGAGCGCTTCATTGCTCGCTTTTCGCGCTGGTACACACCGGCGGTGGTTTTGCTCGCAGCGCTTGTCGCAATCGTTCCGCCACTAAGTATGGGAGCTCAGTGGAGCGTCTGGATTTATAAAGGGCTAGCGATCTTGTTGATTGGCTGCCCTTGCGCTCTGGTGATTTCAACTCCGGCTGCCATCGCTGCTGCGCTCTCCGCTGGAGCACGCAATGGACTGCTTCTAAAAGGGGGAGCGGTATTGGAGAGTCTTCGCAAAGTAACCATCGTGGCCTTCGACAAGACAGGCACCCTTACGGAAGGTCGCCCGAAAGTGACCGATGTCGTTAGCTTCACGGATTCAGAGGCAGGCCTACTTAAATACGCAGCAGCATTGAGTGTCGGCTCTAGTCATCCGTTATCGCAAGCCATCCTTGATCGGGCCGAGACTGCAAAAATTCCAGTCTTACAAGCCAGCGACGGCAAAGCCATTGTGGGGAAGGGCGTTACTGCAATCATGGAAGGCGACGAAATATTTCTTGGGTCGGCGTCAGCAGCGGAAGAACGTGCGCCGCTATCAAGATCGCAAAAAGACACGATCGGAAGATTTGCCGACGAAGGAAAATCACTTTCAGTGATCGTATCGGGAAATAAAGTCTTAGGCATCATTGCAATGCGTGACGAAGCTCGTCCCGATGCAAAAATCGGACTTAAGCTCCTTACCGACGCCGGCATTAAAGTTTTGATGTTAACCGGAGACAATAGTCGAACAGCAGCCGCAATTGGTAAGCAGCTTGCCATAGACGTGCGATCGGAATTGTTACCTGAAGACAAACTTCGCATCGTAAAGGAACTGCAACGTGACGGTTATGTCGTTGCCAAGATTGGTGACGGCATAAATGACGCTCCAGCGCTCGCGGCGGCTGACGTAGGAATCGCGATGGGCGGCGGCACCGATGTTGCTTTAGAAACGGCCGATGCTGCTGTGTTGCATAGTCGAGTAATCGACGTGGCGAAAATGATAAATCTTTCTAAGCGAACAATGCGCAACATCGCCCAAAACATTACAGTCGCACTCGGGCTTAAACTTGTTTTCTTATTTACAACCATCATTGGGATCACCGGCTTGTGGCCCGCGATCCTGGCCGATACTGGCGCAACAGTGTTAGTCACCTTAAACGCGATGAGGCTTTTGCGAGTTAATAAAAACGCATGACGCCTCGCACGCAACGCGCTTCGCTTCAATCAGATGACTCATATGAAGGCTCCGCAGTGAGTAATTCGGACACGTTTGAATGATTGTGAATTCTAAAGAAGTTAGAATTTGGCTGTTCTCGATTCCATTTATCTACTTAGGGGCAGGTATTAGCATCTGGTATCTGAGCGGTTTGGAGAGCTAGGACAGCTAGTAACATTTTCTTTGTTTGGAATTGAATGGCTTGCTGTCTGGTTTAGCGATCGCCGAGAGCGGAAAGCACGGGATCGCGCAAAACGTAGTGATAAACGGAACGTGCCATGAATTACTACGTGAGTGAACAGTTGTTTCCCTCTGTGTCGAGCCAAGCGTACGTGCACACATCGGAACTCATGAGTGTGTCGTGTTGTGCGAATAAAAATAGCGGCGAAGAGCGAAGTTGAGGCTGCTGATTAATTACAGTTTGCATATGAGCTATGCGCTCGATGGAGGATGTCACTACGAGTACCCTAAAGTTTTTCCAACCACAGTGGGTTTCGGGAAGCCGCTGTGAGCGTGCCGCTTCATACGCGAGGAATTTGCGTAGCATACTAGTTTGGTCAAGCGAATTTCTGGCGACAGGCATTGTCCCTCGATCGCACTCGACTACGAACGGCCTGCGACGGCCATCCGCCAGCATGATCGCGAAAACATAGTCGGGTAATATGCCGATCTGCTTTGACATGCCGCGATAATGAACAGTTACCCGCCAGCGCCACAGAGTTTCACGGTCTGCTTCGACGGGCGCACTACTACGTAATCGGTCTTGATCGAGCAGCGTTAGCTCGCGATGCAACTTACAAGACCGGACGAGACCCACGTCGAAATCGGTTATGGCGAGGGTATGTAGAATAAATTCGCGTCCGGCATCTCGATTTTTCTTACTCCAATTCGTGCAATTGCGAACAATAGGTTCGTGCTCGTTTAGAAGACGCGCTCCTCGATTTCCAAGCGCATAGATGATCGGAGTGCTCCCTCCACCTCGTACATGGTAGTCAAGTTGAGCCGGCGGCCGATCAACGTAACCCGCATGAAAAAGGTAGGTCAGGCGCTCGCAAATCTTCTTATGCGAGCCGGCTACAAGTTGGGATATGTGCGTTGAACGAATAAAGCGGTGTCGCGCGATCTCTCTCAAGATTTCAACGTCGCGCTCTGTTATTGAAAAATTGGGCGATGTATCGCCACGACTAAATCTTGGAAGCCGTTTCGATGCGTGTGTCATTCATTGGTCGTACCTCGCAGCGTATTCGAGTGAAACGTTAACCATTTGTTTCTATGCGTGCCAATGCAGATACCAGAGCAGTTCGCTTAGAAAGAATTATCCGCTCCAATCAGTTTCATCCGCGCGAGATTGCGTGTTTGTAGGGACATTTCGATTTTCCACAAACGCGTTATGCGGCGAAGGTGACATGGGCGACTGCGAGTGAATTGGACCTACTGCATCTGACCGTCCCACCCGCGCGCGATTTTGCTGAATCTGGCGGATTTGAGCTGCCTCTGACATCTTCGGCTGACGCTCAAGCGTACCGAGCGGAATGGTAAGTGATACTGCCTGGGGAGTTATATTGCGTACGTAGCACGCGAAGTGCGTTGCATTTTTCTCTCTTCGCTGCTGAGCCAATAACGAAGGAGTACAGCGCATATCCGGAGCTATCGATCGTGCGTCGCGGTCGGAAAGCCCTCCGACAAGTTTAATGCTGGTATTAGATGCGATCGACGAGCGTAAACCTGCAGACAATTGATCAAGGTATTGGTGAGAGAAGACAACGCCAAGTTTGTACTTTCGAGCTTGCGTCAACAGATCATCGACATTGTTGTCGAAATAATCTGCGGCCTCGTCGATGTATAAAAACGAGGGATGACGTTTATTCTCCGGAAGAGCGGCACGTTCCAAGCCTGCTTGAAGTGTAAGAGCGATAAAAAAGCGGCCAAGAAACGAAGATCGCTCTGCTTTCAAAAAATCTTTCGCCGTATTTACGAGAACAATTTTACCGCTATTTAGTGCGTCAAACATATCGATGCGATTAGTGGGCGCTGTAAGCATCCGCTCGAACGTGGGATTTTCAAGAATGCCCCATAGCCGGCGTTGAATTTGGCGTTTGGTATCCGCAAAGGATTTATGCGGAAATTCTGTTTCAAAAAACATGCGAGCGCCCGCAGGGAGTGCCTCGATATATTTGAGGTAAGGCGTGTGATCCGATAGAAGTTTAATTAGATCATGCAGTGTTGCGCCTGGTATGGTTAGCATCAGCCGCGCAAGATATCGAAAAATGACGCTCTGTTTCTGAGTCAGTTCGGCTCCGAGGAGGGAGCCGAAAATGTAATCGTACAACTCAATGACGCCGTTGAGGATCTGCTCTCTGCTCGTCTCATCATATGCGCCCAACCGATCAAAATTTACATCGAAGAGATTGAGCGCGGGCACATCCCTTGGATCTATAATTATTAGCTTTGATGCCAGTTCTCCATCAAACAGAGCCAAGCGGGCGATCTTCTTGATCATATCTCCCTGGCTATCGATGATAACAAGACTCGGCGCACTCTCGGACAACAAATCCGATAAAATGATGTGCTGAAGCGTTTGGGTCTTTCCATGCCCTGAGCCAGCGAGAATATGTGTGTGCTCAAATCGTACGCGCTCTGGAATAACAAATGGCACGGTAGCGCGAAATAGCGACTCAAGGGTCGTATACCGCAAATATTTCGAAAGGACATCCTCACCTTTATAGTTGCTCGGAAGTATTAGTTTTGGAGAGTCGCGATGCTCTCGCGTGAAGGGTACGCCTGACACATCATGCAGATTGCGATCAAGCTGATTGCGCAGATCAACGCACACGTCGCGCAGGCGAGCATTTTTTTCGTAAAAAGGAAGGATTACATTTTCGACATGTGCCGCCAGATTAGGAAGTATGTCGCTAAGCTCTATCGCGGGCGTAAATGCATGCTGCGAAGACACGCTGCCTTGGATCGTATCTTCTCGGGATTGCATTGCATTGGCTGGCAGAGCATCCATATAGGCGATCAATGCTCCAACAAGAGCTTCGCAAAAGGCATCGAGAGCGGTTACATCCGCTAGTTTCTGATATCGTCGCTCTACCAATTCGCGGTATCGAGCTCCTTCTACTGAACTGAAGGTGAGGGGCGGCTCTCCCAGACCATATGTGTTGAACTGCTCCGCTTCGTATAATTTTTCAACCACTGTCTTCATGCGTGCAAAGAGTTCAGGAACGGGAACAGGATCGCGCTCACTGAGAACGATATTTAAAAGGCCAAGAGAGAAGTCTTCCGTCGTCGGAAACTCTTTAAGGCTCAGTTCATGAAGCGACCGAAGCAGAGCAGCGGTGCGATCCTTCGCATCCCGCTCTAAACCCCATGCACTTTTTGACCACCAATAGTAGAACGCAAACGCGCAGCCTAGCCCAAGAAAAAGAGGCCAATAGGCGACAACAATGAATGCGGCGGCGCCGCCAATTCCAATTATGAGGAAGCCAACGACCGTGAAAAGAGCCGTCAGCCAAGGTGGCTCTTGCCTGGCCATTAGAACTCGAGTGTTTGCGGTTCGTAGTTACTCTCCGCGCACTCAGCAATGTAGTTTTTCAGCGAAGGCAAAATATCAGTTGAGAGTTCATGCTCAAAATTTCTTGCCTCTATGGGTGATGCAAACACGCTCCATATCCCGTGTTTAATAATTTCTTTGAGGAAGATAGGTGTTTCATCATTCATTGGGCTAAGCTGAGTATAGACATGCAAATCGTAAAGTGAGCGCGCTCGTATGATGGCTAACTCTTCTTCGGAGAAGATAATCTTGCAGTTTACTCTCCACCGCGGTGAACGCTTAAAAAGCCCCACCGCATATTGATACTCTTCAATTTCAATTGTTGCTCGCATGTCGATCCCCCTTGGCTGTGAGCATCACGAGCGTAATAGAAAAGTATTTATCGGTCGCGGTATCCGTGCACCGACATTGCCCTGTCATGCTGCGCTGCAATCAATCGCGTACGAAAATAGCGCCGCTCGTATTCGCCACCTAGATCTCTTTGAAACTTAGCGATGGGGAGGGGTAGACGTTAGCAGCGTCGAGCGCGTGCGGTGCGGGAACGTACCTATCGCTGATAGGCTGAAGCTACACCAGAGGGGGAAGAGTCATCGCGCTAAACGCTTTAGACGGCATGCCATCTATCATAAGCTTGAGATACATGTGGTGGTTTTCAAGTTGCATGAGATCGGTTTCTGAAAACCGATTGCGAAATTCTCGCGCGAAATAGGGCGCATCTTCTCCGCCCAGACGAAACGAAATAAGGGTACCTGCATTTCCAAGAACGGCATGACGGATGTCATTCTCCAGTTGGTGCATGTATTGATGAGCCATGATGAAGCCCACTCGGTATTTACGAAGTTCGGACAGCATGTTTGAGAGCGCGAGTGTGGTGAAGCTCTGAAATTCGTCGACATATACGAAAAAATCCTGTCGCTCGCGCGCTTCGATCACAGCGCGGGTGTATGCTGCTAGCCCGATCGTTGTGACGAGAAGGCCACCCAATAGCGATGCGCTGTCCTCACCAATTTTGCCTTTTGCAAGATTCACCAGAAGAATGTTTCTTTCGTCCATTATCTGTCGGATACGCAAGTCGATTTTAGGAGCTGTAACGATGCGGCGGACTAAAGGATCGGAGAGAAATGCTCCGATTTTATTTTGTATCGGAGCTGTACCATCCGTTCGGTACCCAAAAGAAAACCGTTCAAACTCCTTTTCAAGAAATCTCCGTACCGGTTCGTTAGTAACCGAACGAGCCACCTCAAGACGAAAGGATTTGTCTGTAAATATTCGTAAAACGTCATCTAGGGACGAGTGAGGCTGCTCAAGAAGCGCCATTAAGACGTTTCGCAGAATATGCTCCATGCGCACCCCCCATGCATCGGGCCACATTTTTTTAAGCACTTCCATTAAGCCAGATGCGGCGAGCGCTATTCGGTCTTTTCGTACATGGCGAAGGGGGTTGTAGCCGTAGGGCTGCGATGGATCGCTCGCATCAAGATACATCAAGTCTTTGCGCCGGTGGTGTTGAATCCGTTGTGCGACTCGGTCGACAAGATCACCGTGAGGGTCAATGAGTGCGAAGCCGCGCCCATAGAGGGCATCCTGCAGAGCCATATGCTCCAGCAAGGTTGACTTTCCAGTACCGGTTTTGCCGATGATATATATATGTGAAAACCGATCCTCATTTTTTATTCCGAACACTCTGCGATCATCGCGAAAGTCTGTTCGGCCAATATGGAGCGATGCGGATTCTGACATTTATACATTGTGCGCAGGGCGCCCACGCGCACCTAGAAGGGGGAAATGTCGCTTTGGGTACGGTGCCGTCCGTACGCCAGCCGGTGAATTCGCGCGACGTGCCAGGCTGACAAACTATCGAGCCTTGGTAGACACGAGCTGTGCGTAATACTAACGGGCAGAAGCTCGATGCATGGAATGTTTCGGTTTCGCAATCCGGCCCCGCGTGCGCGAGGGACCGGTAGCGAAACGGAGGTGTTAGATGAGTCATGTTCACAATTATTATCGATGCCGGTGCGGAGTTGAATGGGAAAACGAGTGCGTCAGGGCAGATGAGATGAAGTGCCCTACGTGTGGCGTACAGTCGATCCATCCCTATAAAAGGGATGAGGCTTCAAAATCGGAAAAAAGCGATTCGCATAAGATTGCCGAGCTCAACGATACATTCCGATCGCGACTGAGTGGGGGAAGAGTATTACTCACGGCGGGCGTGGACGCTATGTCGTCTTCCCTGAAAACAGCAGCGCTCATGCGAACGAGTACATTTTCATCGTTCACGCCCGATAATGATCCTCACGGCGAACATGATTTTGGCTCCTTCGAAATGGCCGGCGAAACATTTTTCTGGAAAATCGACTACTTCGATAAGGGCCTGAAGCACGGCTCGGAAAATCCGGCCGACGAAACTAAAACGACCCGCGTGTTGACGCTCATGCTTGCACAAGAATATTAGCCCCCGTTGGGGGCTTTTTTTATATGAGGTCCGCGTGTGGCTAACAGTGACTTTCTAGATAGCTGGTAGGAGCTACTTCTCCGGATAAGAATAGAGGATGATTCTTGAGCTTCTAAAACTTTCCTCAGAAGTACAGATCGCTTTAGCCAGCGGATACACGGCCTACTTGATCGCGTATGTCGGATTACGCGCTCCCCACCGTACAATTGATGTCGCTTTTATTTCATTGGTTTTTAGTTTGGCAGCTACGGCCATTTCATGGACAACGGCGTCTCTTGGCCCGATCTTCTCTGGCGCTATTGCATTTTGCGGGTCGATGATTGCCGGCGCCATTTGGCGCAGATGGGGACGACCGTGTGTTAGATGGATATTGCGGCGCTTACGTGTGGCTTGGTCCGACGATGATCCGTCTGCGCTCACTACGTTAAGTTCAGGCACGAAGTATTTTGTGACTCAGATCGCAGTGCTTACGGATGATGGCACATGGTATCGATGTGATGACACAGCGCAGTTTTCTGACGCACCGTTCGGCCCATGTCTTATCGGCCCAAATGGAGATGTCGCCTTATACCTCACACATGAAGAAAAGGCGGGTAAGAAAGCACGAAAGCTAAAAACAGTGAGGCATACTCACTACGGCGATCGTATTACGTATCTGCCGGCCAACCGCATTCGGACTATCGCGGTTCGACATAAGAAAAGACGCTAGTCATTCTTCGACGGCGGTGGCGGGGGAGCGGTATGCCCGGTAGGGGCTTGCGCGGGTGCGCTGGGCTGGGTAGTCGCGCCCGGATTTGGTTGGGGGATGTACGTTTTGAGGGAAGGCCGAAGACCTGAGTCTCGCGAATTATTGGACATGGTTGCTCCATTCACTGGGCGATTCGAGCTTCATTCTACGCAACTTTCTCGCCGCTAACAGCCATATGCGCATATATATTGACATATGCGCATATGGCGGCTATGTATCGATATGCCGCGTCTCAATGTGTATCTGTCGGATCAGGTGTATGAGCTGGCGAACCGTTGGAAGGAACATTCCAACCTATCCGAGATCTGTGCGCGCGCGATTAAAGATGAGCTTGGCGCGATTGAGGGTCATCGCACAGCGGATAAATTCTTTCAGCTTATTCGTTCTCCGAACGACGCCGAGAAAGCCTTAAAGGTTAAATATGGTTTGACGGACGTTGTTATCTCTGAGGTCAATGCTGATTCTTTTGAAATTCGAGAAGCTTTAGGTAAGGCGGCAGCCGCGTATCTCGATCAGAACATTTCCGATGGTTCCGTGATTGCGCTTGCCGGGGGCCGCCAAATGTGGTGCGCAGTCCGCAATCTGTCGCCGCGGCGCGTCAAAACCAAGATTACAGCTCTGGGCATGCATCAAACCGACCCGTCGCTGTTGCATGCGCACCCCAATACATTGGCTACGCTTATATGGCTCCTCTATAGCCCCCGTTCTGAGGCGCATGTCGTTGGCTCCAGCGATAAAAACAATCCGTGGAGCGACGATCTTCCGGTCAAACCTTACCCCACCTACTTCGTTGTTTCATCGTGTTCTTCGTTTGAAGAAAAAACTTCTTTTTCTCAACTCATGGGTCACGATGCAGCAAAAGCACTTATCCGAAAAAATGCTCTAGGGGACTAC
Organism: Bryobacteraceae bacterium; assembly: GCA_035652115.1. Lineage (GTDB taxonomy): Bacteria > Acidobacteriota > Terriglobia > Bryobacterales > Bryobacteraceae > Bog-105. Next base: position 22,926 of record DASREJ010000260.1, read on the forward strand.
GCCTATGTTTTCTTCAACAAAAAGGGCACGGAAATCGACCTATCATTGTCCGCGCCTCATTTCAGATTAAGTGCTTTGCAATTGAAAAAGCTGTCGGCAAGGACAGATGCCCGTACAATTCTTGTCGCTGGCGGCTCTGAAAAATTTGAAGCCATTCGAACGACGCTCGCTATGCGCTTGAGCAATACCCTCATTACTGATGGACGTACTGCTAAGAAACTTCTGGATCCATAGCCGTGGAGTAGATCAATGACCGTCCTCGCGTTCAGCGATTTCCCCGTCATTCATCGGTGGCGTCATAGGGGAGTGAGGTCTTTGGAGAATTATTTCACAATCGGGATGATCGACGGTCAGTACGAAATGAAGTTAGTTCCTTTTGGGTTGCTCGCGAATATGAAGTGGCTAGGTGATCTGGAACAATCTGCTGCGGGCGCGTTATTTCCATCGCGAATGATCTTTTCCTTCTGCGTTGAGGAGTTGTCGATCGCCGAAATCTTGAAGGGCATTTTTATTCGTCAGCTTGACGAAGATCACCTGGAAGATTTCCACAGTGCGCGAGTTTATCTACGCCGCCAGTATCTAGGGTATACTATAAATGACCTGTTACGAGGCAAGCTAAGTACTTTCGCTCAAATATGAACCCATCCTCCGAAACGACTAGTCAACTGAGGCGAACAATGACGCGGACAGCAGAAATGCAGCAGTCGATTGCGGTAGTCGATCTAGGCGGACAGTACTGCCATATGATTGGACGACGTCTGCGAGATCTTGGTGTCCGCTCCGACATCCTTCCCCATAACGCTAGTTGCGAGAACCTCGCCGGCTATGCAGGTATTATCTTATCTGGAGGGCCGCAAAGCGTATATGCACAAGAGTCGCCTAAAGTAGATTCGGATATCTTGAAACTGGAAAAACCAATTCTTGGTATTTGCTACGGTCATCAACTATTGGCAAAACTTTTAGACTGTGATGTGACCCCAGGAAATGAAGAATATGGACAAGCAACGCTGACACTTCGCGACAAAGGATCTTTATTTTATGATACGCCAAAAGCGCAAACAGTGTGGATGAGCCATGGCGATTCCGTTCGAACGCTATCTGCGGGACTAAAGTCTTTAGCACAAACAGACGCATGCAAAATCGCCGCTTTCGGTGACTTTGATCGAAAATTATTCGGTGTTCAATTTCATCCTGAGGTCGATCATACGCAGTATGGGCGACAATTGTTGGAAAATTTTACTCGAAAAATTTGCGAAGTACGCGGGCAAGAAAAAATAGAAGATACGGTCAATCGTTTAATTCAAACTATTCGCGATCGAGTGGGTAATCGATCTGTATTTTTCTTTGTGAGCGGCGGAGTAGATTCTACAGTCGCATTTACACTTTGTGCCAGGGCTCTTCCGAAAGAACGAGTAATCGGCGTATATGTCGATACAGGAATGATGCGAAAAAATGAGACTGAGGAATTGAGGGATCTACTTTCTTCTGCGGGATTGAGCGAGCAATTAAGAATATATGATGCATCGGATCAATTTTTGACGGCGCTTAAAGGTCAGACTGATCCTGAAGAGAAGAGAAAAATTATTGGAAAGCAATTTATTGATGTCCAATCGCAGGCTATGCGCGAGTATGGAATTGATAGCGAGCATTGGATGCTTGGCCAAGGCACAATCTATCCTGATACGATAGAGTCGGGTGGAGCAAGCGGCGTTTCGGCATTAATTAAAACGCACCACAATCGCTGCGACGAAGTGCGAGAAATGATCGCAAATGACAGAGTGATTGAGCCGCTCGCTGAATTTTACAAAGATGAAGTTAGAAAGATCGGAAGGATACTTGATCTTAGCGAGAAACTTACCGGCCGTTGGCCGTTTCCTGGGCCTGGCCTAGCGATCCGTGTTTTGGGAACTGAGAAAACGGAACAGATCACCAAGTTTCCTCTTGAAAAGAAATTCAAAAATTACAAAGCCTATAAGTTTCCGATACGCAGCGTTGGAGTTCAGGGTGATGGACGCACCTACCGGGAAATAGTTGCGATCAGGGGGCCTCTTACCGATTATAAATCGCTTGCTGAATTGAGCGTTACACTGTGCAATCGCGGCCGCATTTTTAATAGAGCGATTGTGCAAGTTGCTGGTTCGGCAATTGATCTATCTGAAGGTCAAGTACGCTGTGGCGGCCTTTCCAACGCGCGAATTGAATTGTTGCGTCAAGCGGATCATGTAGTGCGCACAAAAATGGAAGAGCGCAAGCAAACGAAGAGTGTTTGGCAGTTCCCCGTTGTCCTCATCCCGGTTTCTCTTGAGGGAGGTGAAACAATTGTGTTGCGACCCGTAAATTCGGAAGACGGTATGACAGCGAATTGGGCGCGACTCCAGCCTAATCTCCTCAAGGATATCGGGGAGGCCGTAGCCGAAATTCCAGGGGTAGATGCAGTATTTTTGGATATCACCGATAAGCCGCCGGCGACAATTGAATGGGAATGACGTGACTGACCCGCAAGATGTGGATGCCGAGCAGATTCTTAAAGATGCGACGGCTATATATAAGCGGCAAGGCGAAGGCGTGGTGCTGACTCTCGTCGGAGCGATGAACAATCAGTTTGTGCTCATTTTCAATATTGAAAGCCTTTCAAAAAAAGATCCGGCTTCACGTGACCACATAATAAATGATGTTGCGAAAAAACTACTCTTGATTAAAGGGGTTGCTCGAGTTTGCTATGAAATATTTCCGGACAAAAGCGGGGCGCATTAATGCGCGTCGCACGACACCGACCTCTTATCGCAAATTGAACCGCATAGCTCCGGAGCCAGCTATGATTGCTGGGCTGACTACCTTCCCATCCAAAAATCAGTCGGCTCAAAGTCCAAAGGTCGACGCCTGTTCTCTTTCTTTTTTAATTTTTCATTTGCTAGGTCATTCGCTCGAGAGGAGCAATAGGATCGAAATTCAGCGCATAGCGAATGCAGATCAAGGTGTGTATTTGCGCGTAGAATCGATGGAAGGTACAATAACAGTGGCAGCATTTATTCATGATAACCTCTCATGATAACCTCCTAGGTGATGTTGCCAATGATGTGGAACCGCAGATTCCACGTCGAGCCTCCGATGAAAGTCGGAGGCTTTTTTTTAAATGGAAGGCGGCGGATGAAAAGATCGTCAGAAACGAAAATGCTCGCGAACGAAGTTCGCAGGCGTAAATATTTGAAGTGCACGAATGGGAGACTGGAAGAATAAAATGCTATTATGGGATTTTGCGATCTAGTTGATCGATCAGGATGTTTTCGGTTTTTCAGCTATCGCTTCCACGGTGGGAGTCGGTGAATAGTAACGAACCGTCTTCTCGTGATTGCGTAATGCTTTCGGACGATAGAGCCCGCTGCCTGCACAATCGATTACATTCGGTAAATCGAAACGTAGTAAGACCGTTTCATCGAGCTTGGCGGTTGGCAATACGTCGCGCACTTTGATCTCGTAATTTTTAGTACCGATAAACCATCGCAGCCAGCGCGGCCAACTCTCCGTGACTGCATCGAGCGTGTCTCGCATACCCGCAATCTCGCAGTGCTGAACTCCATTTGCTGCTGGGTAAAGGTGCAATGGCGTACCGGAACTGCCTGTCCCAACGACATGCTGACCGTTAACGGTAACCGGTCCGAGCTTGAGCGGATACGGCAGCTTCAACGTTTCGCCGATCATCCAATTGAGTGAGATATCAGACAATCTGGATTCGGTTTCCGGATAACTGCCACCGATGTCGGAGTGATTTCCTGCGAACCACCTCTGGGAAAGATGCCCTTCATTCGCAGCACTTCCCCAGGCCACGCGATCAAAATCCTTTCGGGTTTCGTCGATCGCATTTGCAGAGCGGGCTGTGTCGACATACTTGGACAATAGCCGATCAAAGTTTTCAGACTTCCACTCGGCCTGATGTGAGCGCGGCGGATCACCGGGATTTGGAAAATCTCTGATTGTTTTGGTGTACTGCGCTCGCTGCCGATACCAGAACCACGCGTTGGCGACCGAAACTAACATCGCCGTGAGCACCAGTTCCGTCCACCAGAACCCATAGTTTAAGGCGAATTTGATAATGAGCGCCGGCGCGACAGCTAGCACTCCGAATAATATGGCAAAGCCAACGGTGAAAGCTATAAAGAGTCCGATCTGAATGATTATCCGGCGGCTGCCTCTAGCACCGAGTGCGGCAACGGTATCGAACACTCCGACAAAATAGGCTGCCGCATTGGACCGATCCTTGTCATCTGATTGTCCAACAAAGTTGGAACCGTACTTCTGACGGAATCGCCGTGCTTGTTCGTCCCGTTCAGTCTCATATTCCTTACGTGCGTGCCCTGCACCATGTTCGTAAACCGTTTCGACCGCTTCTTTGGCGATATCGCGTACCGATTTACGAAACCGCATCAATGGACCGCTGGGCGTTTTCGTCGGGATGCCGCAAAGCATGATCGTATTTGCCAAGCAGCGCACTGTATATGCGCCTCGGCTGAATCCTATAAGGAAAACTCTGTCTCCCGGCTCGTAGTGATTGATGATGAATTCGTAACAATCAGCCATGTTCTTAGTGATGCCGCGTCCCTCGACCGACTGAAGAATCTTCCGGCCTTGGCGAACGATATTGAGCATTCCCGAAACATCGCTGTCAGTGCCAAGTCCCGGATCGTAAAAGCAGATCTGATCGTGTGGATCGATCGCATTCTCTGGATGCACCCTTGAGGTACGGTACATCTTATAGACGTTTGACACTCGTTGCTCAGGCCGAACGCCACCGTCTTGCCCAGTCCCATCAGAGTAGACAACAATATTCTTTGGCATCACGTAACTCCGCGTCGCTAAATGTTTTGCCGTGCTAGAAGTCAGAGAATTAAACTATTAATTATGCAATGGATTGTAGTTGATGGGAGATAATCATTTTAAATCTTTTCGAGTCCGTATTTTCTTATTGTTTGCGTGTGTGTGCAAATATGAAGTGGCCATTGAGGCATCCATGTTGCGTTACATCGTCTCCATGAAAATCTAAATTTTACGCTTTGGGGTTTGAGTTCAAGTGCCATGCTGCCTGCAAATTTAGGTACAATAATAAGTAATTTAGACTCCTTTGGCTTAAGCATGAAATAAGGGCTATGGCCGGCCGCGCCCCCAACCAAATTTCGCACATCCATTTTTTCTGACAGGAAATAGATATCGGGTTTAACAGTCGAGCTTAAGATAGCGATGTCATAATCGCTGGGGTTGCTTATACGAATGCAAGCCAATTTTCTTCCGGTTTCCTCCTCGATAGTGAGCGACCCGATCGGAAAGCCCTTAGCCATTCGATCATAAAAGAAGACAGCGGATGTAAAGAGACCTAGAAACGATCCCAACGTTTTGAGAAATTCAATCATGTTCGCTCACTATAAATTGCTCGTCTAATGCGGCCCGCATGACGCGGCGCACAAATGGGGAAATGGGTTGGAGATTATAGTTCTCAAAATCATTTATATCGATTTATGTAAGCTAATAAATGACCGCAGCCTAGCGCTCGGCGGCGGGGTCAAATTCTGCTATATTCGTTGATGCTAGTGAATACCCGGCTGGGTACTGCATTTTATGAGTAATCCTACACCAACCGTATTGACTGTCTGGCAATCCCTGGATGGCTGGGCAACCAAGCTCAAGTCTTGGCAACGATTAATCCTCGCGCACGCAATAAAGACACGCGTCTTAACCGAAACACAGATCGACGAGGTATATCAACTCTTTCTCGAAGACATGACTCTTCAAGATAAGGTCGAGCGTCCTGAAATCTCTGTAGATGTCTCAGGAAGGCCGAAAGATTCGCTCAGCACACAATTTCGCTTAGAAGAAATTGATGGCCTGGATGGGATAAACGCTATCCCCAATACGGCATCTTTAATATTTGGATCTCAGCTAACGATTATTTATGGACGGAATGGAGCTGGTAAAAGTGGCTTTGCACGTTTGATAGCGAACGCCTGTTTCAGCCGATACAAACCAGCTATCCTCGGAAATATTTATGACAATGTCGCACCGCCCGTGCCGACGGCAAAATTCCATATTTCTCTAGATGGACAGCGTCAGGAAGCCCTTGTTTTTTCACCCACTTCCGACCATGCCGAGCTAAAGCGCATCAGCTTTTTTGATATCACTGTCGCACATCAGCGAGTTTCGGAGGCATCTCCGTTCGAATTTAAACCATCGGGCTTTGACATTTTTCCAGAGATGGCTCGCGTATATGCGCAACTGACGACGCGACTTTACGGCGATATACAATCGCGCACCCGCGATACGAAATTTTCAGAATCTTTTATTGGATTGGAAACGGACGCATCAAAGTCAGTGGCTTTTGTAAATGCCACAACTGACCTCACCACGGTCCAAAATTTGGCTGTCTATGGTCCTTCCGAAAAGGCACGTCTGGAAGAAATCGACAAACAGCTCACGGCTTTGAAAAGCAAATCTCAAAAGGAAGTTTTGGCTGCATTGAGGCAAGCGCGGATTGATCTTGAAAATCTGGGCGTTAAGATTATCGGCATAGGCGAGACATTTTCTTCTCTAAAAGCCATATCTCGAGTCGAATTATCAAAAAATGCAAAGGCGGCTGCAGATACAGCAACTGCCTTAGGATCGGAGCAATTCAAGCGAGCATTTTTTAAAGCGGTTGGAACAGTCGAGTGGCAGAATTTTGCTAAGTCCGCGCATGTCTTGGCACGAGTAGAAAATGTAACCTATCCCAATGCGGGCGACCATTGTTTGCTGTGTGAGCGGCCTTTGGACGATTCTTCGAGGAGTCATATTCAGGCGTTACTCTCTTTCGTCGAAGGAGATGTTCAACGCGCCACGGAAGTAGCTGCGACCTCTCTTCAAAGCGAAATTGACCTTATACAAGCTCTCGACATCAACATTTTTCCTAAGGATTCGCGCTTGCGTGAACAAATCCGTCGAATGGATCCCCAGGCAGAGGAAGCGATCGATAAGCTAGCAGCTAAAATAGTTTCTGTTCGCGATGGCGCGCTGAAATCATTGCGCGAACGAACGACAGAAGAACACACATTAGAAACGGCCGAGGTACAAGAACTTCTAGCGAGGACTATGAAACAGGCCGATGCTGACATTGATCGTCTGGAAAAAGAGGATACGACTCAAGCTATTCAGTCATTAGAGTTAGAGCATCAAACGCTTCGGCATCGTGAGGTCTTATCACAGTTGCTGCCTAGCATCGAAAAACATGTCGTTGATGCAAAATGGTGTGCACAGGCGGAGAAGGCAAAATCAGCTCTTAATCCTCGTCCTATCACCGATAAAGAGAAAGAGTTTTTCGGAGAAATTATCGGTGAATCGTACCGCAAGCGTTTGGCTGAGGAATGTAAAAAGCTAGATTGCGCACTTCCCATTGAGTTGGAAACCGCAGGACAAAAAGGAAAAACGGTGCGCTCTCTTTCTATGAAAGGTGGTCACGCACCAGATGATATATTGAGCGAAGGTGAGCAAAAAGCGGTAGCTCTTGCTGACTTCTTAACCGAGGTTGCTTTAAATCCCACGAATGCTGGGATAGCGCTGGATGATCCGGTCACATCACAAGACCATGAACGGAAACAATTGATCGCCGAACGATTGGTTGAAGAGGCTCGCCAGCGGCAAGTTATCATTTTCACTCATGATCTTCCTTTTCTAAATCAAATTATTTCCTGCGCAGAACGCGAAGACGTCAATTTCCTAGCTCATTGGATTGAACGCAACCCAAAAGGGCAACCGGGACAGGTGACTTTGAACGATGTCCCAGCAACAAGTAAGGCATACGACAGCGCTGAGCGCGCAAAGCAGTTTCTTGCTGAAGCACAGAAGGGAACTGGTAGCGTTCGTCACGATGCGATTTGCAAGGGTATGGGCGCGCTACGCCGAACAATCGAAGAGAACGTCGTAAAAAAACTATTTAAGAATGTTGTTCCGCGCTGGAGTGACAGGGTGATAGTAACTGGCTTGCGAGCTATATCGTGGGATCATGATTTAGCAGATGAATTTGTGCAAACGTATGAAGACTTATCTGCCTATATCGAAGGTCATTCGCATACAGATGAAGCGACTGGTGCTCCGCCGGAAATCAAAGATCTCGAACAAAGGGTCAATCTAGTCGAAGCGCTCATTAAGCGAGCCAAGCCAGACCGAAAAGCGCAGTTGGCCAAAGTGGCAATTTCTCCTATCGTGCAACAAGCGGAATAAAGATCAAAATAATATTTATGCCGCGATCGGTCGCTTCTCTTCTAAGTGGCTTTTTTCAGCCTGCTCATGAGCATGTCTCAGCAGGATTTTAAAAATGCGCTTGGCCCTATTGGTTCGAACACCTCCCCGATGTGGTCCACCAAGCAGTAAAATAGCCAACGCGGCATATATTCCACCCATGGACCCGACCATGATCGGGTCTCCACTGCCGTTATCTACTCGCAGGGTAAGCCGTAGCTCTCTCCGTGAAGAATGCAGTTGAGTTCTTTCCTCAGATCGAGGAGGGAAGCCCACACTTCACTATTCGCGTCGAAGAGATCTTCAAAGAGCACATTGAGTCTTGTTTCAATCTGCTCCTGCACCGGATGCCCCACAAGCCGAAATAGGCCATGTGGTATTTTCTCCATACAAACACGTTACTTGGCTAATAATATCGACCGCTTTGCATTGTCATGCCGCAGCGGGATTCGATGTAGACGGGGTATTTTGCCTCGGAGGACTATTGAGTTTTTTGAGAAATGTTGTCGAACTGCTATTACAACGGTGTCTCTATGGACAGTTACTTAGTCTGAGGCACATACTCTCGGCAGAGTGAAATTATTATCTAGAAAATTTTTATGCCTAAAAAGAAAGCGAAATCTGAAAAGCCCGTAGCGACTCTAGAAAAGATTCGAATCTGTAATCGTTGCGGCCAGGAAAATCCACCAAGCGCAACTCATTGCGACTGTGGTTCATCCCGCTTTGCTCCAAGCTGGGTCATCGCAAAACGTCCTATCAACCGCCAGTTTGGTGTCGAAGTAACTGAAACTAATCCAGAATATGGCGACATTCAGAAGCGTATAACCTTGAGTAAATGGTGGCCTGGCGGTCGCTCGAGCCTACATATCCCTTCGTTGGTCCAGTGGGATGCAATAGTTCGAATAATTGATACCGAACTACGGCCTTTCGTCGGTTGGGAAGAGAAAACCAAACTAGTAATGACTGTAAAGGAGAAGCGTTCAGCTGGTGAGAATACTGCGTCCGAAGTAAAAACTCTCGTCGCTCAACACCCTGACGTAGTGAAGCAGGTCATTGCTGCGATTGATATATCTAAAATTAATACTGAAAACCTACCTGAACTTCTTTCGATGGCAGGTCAGCTAGCTGATGCGGTCAGTGGTTTCGATCAAGGTTTTCGCAATGCGTTTATTGCTGTTGTTAAAAAATTACCTCAACAGCGAAAACGCGCTCTCGAAGATCTCGAAGCACTGTTAGAAACATGGTCACTTCATCAGGTGACGGCAGTTGCTCAGCAGGTTAAGGGACGCCTTAACACAATTGAGCTCTTCAAGAATCAAGTACTCGATGAACGCACTTACGAAATCAACGGTCCCAATTCTATTCATCGCATATTAGAGCGATCGATGTGGCTCATTGATGAACGTTATTGGCTTCTCCAATCAAATGAAACTTTACGTAAGTTTATCGGAGAAGAAATGGCCAAGAATGACCGTAAAAAATTTGGAGCAAAGCGTCCAGATTTTGCGTGTGGCACCGTTGGCGACAAACTAATAATTTTGGAGCTCAAGCGTCCATCTCACACACTTAAGGTGGACGATCTAAATCAACTGGAGACCTATTTAACAGTTGCGGAGAAATATAAAAAATTCCGTGGGTACGAAGGTTATCTTATTGGTAGCAGGATAGATGATGATCTCGCGCGCCGAATAAAGCATCGCTCAAGCAGTTATCAGTTACTCACGTATTCTGATTTGCTCGATGATGCTCAAAAGCGGTATCGAGATTATTTGAAAGCTATGGAAGAGTAAGCATTGCAGTCTCGGCATATTTTCACATCATGCATCCGCCAATAGGTTAGGGCACACTTCCTCTCATGCCGCGATCGATGGCTTCTCTTCTAAGCGGCCTTTTTCAGCCTGCCCACGAGCATGTCTCAGCAGGATTTTAAAGACGCGCTTTGCTCTAGAAGTTCGAACACCTCCCCGATACGGTCCACCACACATGGCAATTTTCGCTTTTTCGAGCTCAAAAAAAGGGTTTCGTAGCTCAATGACAACATTTTTGACGTGTACAAAAAAGTTCGAAGTGACGATTTTGAGCATTTCCCGCTGTTCTTCTTGATTGCTGGATTTATAGCTCAACGACAACGTTTTTAAGAGTTCGAAGAGTTTATAAAGCTCTGTCGAAGTTTCTCTGGAATTGTCGGTTAAACTAGTTAGCCCCTCTCGGAGAGACCGTAAATCTAGCAATAGAGCTTCGTTCTTGGCGTTAAATGACGATTGGTCCAGTGACCCATCAAGATAAACGTCAATAAGCTTTACGCGCCTCATTTCTATTCGTTGAAGCTGCATTTGGAGTGCGCGCCGGCGATCCTCAACAGCCTTGGCGCTGTCGCGTCTTGCTTCATCGATTAGCGACGCCAATTCGTCATTTTCGATGCTCGTCAGTGCAACGGCTTCCAAACGGTGCATGACTTCTTTTGACACAATATCCTCCCGTACCAAAGTTTTCGGGCAGTTTCTCGAGTGGCAACGGTAATAAATCTGCTCTTTCTGTTTCTCGCCAGTTAGAAAATAGCCGCATCGCGCGCAACGGAGCATTCGCCGAAATAGAAAACTGTGTCTTCGCGTTCGTCGAATGAAGCGTCGGCTAAGTATGGATTTTGTTCGATCGAATAACTCTTTTGATACTATTTGGTCGTGCACACCAATGTAGACATCGCCAGTTTTCTTAATTCTTATACATCCTGCATAGAACGGATTGCGAAGTATGTCCGATAGGCGATTTGTCTTCACTTTACCGTTGGCGCGATTTCTGAGTCCGCGAGAATATAGTTCATCGCTCAGGCCGTTGAGAGAAATCTCGCCGCTCGCGTAGCGCTCGAACGCATAGCGCACTAAGGGAGCGGTTATTGGGTCTAGCTCTTTGGCTTTGGCGGCTCCCCGATCAAGATATCCGAGAGGGGCCGCAAATGGATAAAAACCCTGCTTCAACCTTCCGCGAATTCCTTTTTTGACCTCTTCCCGTAAATTTCGAACGTAATGTGAAGAGATTACGGCCAAGAAATCCCCAGTTAAGCGGCCTTCGTTCGAACCTAAATCGATGCTCTCTTGTGTGAACCGAACATCAATCTTTCGATCAGCGAGATCTTGGATCTGACTCCAATCAGATAAATTTCGTACGCTTCGGTCAATTTTATGAAAAATAACTCCGGCGGCACGGCCGGCTTTTAAAGAGCCTAGCAAGCGAGAAAACTCACGGCGACCAGTTTTCGCCGCGGTTTCCTGTTCTTCGAACCATTCAGTAATGGTGAGCCCATTGCGCGCGGCGAAAGCAACGATCGCTTCACGTTGTTCTTGCAATGACGAGCCATGCTCGCCTTGTCTCACGGTCGATACTCTTATGTACGCAAAGTATGCTTTCATTAGTTTCTAGCGATATTTTTGAATCTATCGCGATCTGCCGAATTTGGCGAATCCTGGAGTGTGAATTCTGCATGTAGGCGATCATGAATTCGAAGTACGAAGGCCACATAGTCTCTAAAAGTATGGGCTGCGCTCTCAAGTTCCCTTTCCGTCGCGTTCGGAAGAAGGCGGCGAATAAATAGCGGAATTTCCCCTGCGTTTTCCATTAACTGCATGCTTAAGACTAAGCGTCAGCTAATATTCTAAAAAGACACGAAGATCGCACAGAATGACATATTGCCCCGTCTCGGCATTATTTTTTGCACTGGGTAAAGTATCTGCATGCATCAGGAACACGAATCTCGCGCCCAACGAAAAAGCGCCGTACCTACAGTCTCGCGTGTATGCGACGACGGTTCTCTAATTGAATTAATTTACGATCCTGAAAAACGTTCAACCGCCTTTTCCGTCTTTAAAAATGGTACCTGCACAATAGAAAGCGATTTGGAATTGCATAGCGGTGAACGCATTGCCCCGTTCTCGCCTGAAAACAACCTGATTAAAAATGAAGTTGTTTTATTGCCATCTCAGCCGCTCGAATATGGAAGTCCTGCGGATCTTATGGAGGAGATACAGGCGTTTATTCATCGCTATGCGGATTTAAGCCCATCATTTGAAAAAGTCGCAGCCTATTACGTCAGTTTGACCTGGCTTTATGACGCGTTCAACGAAATGCCGTACCTACGGCTTCGCGGCGATTTCGGAACTGGCAAAACGCGAACACTTCTGACAATCGGGTCGCTTTGCTACAAGGCCTTCTTCGCGAGCGGAGCGTCAACGGTTTCGCCTATATTTCACATCTTAAATATTTTTGGAGGGACACTCGTTTTTGACGAGGCTGATTTTCGTTTTAGTGACGAACGAGCCGAAATTATAAAAGTGCTCAATAATGGAAATGTCAAAGGAATACCTGTGCTGAGAACAATGATAAATCGTCAACGCGAGTTTAATCCGCAAGCGTTCCACGTATTCGGGCCAAAGATAGTCGCAACGCGTGGAAATTATGAAGACAAGGGGCTGGAAAGCCGATTTATAACCGAAGAGATGTCTCCTCGGAAGTTGCGTGCGGACATTCCAATAAATCTACCCCTCTCGTTTAAATCGGAAGCGAGAGCTCTTCGCAACAGACTGCTCTTATATAGATTCCGCCATCGTATCGACGCGAAGATAGATGAGAGCCTATTAAATCCAGATTTGGAGCCAAGACTAAATCAAATATTGATGCCTCTGCTCAGCGTCGTGCGAGACGAAACCGTTCAGAAGGAAATGAAAGCCGTCGCGGCTAACGCGCAAGCCCGATTGATCGGGGAGCGTGGAGATACTGTGGAATCGCACATTCTCGAGATGTTATCAGAACTGATGGTTAGTTCGGAGAGGCCTGCGGTTCCTATTGGTGCAGTCACCGTCGCAGTTGTCGAGCGATACGGTCATGACTACACCAGAACAATCACCAATCGTTGGATAGGGGGGATTATCCGAAAACGGTTGGGACTACAAACTTACAAAAGTCACGGTATTTATGTCGTACCTCGTGGCGAATACGAAAAAATCAAAATTTTGTGCCAGAGATATGGAATCGAGCCGCAAGAACAGTGGGCAACTCCTCTGGCCAAGCCTGGCCTTGGGGGACATGGGGACGAGGAGAGTAGTAAGCACGCAATGTAAACGAGCCGATCGAATTGCGATCAGCTCATATTTTTCCGTCCCCTTGTCCCCACGTCCAGACTCCTACGGGAAAGGGTATACAATAAGATTGCCATCGCTGAGTGTGCCGCATCGGCAAATATTCGCGTCTCGGTTGGCATTCGGAATTCGCAGATACTTCAAAGCGCGATCGTCATGCAGCCGGCTGACGACGTAACCTATGGAGCCCAGACTCAAAATTTACATGCGAGCAAACCGCCTGAAGTGGGGAATTACTCAGGCAGAACTCGCATATCTATTGGGTCTTAAAACTGGGTCGGTCGTCTCCAGAATTGAGAGGGTTAAGCGTCAGCCGGGTGTGATGGTCGTACTCGCGTGCCAAGTAATCTTTGGGACCATGCCAATTGAATTACTTCCCGGGCATTTTTCCGATATTGAAGATGCTGTCATGCGCAGAGTGCATGAGATGGACAAAAAATTTAAATCAAAGTCGTCTCCGAAAAATAAAGCTAAACAACTTTTATTAAAAGATATTGTTGAACGTGCCGCCTCACGACACGATCCGAAAGGTTTATGAGAGAAAGGCAAAGGTACGATCTAATTCTTGGTATCTATTTGAATGTGCGCGGGTTCGCGTTTGTTTTATTTGAAGGGCCATTTTCTCCTGTCGACTGGGGGATTATCGAAATACGCGGAAATAAACGTATGCGTCGAAGCCTCCGTCGAATTGGAGCGATATTCGGGCAGTATGGACCGGATGCATTAGTGCTGCAAAACATGTCGATTAAGGGAGTTCGGCGGGCGAAGCATATTCGAAGTTTGAATGATGCCATCAGAACGCTTGCTGAAACTCAATCAATTCCGGTCCATATGTATTCGCGAATGCAAGTACGCGACTATTTTCAACAATTCGGACTAACAAATAAAGATGCGATCGCTGAGGCGATAGTTAGAAAAATTCCAGTGTTCGAACGACTTATTCCGCCACGAAGAAAAATTTGGAATAGCGAGAGCGCGCGCATGGTTCTATTCGATGCTATTGCGATGGTGCTTTTATTTTTTAGAAACGCCCTACTGCACGACAATTGAGGATGGTACGAGGAAAGACTCCGAGCGAAGCGAAGGAGGCCTTCCTTGATTGGTTGCTTAAAAAGAGAAGTAAGTCGCGATGCAAGCCCGGCGCTAAATACATCTAAATGCGCATTAATTCCAAATGGGGAGGGGGTTATCATCAACTCCCACCCATAACACCGGTTACGCGTCACTTTGAGAAGAAAAAGAGCGCGGGGCGAACCCCGCGCTCATTGTTTCATCACCCCTCTGCGACGAAGAGGTCAACCTTCGTCATCTCTTTAGTTTTCACGTCTTGAACATAAAAAGTCTTACCCTCCATATGCCGCTGCAGCAAAACATAATGAATGCGCAGAGCATTTCGAATTACTTCTGAATCAGTATCAGCATCAGTGGCCCCTTTCAGCCACTCAAACGCCTCTGCCGATTTCGTCGAAAGACTAATACTAAAGCGCCGACGCAGTTTTCCGGGAGGAGGAAAGTTTTTTGAAACCCGAGCTTCCTTCCTTGTTGCGGAAAAGTTCGTTCGGCGGGAAGCTGCTTTTGGCAAGCTAGCCGCGTTGTTCATTTGGATCTCCATCGTTATTGCCATCCCCGCTTTGAAACGATTCGCTTGACTTACTGTATGCTAATATAATACAGTATGTGATGAAAAGCTACCGTGTATTTACGGGGCAAGATTAGAAATAGGTGTCAAATTTCGCCGGAGGCAGTCATGAGCAAGCGTCCTCGACGAAGAAAAAATTCGGTCCAAAAACCTCGTGCGCAAGACCACGGCGAACGGGGTCCACCTCAAGCGAACATACATAAAAAGGGAACTAAGTTTGGTTTGTCAGCTTATTTCCACGCATTGGGCTTTAAAGCTGGTTTCGCGTACAAACGCGATGTAGACGTAGAATTTGAAAATAAAAATAAGAAAAAGTAATAACGAATTTTACTTTGGCACAGTAATCGTCCGGTAGAGGAACGTGATTCCTGCTCCGGAAACAACTGATGCCCCTTTGATGCGAATAAAAACAGATTTCAAAATAGCTTCCGAGCTATAAACCGCCAGACTGCTATTCGCGCTTTCGCAGAAAAAAAGGGCCGCACCGCGGCCCTCAAGTTTATGCTATCTTACCTTTTTCGTAGCCGGCAGAACTGTGCGAAGTGGAGACGGAAGCCAGGTAGTCGGGCTCAGCAATTCTTCTGCTTTCGAAGTCATTGCTGCTTTCTTCATACCTGAAATGTTATTCGCCACTTCACTTGAAACGCCTTCCGATACGGCCTCGATGACCAGCTCTTTACTTATACGGTCAAAGAATGAAACCGTGGTCGGCCGCCACCAGCGCACCATGTCAAGATTACAGGCTGACGCAAGAAGATCTGCCTGCGAGAGTCGATCATTAGAGCCCGGAGTGTGCGGACGCCGAATGCCATCGATTGTGCACGCAGCGAGATAGGCAAGCAGTTCGAGTTTAGTTCCAAGCGTTTGCTTGCATATCCATTGCCATGCTGCCTCGGGCTGCGGAAAGTATTCAGCCCACCGTGTATGGCGTTCCGCCATAGCGCGGACGGCGGGATGTTCTCCAATATCGTCCGCAAATCTGCCGAGATCGATCGCTGTTGGCCGAACGTCCAGACAAGTTTCCGTAGCACCAAAGAAGAGGTGCATGACAAACGTGTAGATCAAAGCCGACAGCGCCAGTTCCGGTTGGTCGGCCAGTGTTTCCCGAAGTGCTGCTGTGCGATGAACGGATAGATCTTGAAGCAACGCTTCAGAATAACCGCTTTTTCGTCCTTCAACACTTGTCTCGGAATGTGCTCCGTCAGCATCCACTTCGCCCCTTACCTGTTGCTGGCGGATAAGCCCGCGTGTGACTTGTAGTGTGCCTTCCGAAGTCAGACTCACTATTACGCCTGCTTTGGTAAGGGCCGTTTTAGGCCAGTGCTCCCGCTTTCGCGCGAGCCGCTCGATCTCGTCAGAAATCCTATCAAGCGTGGCCGATTTTTCAGGGCTTGGACGATCTTCCAAGGCGGCAACAAGCGAATCGTAACGCTTGGACAGCGTTGCAAAGCGTTTGGCATCCTTTTTAGATAACGCAATTTGTTTCGGAAATACTTTACCGAAACGCGCCAAGGCTTCGTAGTCGAGCTCGGCATGACATTCGACCCAGCTCCAGCCCTCCAGCTTTATATCCTCCGCCTGCTCAGCCAGCTTGTTGGCTGTGAGACGATCGAGAAGTTGGCTGTCGTTGAAGTAGGCAGCATCCTCATCGAAGAGATCACGGACGACCGTGCCTCCCGCAACCTCATAGTTTTTCACACCCACAAATCGCGCGCGACGGTCACTTCCGTCTACTAACGATTTGGTCAGTGCCCTACGAATAGCCGAGGCGCTCCGATCAAACAGGGGCGCTTCAAACCATGTATGCTCCTGTAAGGCGTGATCGTCCGTTACCGCAAACGCGGTAAGCTGATCGAGTGTGAGGTTGCCCGCTTTATATTCCGCCATAAGTCGTGGACTAACTGCTGCGAGCTTGAGACGTTGTTCGACAGATCGCTCAGAAACGCCGAACCGGACTGCAATCTCCGATGCGGCGAGTCCTTGCGATTGTAGTTGCGAGAACGCATCAAATTGATCTGCAGGATGCAATGCAACCCGCATCACATTTTCGGCAAGCGATAATTCCATACCACCCGCCATTTTCTCGTCTGCGAGCCGGCAAGGGACGATGTAATCCTTAGGAAGCTTCTTGCGTTTTACCAGAAGCTTTAAGGCTTGCAGCCTCCGCCCACCCGCGAGCACTTCGTAGCGTCGGTCGTTCCCATTTGCGGACAGTCTTCGCACGGTAAGATTCTGGAGTAGACCGTGGGCTGCGATGCTTGCTGCCAGCGCCTCAATTTCGGTGCCGGTGTCGATCCTTCTTACGTTGTCATTCGCGCGCTGCAACTGCTGCAGCGGAACATTCATGAGGGTTTTATTCATTGTACTTCTCCGTCTCAGAGGACCAGCACGCGCGAAGTATTCGCGAGTTCCAATCCCGTGTGGTTGAGGTGAAGCACCTGGAAAGAACAGGTACCGTTCATGATGATGATCGGAAGGGGAGCGCGCACCGAGACGTGGATTTCTGTCGAAATGGCAAATCCGCCGTGAATAACGGCGGTTGAGGATGTTTTCGCTGAGCGCCTGTACAAAAAAGGCCCGGTTTGGATACCGGGCTAGCTCTTATCAAAAGTGATCTTGCCTTGACCGGAGAATAGAAATTTAAAAACAACCTTCGCAACTACATACCGAATGGCACAGATAAATTCGTGTATGAAAACTAATTTAGCGAGGATGCCATTGTGTTTCTCTAAATTCTCCGAGACTGCGGCATAGCTGTCTTCTTTGAGCTAAGAAAGGGTTTTCGCCATGCGTAGGAGCTGGCGAAGTCGCGGAACACCAAATTGAATTCGTGTGCGATCGCTGGTCCTTCTGTCAAAACGAGAAATTACGAATTTTGGGATTGATTGACGCTGGTTACGGTTTACCCTGCGAAGCTCAAATTGCGTCCCGAATTTCTGCTTCTTGCCTTGTTCGAGTAGAAGCCGATCTGTGGCCGCCGCGAAAAGCCATGGAGCTCCCTCATGCCCTCGACGAAGTGCTTTGTGCGCTAGATTCTGGGCCAGCTTGTAGTCCCTTTCTTTGCTACCATGTTGAAATATGAGCGCTGCATTGTAAAAGTCGGACGCGGTATTAAGACCAGCTCGTCGGATGAGTGCAGATACAATGGTGCGGCGGCGCTGATCGCGCTTCGACACCAAGAATTCATTGCCCTTGTAGAAATTCGGCACTCGATCTCGCTGATCTGCGGCGCAAAGCGCGATTAAAATTGCATTGTCTTTGTTGATTTTTTTCTTTTTCATACGCGATAGCACTTACGGTGTGCTTTTATTTGGCTGCCTGCTGACCTTTGGGTTAGAGCACCAAAGTAATATTACAACGGAATCGCGACTACCGCCACTTGTGAGCGTCCCGCATGTTGTGCCATCATTCTCATCTCTTCATAACGTGTTTTTGGGGGCATGAGCCATGAACAAAATGGCGATCAAGATAAGGAGAAATACTCCTCTACTTCTTAGAAGGGCACAGAGGGTACCGACGCTGCCACGTTCGCAAATCAGAGCCAACATGACGGTGGTGACGACGCCAAATAACAATCCCGAGATGCACGACCAAAAGCAGGATGCCACAGCACCTCGCAACGATTGATATGCTTAAATTAGTTTTGCGAGCATCGTAGCGACAGCGTTTGGAATTGGCAGTTTCGCCAATTTTGCAATCCAATCCCATTGCCCCGCTGGATTGACCTCCAAAAAAACGAATTCACCCTTGGGTGTTTCAATCATGTCGATCGCACCGAAACGAAGGTCCGCTGCACGCATGAATTTGAGTATTTTTCGCTGCACTGCTTGCGGTAGGCGGGCCGCTCTATGTTCGACCCTGTCGAAATCGTAATGACGCCAGTCGATCTTGGTTTGATTGCTCGCTTGGGAGTCAATGCGGCACGCCAGGACATTCGTCCCGATGCTCATCACTCGGTATTCAAAACGTTTTTCGATATAATGCTGCGCGAACACCGGGCAATGGCGTATCGCCTTTCGGTTCTTTAAAAGTTCTTGTGCCGAAAATTTTTGGGAATAGATGAAATATTTGGAATGAGAGTCGAGCTTCGTATAGGCCATTGTTTTAAGTAATAGGCCGTCACGCTTATTTGAGAATCTGACCAATTGGTCTGGATCATTAGTTATAAGCGTAGAGGGTGTCTTCAGCCCGCAACGTTCGGCGATTTTTTGCTGAAGCAGTTTATTGGTTTCTAGAGCCTCAAGTGTTTCCTTTTTATTCACCCATTTGCAATCCAGCGCACTACATAAAGCATTCAATGCGGCGGTCGCCTCGGCGATCGTAAATCGCTGCTCAAGTTTTGTCATGAAACGCGATGCGACGACACCTCCAGGCCGCAGATACCACGCGACATCAATATCCTGAAGGCTTACAGTTTTTCTTTTCCCTTCAGGAAGCACTATGACCTGAACTGTTCCTCGTGATCTTGCTGCGGTCGCCGCGATACTAATACAAAGCTCATTGGGAAAAAGCTTTGTATCGAACAAGAGGAGCCGAATGTCTCGTGCCGAGCATGGCTCAACGAAAGAGTCAAAATAATAACGCTGACTTAAGTCACTAATGAGCAACACATTCTTCATGGCGCGTGATGCGTCCGTGAAACAGGACTCAGCTAACTGGTCTTGTCTTATCTTCAAGCATTGACACACATGATTTGGAAAAAAGGAAGAGGAGCTTTATTTTGGATCAGGTTTTCTAGGTGGTGGTGTTAATAGCAAGAGAAAAAATTTTGGATCCGATCTTTTAAGAAGAGAGCCCCGGTTTGGACACCGGGGCTCCGCCCTATCAAGAAGGTGATGTTGCTTTGACCCGAGCTGCGACGCGCTCTTCAATCCACGCAATTACTTCTTCGTAAACCCACGCAACTCTGCAAGCTCCAAGCTTTACCCTTTTGGGGAATTCGCCGGCGGCTTCAAGGCGCGCGATATGCGCGAAGCTGTATGGAATTCCGAGTAATCGCAGTCCCTTCTTGTCTACTAGTTGCTGTGTCATCGGACACCCCTTGTTGAGGGGCATCGCGATGCCGCCAGTTATCGCTAGCGGGCAGGGAGGATCATAAGGTCAGATGGTGGTCGTCCGCAACATGAACATAGCGGCACATAGCATTACGCGACACGGCGAACCGAGCCAGAGAGGCGCTTTAGCTGATCCTCCCATGCGGCGACGGCTTCTCTCATTTCATTCATGTAGCTGTATTTGTTGTACACGCTCGCAACGCCGGAAATTATTCCAGTGACGTGATTTAGCAATCGTTCGACGATGTGGGGCGCGGTGCCTTTTCCGGCAAGGTTGGTAGCGAAGGTCCTGCGCAAGTCATGCAGCGTCCAGTGTTCAATTTTACATTTCTTATCGAGAGCGCGCTTGCACTTGCTGTAACCATTAAAGCATTCAGCGCCGTGGTTGCCTGGAAATAAGTAACCTTCCTTTGGCAGCGTTATGAGAATGGCGGCGGCGAGTTTTCCGAAGGGAATAGTGTGCTCGCGGTTGTTCTTTACTGCTTCCGGCGGAAAAGTAATCGTTTGATTTTGCCAGTCGATGTACTCGGCCCGGAGTCCGCCGACTTCACCGCGACGCTGGCCAATCAACAGACAGAGGCGAACAATTAAATTAAAATTAGTACGCTCTCTTGTTGCCCGCCAGACGGAAGAAATTTCTTCATTGGTGAGTGTGCGGGTACGAGACTTACCCTTCGCGAACTTTAATCCTTGGCTTGGATTGTGATTAATGTATCGATTATTGACGCACCAGCGAAGAAAGGTGCTGCCGGCCATGAGTGCGTGTCTTTGGAGAGATGGCGTGTCTTCTAAACTATTCAATATTAGTGAGAGCCGCTCCGTCGAGATATTAGATACACGATCACCGCGAAATTTTGGCAGGAAATGACGCTTCAACAACCGCTCTGTTTCTTTGCGGCTGCGATCTCGTTTGCCTTGATACTGCGAGGCAATGAAGATCGGTAATGCCCGCTCAAAGGTAATGCTCTGGGGCTGATGTTGCCCTAGAGTTCGCTCGGCTAAGAGCCGTCGGGCTTCGCTGCGGGCCTCCTGAAGAGAAATAATAGGATATCTGCCGATAGTGTGGCGGTTGCCGTTACGACCGAGAAGAACCACGAAGGTCTTCGCTCCACCCTGACTGACGCGCACCCCAAAATTCGGCAGCGCGTCCCATATTGTAATTTGTCCGTGAGCGGGCGGCCTCACAGTTCGCAAAGTAATTTCTGTCAGAGTGGTAGTTGTCTTAGGCATTCGCTAGGCATTCACAAAGGTGGTGTAGCAGGGTGAAAACATACCTCGCCACGTACTCAGCAAATGAAAGTTACGCAATAGCCGTCAGCGTTTTGAGAAACTATGCTCGCTTATGTTTATGTGAATAATCTGTCTCTTAATCAGTAGGTCCCAGGTTCGAGCCCTGGTGCGCCCACCAAGTGATCAAGACTCCTGCGATGGCCTGCTTTGGATTCGCGCGGGTATCATGACAGTCGCGCACGCATACAGCAAGTTGCCAGCTCTACTCGGCTGACCTGGATTGAGGGTCGGCGATTAGTCCTAAATGTTTTCCTGGACGAAGGTTCGAAACACCCGCCAACCGGCAAGCTACTTCGATTTCCCGGGGTGTTAAGGACTTCAGCCATTCCTCCAGTTTCGTTTCATCCAGCGTATGGGTGGCTTCCGGGGGAGGGATCTCTCCGACAACGTAGTAGCAAGATGCCCACAGGCAGTGATAATTCACGGTGGGCTTATCGACGCGGGCGAACCGCAGCGTATGTCTTCGCAGCATGGCGGCGAAAACCCGATCGCAAATGGGTGAAAGGGCCCGCGGCATCGTCCCCCAATAAGGAACGACACAGAAAGCACCCGGCAGAAAAAAGAAACAGCTTGTATCAATATGTCCGACCTCCTCGGGAAACGGTAGTATCGTTTCATCGGGGCGGCGAAACCGCCGCTGCGCGATCACATAATCACATTTGCCGATAGACGCAGCGGCATCGAGGCAAGCTTCGATATGATCGCCGTCGAGCCAGTTGTCCGCATCCAACAGGCCGATGCCGTCATATTGTTCGCCAATCGCCATAAGCGCGCCGATTCCGCGGGGCGTATTTCCGTTGTCGTTATGCTCCCGATCGAGCTTGAAGTGCCTTACTTTTTCGCCGTCGATCCATGGCTGCGGAAAACCGTCGGCAACGAGAAAGTGGTCCGTCGGTATGGATTGGTTTCTTACGCTCTCTATGCATCGCTGGAGCAGCGGCCGCGCTTCTTTATGATACGGCGTAATAATGGCGTAGCACTTTTGCGACGAGCGCGTCATGAATTGCTCCTTCAAAAACCAACGCTCTCGTAGCATGACCTCGTGCTTTGCGCCTGTAGCACAATCCGTTAAGACGGAGCGTCAATTAAGAATGCGACATCGTATCGGCCGTCGGTTTCACGGCGCGGGCGAGGATCGTCAGCGGATAATGAGGATCATCGGCCGCAAGATAATGGGGAGAAGGGATATCCTCTTGCGCCAAGCCTTGCAGGAAAGCGGTGGCAGTCAGCACGTTGCCGCGGGCCTGAACATGCACTGCTGTTGAAGGGAATTCCGCCAATAACAAACGCCGCAGGCCTGCTGCGGTAAACGACCAGAAGCGAACCTCACCCCATCTGTCGTGATCAGTCTGGCCGATGCCAGGAACTGTCAGGAGCAATACGCCCTCGGGCTTGAGAATTCGCTGCAGTGTTCTTATCGTAGCGCCCAGATCAAATACATATTGCAGTGTCTGTGTCAGGATGATGCAATCGAACAATTCCGAACCGATGTGATCGGCGGAGCTCAGATCGGCGATGATGGTGGCGCCCGGCGCTTGCGTGTCGACGTGAAGCACGTCGGGTTTGGTCACCCGTGCGCCGCCGAAACGCAAGGTGTAGGAACTGTCGCCAGCCTCAAGAACCCTTCCGCGGATGTCGAAGCAATGCTGCTGAAGAAAGGTTTCGATATAGAAGCGATCGATCGGCTGTCCACGGTCGTATCCCCAATGACGGCTGATCGGCTGCAGCCTCAGGAAATCGCCGAAATGCACCCCGCCAACTGCCGGGACACTGGTTGAAAGCGAAGTATCTGTTTTCAATTTGCTGCTCCAGTGAATTTTTACCTATGACCGCCTGGCACATACGTCTACAAACGGTATTGCGCTACGCGGGCGAAGCGCCGGGGTTCGTAATTGATCGTAGCCAGCTCATCAGCAATAATGCCGTCCGGTCCGGAAGAACACAATCATGCCGTCGGATCTGGTAGAAAATGGACCGTGAGCCTTCGCCAAAGCCCAGATACGATCTGATCAAGTCGTTCGTGGACGACGAAGTATTCGTAGTTCCGCGATGGTTGCCGCAAAAATATCTGGCAAATTGTATTTTGGTGAGTGACCGTACGGAACTTCTCAAACGGCTCCTGCGGCAAGGCATGGTTGCCGAAATCGGCACCCAGCGAGGTGATTTCGCGAAAGTGATACTCGAAATCTGCGAGCCGCGCGAGTTTCATATCTTTGATCTTTCATTTCGCTACTTCGATAGGGCTTTTTTCGACACCGCGATTTCGCGCCGTCAAGTAATCCTGCATGAGGGGGATTCGTCGGCGGAAATGGCGAAGCTCCCCGACGCTCTGTTTGATTGGATCTACATTGACGGAGACCACACCTTCGAAGGAGTGGTGCGGGACGTTCGCGAAGCAAAGCGCTTGATCAAGCCAAACGGATTTCTGGTATTCAATGACTATACGAATTATTCCTTTTTGGAGCGGATGCAGTATGGCGTAATGCGCGCGGTAAACGACCTTTGCCTCGACGATGATTTCGAAATTGCAATTTTCGCCTTAAGCGCGCTTGGCTATCATGATGTCGCGCTGCGACGGCGTTCGCTTCCACCGGGTCGGAAGTGTCGGACAAACCCTGGAATTCCTCACGTGTCTCGAACGAAATTTACGAAATAAAAGGAATGCTCGGCGACGAAGAACGGCGCGCCTTGTTTTGATTGGCAGAAAATTATTATGCAAAAAGAATATATCGTCGATGCAGGCGTTTATACCTGGCATCTGCATTCTGCCTTTCAAGCGGGCTGGCCAAGCGCGCGGACCTTTCGCTTGAAGAGCCTGTTATATATTCCTACGACTTTTTTGAGCTTTAGACGAAGAAACACCAGCATGTCATTCACGCGATCTCCGGAGATTGGGTGCGGCGAAAGAAACTTATCAGGCAATCGTTGACTGTTATCGTCCTTACAACCACCGCAAATCGTGGCGTATGCAGGCCGAGCGGATCGCAACACAGATCATCGGCAGATAGCTGAACCCAGCTTATTTTACGGTATTAACCGCGTTCGCGGGGAGCTTCGCGCATACGTTGTAGGAGGGGTGTTTCAGGAGTAGCCTCTTAGTCATTTAAGGCAGATCATATTCAGAATTACGAAACGGCGGGGATATGCGCTACGCGAAGGATTGGTCGAACAAGACCATTGCCGTTACCGGCGGCGCCGGCTTTTTGGGCTCCCATCTCTGCGAGCGGCTTATTCAGCAGGGGCATGAAGTTCTTTGCATCGACAATTTTTTCACCGGCACGCGGCAGAACATCACACACCTGCTCGATGAAAAGAACTTCGAGCTCATCCGTCACGACGTGACGCACCCGCTCTACATTGAAGTCGACGAAATCTACAATTTTGCCTGTCCGGCCTCGCCGATTTATTACCAGCTCGACCCTGTGCAGACTACAAAGACGAGCGTGCATGGGGCCATCAATATGCTCGGGCTCGCGAAAAGACTGCGCGCAAAAATCTTTCAGGCTTCGACATCGGAAATATACGGCGATCCTGAGGTCCATCCGCAGCCGGAGGAATACTGGGGCAACGTCAATCCTATCGGAATTCGCTCCTGCTATGACGAAGGGAAGCGCTGCGCGGAGACCCTGTTCTTTGATTATTGGCGGCAGCATAAGCTGCGGATAAAAGTTGCGCGTATTTTCAATACCTACGGGCCGAGAATGCATCCCAATGACGGGCGCGTCGTGTCGAACTTCATCGTGCAGGCGCTGCGGAGAGGATCTCACGGTATACGGCGACGGCATGCAGACGCGGTCCTTTTGTTACGTTGACGATTTGATCGAGGGCATCCTGCGTCTGATGAATTCGGCTGACGACGTTACGGGACCAATCAATCTCGGTAACCCCACCGAATTCACCATCCGCGAGCTCGCGGAAGCGGTGATTGAAATGACCGGCGCCCGGTCGAAGATCGTCAGTAAGCCGCTGCCGCAGGACGATCCGCGTCATCGCCGGCCGGACATCTCGTTGGCCAATCGGCTGCTGGACTGGAAGCCGACCATTCAGCTTCGCCATGGCCTGAAACAAACGATCGAATATTTTGACGCGCTGCTCAGCGGCAGCGAGAACGCCTCGTTGCTGCGGGCCGCCGAATAAAATCTGCGCGTCCCGTTACCGAAACGCGCAGATCGTTTTTCAAGCGGTTTTCAAACGCTTTCAGCGGATGTCGTTCGCCGCCATTGCCGAAGGCTTGCGCGGATCGCCATCGATATAGACCCACGCATTGGGATTGGTGCGGGTCTGACGTTTGACGTAGTCGTACGGCGTCTTCGACCACAGACGAACTTCCTTCGACAAATTGTCGAGGGCGAATTCGCCCTTGTCCGTGCGCACCAAAAGCACCGCGTGGCCCTGGTTCTGCTTGGTCCAGACGATCGCGATCAGCAGCGCTTCGCGGGGGAAGCCAGCTTCGATCAACTTACGTTGTTTGACGAGGACATAATCCTTGCAGTCGCCGCGGCCGTCGTCGGCGTAATACCATTTGTTCACGCGGCCCCAGTGCTTCATGTCGGTCGTGGGCTTGATGTGTTTGTTGGCCCAATTATTCACTCCCACGATCGTGTCCCAAGCATCCGTGGTCAGTGTAATCTCGCGAGGCGAGCTTGTTTTGGCATTGCACTCGCCAGGATACTCCGCGCAGAACTCTTTCCAGCCTTTCGGCGGTTTCGCGTCTTCGACAATCGCCGTGTAAAGGGGCGCACCGTCGGAACGCGCGGTTTTGGCCGCGGGTTTCGATAGGTCGAGTGACGCGAGACGCTCAGCCGGCGAGGTCTTCTCAACCTTCGGCTGGTTGAGCGCAACGTTCGCATTCGAAGCGGGTTCGGGATATCCGTCCTCGAACGGGATAGGATTCGCCGGAAGGGCGGCAAGCTGAGGCAGCGGAGAGCCGAGAGCCACGAAGCTTTCCACCGGCATGGCGTTCTGGATCCCTGTCGGCTGAATCAGCGTGTTCTGTGACGCGGCCTCAGCAGTTTTCCCGGCCTCGAGCGAGACAAGCTGGACCGGCGGCGTGGCCGGCTTGAACGACGATGTCGGATGGCCGAAGAGAATCGCGCCGGCAACCAGCGTGCCCAGCGGACTCGCATACAAAATCAATTTGGTTGTTTTGTTTCGATTGAACATCCGTAGCCCCCTGTTTGAGTGGGTGTGTTCGATCAATGAGCAACACATCCGTTCGATAACTGACCTTGAAGTTTGCGGCATGGAACGGCGCAGCGTCGAACTGGCTGATGTCGTTATCGGTCCAAGCCGTTATCTGCTTCGCGAATACGAGCGGTATGGCTGGCGGCTCCCGGCACAAACTTTCCATCAACCGTTTCCGATCGTTGATGAGCCGGTGAAATCCGGTGGCGGCGAAGCGATTCCGGTCGATGAGCTAGTTTTTTTCGGCCGCCTGGAAACCAGAAAAGGTCTTTGGCTTTTCTGCGAGGCACTGGACCGGATTTCGGATCGTCTCCGCGACAAGACCGTCACTTTTCTTGGGAAGACGACTGATGCGGGAATTTCCAGCGGCTTGCAGTTGCTGAACCGAAGCACGAAGTGGCCGTTTCGCATTAAGCTATTGACCGACTATGACCGGGACGAAGCGATTGCGTATCTGAAGCAGGGTAACAAGCTGGCGGTGATGCCGTCGCTTGCAGACAACAGTCCTTGCGTCATTCACGAGTGTATCGAAGCTCGCGTACCTTTCATCAGCACGCTGGGAAGCGGAATTCAGGAGCTCGTCCATCCTGAATGCTGGCCGCATATAATGTTCGAGCCGACGGCGCCTGCGCTTGCCGAAACGCTTGCCCGGATCCTTGATGGAGGCGCCAGGTTGGGACGGCCGAGCATCGATCCGCTGAAAAATATAAACGCCTGGTCCGCTTGGCACCGTTATGTTTCGTGTCATCGTGCAAATCTTCTTGTGCCCGTTCCGATCGTTCGGACGGACGGAAGCATTGTCCAGAAGGACGAGGAGAAAAAGATTCCCATTCTCGTGACGATCGATGAGGGGCATTATCCCGTTCAGCTACTCATTGAAAATCTTGCCGCACACGTCAAACGGCTCGGAACCTTTGCGGAATTCTTGGTTCTGTCGGGCCGTGCGGGGGAGATTCAGCGGGCGATTGCCGATTTGTTCACCGGAACCGATGGTCCGTCCGTCAAATTCTTTGATCCTTCGAGCATCGACGAAGCGCGTAAGCTTATCGGCGAATCCGAATTCGCCTTCTTTCTGGACGCCGATGTCGAGATGGCTCCCTCGTTTTTCATTTTGGCTCTCGATGCCCTTGCTCGCGACCAGTCGGCTATCGTGACCTGTGTTGGTGCGGTTCGCGGCATCCGATCCGAAAAACCGGAAATCGAACAGCTGCCAACCGGGGACATCCCGGCCTTGTCGGCGCTCGGCCAGCCGATGGGAGGTCCTGTTTGGGCTGCGTCGCCAGCGAATTTGGCCAAGCATTTTGCTTGCTTGGAATTTTACAACAAGCGATCGGACGCGCTCGCTTCATCGCTGTTCCTGGGCGATCTGTTGATGAACCGTCGCCGGATGGAAAACGGAGCGGTCGAATTGCTTCCTGTCGTGGGCGGCATCTCGACGCACGGCCACGAACCGCCGGCGGTCAAGAACGTCGAGGAGATTCGTCTTACAGCCGCTGCATTGGACATTCCACGGTCGCTCTGTGCCGGAGGAGCACCATGGTTTGCGATCTCGGCCTACGGCGCTAGGGCGGCAGAACCGCAGCGGATGCCGGGCGGACTGTTTTCAACTCTGCCGCCGGATCATCCGCAATCTGTGTTCGAGTCACGTGGCGAAAGTGGAGATTTCGCTATGTTAGCCGCCACACTCGGGCGGGCAGAGCTCGCGCTTCAATTGGAAGCGTCGCACGGCGGACCGGTGGAGCGGGTGCAAGAGTTGATGGAGATTGCTATCGATGCGGCTCGACGCCGGCCGGTATTCGATCTTGCTGAAGTATTGGCGAACGGGGATCGAATGGAATTCGGGCGACAATCATTTCCGCAGAAACTGGAGCAAAAAGGGCCTTTGCCCGAATGGGAGGGTCGCAGCAGTCAGGCCGGGAAAATTGGCGTCTATGTGGACAGCCGGCTGCGGATTACTGGCCGCAAAATCCGAGCCGCGACCACGCTCCTGAACGGAGGAGCCGGGAAGCTGTATTTCATAGATGTACCGCTTTGCGGAAGTTCTTCGCTCACGGCCCGATTCCGCTCGGGCGTTCAAAGCCCGCTTCTCGTACGCGCAAAGGCGATCGATGCCTTTACAGGAGAAGAAATGAGCTCAACCTTCGCGCATCTGAACGCCGATCAAATAGTTGCGTTATCGCTGCCTCTCTATGAGATCTACGGGCACGCCGTATTTCTTTTCGAGTTTAGCGGTGCTGCGCACACGCAGGTCACTGCGGAGCAAATCCTCGTACAGTAGTCGGGAAGCGTTTCAGCCTGCGGCCTTCGCGTTTACGCGGCCGTGCGGGTCAATTCCTTTACCGCTGTCTTCCAGGATTCCGAGCGTAGCCGATCTTCCAACCGTCCTCCTTGCGTTTGGCAAAGATAGCGCGCGATGCGCATTAGAAGTGGCTCGATCGCCCGCGTTTTGTCGCTCCTCAATCGGGCTGCTTCCGCCTCCGAGCAGCCAAACAAATGCGGAGCGTTCATTGCGAAACACTTTTGTATGGCCTTATCCAAAGTACCTTTCCGGATCGCGAGTTGCGTCACTCCTGAATCGAGCAGACGATACTTGACGAGACATGCATCTATATTTGCCAATCTATATTTGACGGCGAGCCGCATCCAAAGATCGTAGTCCTCAATGCAAGGATCCCAGTTGCGGTAATTGTCGACATCGAGGACGGCCTGGCGGCGCAATAATACGGTTGGATGCCACATCACCCACGCATGCAGCATTCGCTGTACAATATCGTCATGCTTCAACGGCAGCGCATAGTGCTGCCCATATTCTCTTCCCGCCTCGTCGATTCGCATGACCTGCGATCCGACGGCGGCGACTTCGGGATTGCTTCGCAGAAACGTCAGCTGTGTTTCCAGCCGGGTCGGAACATTCACGTCATCCGCGTCGATCCGGGCGCAAAATTCCGTTTTCGACTCTTCAATCATCATGGCGAGGGATCCGCCAAGACCCGCAGGACGATCGATGATCACTTGTCCCGGCAAGCGAGACGGAATCCAGGACTTTAATTCCTCCACGGTATCATCCGTCGAACCATTGTCCCATGCCAGCACCTGATAGCCGCGATAAGTTTGCGCCGCTATTGACGCTAATGTTTCAGGCAAATAGGGCATCCCGTTCTTTACGGGCAGCAGCCAGGTGACAAGGGGGCCCGTTTCGTTCGGATTTGTCATTGTCTTCGCAAAATTTTGGCCTCAAATTCAGCTGTGTTCCAATCGCCAACATAGAGGCGCGGCAGCCGCATTAGATCCTGGGCAGGCAGAATGGGATGTTCCTTGGTAGTGCATGCAAATTTAAATCCGGCAGCGCTCACTTGCGAGCACGAGTCATCATCAAAGTCGCCGAACGGATACGCAAAGCCGGAAACGGACGAACTCGCAAGCTCTTCACATATCATACGGCTCTCTTGGATCTCCCATCGTTGCTCCGCCGAACTCAGGCTGGGCAGCGACGGATGTGTGACCGTATGGGCGCCGATATCGATAAAAGCGGGCTCGCTCAATTCGCGCACCTCGTCGGGGATCAAAATCCGATCACGCTCCAGTTCGTCGGCATGTGTTCCGGCCCAAGCGGCTATCCGCGAGATGATCGCCCGCCGCTCGCCTGGATCTAGCGGTTTTACGAGGCTCCAGAGCGCGAAATACAACTTGGACGGGGAAAGGCCG